>JBEKUL010000077.1:0-16329 GCA_049515055.1 Steroidobacteraceae bacterium | reverse complement strand
ATGTTCGACTATCTCTTCGCGCAGCTGCCCGTCGGCCTGCGCGCGCAGCGCGAGGACGCGCGTCGCTACGCAGCGCCCACGTCTTAGCGCGACAGGACGGGCCGGATGGCGAAGATTACGATGGTCGAGGCCATCAACCTGGCGCACGCCTGGGAGATGGCCGAGGACCCATCCGTGGTCGTGCTCGGAGAAGACGTTGGCGTCAACGGCGGGGTGTTTCGAGCCACCGCCGGCCTGCAGCAGCGCTTCGGCAAGTCACGCGTACAGGATATGCCGCTGGCGGAGGGGCTCATCGCCGGCACCGCCATCGGCATGGCCGCGCAGGGTCTGCGGCCGATCGCGGAGATCCAGTTCATGGGTTTCATATACCCCGCGCTCGATCAGATCGCGAGCCATATGGCGCGCCTGCGCAATCGCACGCGCGGTCGTCTGTCCTGCCCGCTGGTGCTGCGCATGCCCCATGGCGGCGGCATCCACGCACCCGAGCATCACTCCGAGAGCCTGGAGGCGCTGTTGTGTCATCACCCCGGGCTGCGCGTGGTATGCCCGTGCACGCCTACGCGCGCCTACGGCCTGCTGCTCGCCTCGATCCGTGACCCCGATCCGGTGATCTTTCTCGAGCCGGTGCGGCTGTACCGCTATGCCCGCCAGGAGGTTATCGATGATGGCCAGGCGCTGCCGATCGGTAACTGCCATATGCTGCGCGAAGGCAGCGACCTCACGCTCGTGACCTGGGGCGCCATGACGGTCGACAGCCTCAAGGCGGCCGAGCAGGTCGCCACGGATGGGATCAGCTGCGAGGTCATCGATGTCAGCACGCTCTCGCCGATCGACTTCGAGACCATACTCACCTCAGTGGTCAAGACCGGGCGGCTGCTGATCGTGCATGAAGCCCCGCGCACCGTCGGCCTGGGCGCTGAAATTGCCGCGACCGTGGCGGAGCAGGCGCTCTACGACCTGCACGCGCCGATCCGCCGGGTCACCGGGTACGACACGGTCATGCCGCTGTACCGGCTCGAGCACGAATACATACCCGGGGTGGCTCGGATCCTGGATGGCATCCGGGCAACCGTGGGGGATTAGGATCGCGGCCACAGACCCGCGCGGGAGGCATGCAGACATGACCGTGTTCAAGTTGCCCGACCTGGGCGAAGGCTTGTCGGAAGCCGAGATCCTGCGCTGGCACGTTCAGGTCGGCGATCACATCGAGGTGGATGCACCGATGCTCTCGGTCGAGACGGCCAAGGCGGTCGTCGAGGTACCCTCACCGGTTAGCGGCACGATCGTCGCGTTGCATGCCAGCCCCGGCGATCGGATCGAGATCGGCGCGCCGCTGATTGAATTCAGCCTGGATGGGGCCGCCGCGGGCGGCGCGCCGCCGCAGGCCGACGACGCCGGCACGGTCGTGGGACACATGCCAGCGCCGCAGCAGGTGCCTGACATCCCCACCTCAGCGGGTGCGCGTGGGGCTGCCGCCCCGGCCGCGCCGCGAGTCAGGGCCGCTCCGGCCGCGCGCGCGCTGGCACGCAGCCTGGGGATCGATCTGGACAGCCTGACCGGCAGTGGCCGCGACGGCCTGATCATGCTCGATGATGTGCTGGCAGCCGGTACACCCGCGCGCACGCGCGCGCAGGCAGCCCCTGCGGCCGCGAGCCCCTCGCGCGCAGCCCCGCGCCTGCAAGGTCAGCTCGAAGCGTTGCGCAGCCTGCGCCGTACGATGGCCCAGACCATGAGCCTCGCGCGCGACAACATCATGGCCTGCACCGTGTTCGATGATGCGGACCTGCATCGCTGGGCGCGAGCCAGTGATTACACGCTGCGCGTGCTGCGTGCCATCGCCAGCGCGGTGCGCGCCGAGCCGGCTTTGAATGCCTGGTATGACGCGGCCGCGCAGACACGCACATTGTTCCAGCACCTGGATGTCGGCGTGGCAGTCGACACGCCCGATGGACTGCTGATGCCGGTGATCCGACATGTGGATAAGCTCGACGCAGCACAATTGCGTGCTGAGCTCGAGCGGCTCAAGCGCGCCGCGCGCGAGCGCACGCTCAAGACCGATGAGCTGCGCGATTTCACCTTCATGCTGTCGAACTTCGGCACCATGGCCGGACGCTATGCCACGCCGGTGATCGTGCCGCCCGCGATCGCCATCCTCGGCACTGGCCGCGTGCGCCAGGACGTGCTCGCCGTGGACAATCGGGTCGAGATTCATGCGCGCATGCCGCTGTCGCTGACTTTTGATCATCGCGTGGTCACCGGGGGCGAGGCGGTGCGCTTCCTCGGCGCGCTCATGGCCGATCTCGAGCGCGAGGAATGAGCCGCGGCGGCGCGCGCCGACGCCCGAGCGTCGGGCAGTTGAGCGCGACGCTGCTGCGCGCCTGGCAGGATTCGGTACCGCGCGAGGAATGGCGCCGCTTCGATCAGGACGTGCTGCGCGCGGCCTGCAGCGCACAGATTCAATTCGCCTATCAGCGGGGCCGCCATCAGATCCTCCTGGGTGTGATCGGTGTACCGAGCGCTGAACTCGCGCCGGCTCAGGCGGGGGCGCCGCTGAGCTCAGCGGTGCAATTAGTCACCGACGACATGCCGTTTCTGGTCGACACACTGCGTATGACGCTGACGCAGGCAGGGCTGTCGGCGCAGATCATCATCCATCCGATCCTGCACGTGCGGCGCGACGCCGATGGCCGCCTCATCGAGCTCGACCAGGACCTGCAGGCCGAAGAGGGCTGGCACGAGTCCTGGCAATACCTGCGCATCGAGCGCCTGGCGGACGCTGCCGAGGCACAGCACCTGCAACGACGATTGCTCGCGGCGCTGCGCGACGTGCGCGCGGCCTGCAAGGACTGGATGCGCATGCGCAATGCGGTGCTCAAACTGTGCGCGCAGATCAGTCGCAATCCGCCGCCGTTGCCGGCCGACGTCATCAGCGAGAGCCGCGCGCTGTTGCTCTATATGGAGGCGCACCACTTCACCTTTCTGGGCTACCGCGACAACGTGCTGAAGCGACGCGCTCGCAAGCTCGAGCTGCTGCCGGTGCCCGCGAGCGGGCTCGGGTTGCTACGCCGCCCGCGCCGCGGCGCTCGGGTCAGCGCGGCCAGCGCCGCCAACATTCGCCAGGCGCTGCGAACGCGCGAGCTGCTCGTGATCACCAAGGCCAATGTGCGCTCGAGCGTACACCGCCCGGGCTACCTCGACTATGTCGGCGTCAAGCGTTTTGATCAGCGTGGCCGCGTGATCGGCGAGGCACGCATTCTGGGACTATGGAACTCCAGCGCCTACAACAGCGATCCACGCCAGGTGCCGTGGCTGCGACTGAAGCTCAAGCGTGTGGTCGAGCACTTCCCTTTCGCCGCCAACAGCCACGATGGCAAGCGTCTGCAGCATATTCTCGAGACCCTGCCGCGCGACGAGCTGTTTCAGGCCAGCGTGCCGGATCTGATCCGCTGCGCGCGCGCGGTGCTCGTCCTGCAAGAGCGCCAGCGGGTGCGCCTGATATTGCGACGTGATGAATTCCAACGCTTCTGGTCCTGCCTCGTGTACCTGCCGCGCGAGCGCTGCGACCCGGAGACGCAAGCGCGCATCGAGCAGCTGCTGAGCACGGCACTGCACGGCAATTCACTGGATTCGAGCCTCTCGATCGGGGATGCGCCACTCGCGCAATTGCACATTCTGGTGCGTGTCGATCTCACCAGCCGCCCGCGGGTGCACGCCGAGCGGCTCGAGCAGGCGATCGCCGAGGCGCTGGTGTCATGGCGCGATCGGCTGCGCGGTGCGTTGCGGGCCCGATTCGATGAAGGCCGCGTGCACGCGCTGGAGCGTCGTTATGCGGTGGCCTTTCCGGCCTCCTACCGCCAGGACGTCGAGGCCGCGCGTGCGGTCGAGGACATCGTCGCAATTGAATCGATCGAGGGCGCCACCGAGCACATGCAATTGCGGCTCTATCGCGCGCCGATGCAGCCTGCCTACGGCGTGCATCTGGTGATCATCCGGCGCGGGGAGGCCCTTTCGATCTCGGAAGTATTACCGACCTTCGAGCACTTCGGCCTGCGGGTGATCGCCGAGCGCCCATATCGCCTGAGCCTGGAGACTCGTGCGGCGGTCTGGATCCAGGATTTCGAGCTCGAGCACTATCCACACCAGCGCTTTGAGGTGCCCCGCATTGAGCAGCAGGTGCTCGCCGCCTTTCGCGCGGTGCGCGCCGGTGAGTTGGACGATGACGGCTTCAATCGCCTGTTGATCGGCGCCGCGCTCAGCGTGGCGCAGGTGACGCTGCTGCGCGCCTGTTGCCGCTATCTGTTGCAGACGGGCATTCCGTTCAGCCAGTCCTACATGGAACGCGTGCTTGCCGCGCACCCCCATAGCGCCCGCGCCCTGTGCCTGTTGTTCGAGCAGCGGCTGGCACCGATCGTGACGCGCCGCGCGCGAGCGCGCATCAGAGTGCTCGAGCGCGGCATCGCGCGCGCAATCGAAGCGCTGCTCAGCCCCGATGAGGATCGCATACTGCGGGCGTTCCTGGCTGTGATTCGCTCGACGCTGCGTACCAACTACTTTCAGCGCGATAGCACGGGCCGGCCACGCCCGTGGCTGGCGCTGAAACTCGATCCGAGCCGTATCCCGGCACTACCGCGGCCCTGCCCGGCGTTCGAGATCTTCGTGCACAGTGCGCGGCTCGAAGGGGTGCACCTGCGCATGGGCGCGATTGCGCGCGGCGGCATCCGCTGGTCGGAGCGGCCGGAGGATTTTCGCACCGAGATTCTCGGACTGCTCAAAGCGCAGCACGTCAAGAACACGCTGATCGTGCCGGTGGGGGCCAAGGGCGGCTTCATCGCACGCCGGCTGCTGCCCGGTGCGCCGCGCGAGCTGCAGCAGCGCGAGGTCATCGAGTGCTACGAGAGCTACATCCGCGCTCTGCTCGGGCTCACCGATAACATCGTTGGCGCCCGGGTCGTGCCGCCGGCGCAGGTGCGACGGCTCGATGGCGATGATCCGTACCTGGTGGTGGCGGCCGACAAGGGCACCGCGAGCTTCTCGGATCGCGCCAATGCGATCGCGGCCGAATATGGCTTCTGGCTCGGCGATGCGTTTGCATCGGGCGGCTCCAGCGGCTACGACCACAAGAAAATGGGCATCACGGCCCGTGGCGCCTGGGAATGCGTGAAGCGCCACTTTCGTGAGCTCAATCGCGATATCCAGCGCGCTGACTTCACCGTGGCCGGCATCGGCGACATGTCGGGCGACGTGTTCGGCAACGGCTTGCTGCAGTCGCGCCGGATGCGGCTGGTCGCCGCCTTCAACCAGCAGCACATTTTCATCGATCCGAGCCCACAGCTTGAGCGCGGCTTTCGCGAGCGCGCGCGCCTGTTCAGACTGCCGCGCTCGGGCTGGAACGACTACGACCGACGCCTGATCTCGCGCGGCGGCGGCGTCTATGAGCGCGCCGCCAAGACCGTGGCACTCGGGCCCGAGGCGCGCGCGCTGCTCGACTTGCCGCAGGCCCGCGCGAGCACGCCGGAGATCATCCGCGCGATCCTGTGCATGCGGGTCGATCTGCTCTGGAACGGCGGCATCGGCACCTACGTTAAAGCCTCCAGCGAGCGCAACGGCGAGATCGGCGATCGTGCCAATGACGCCGTGCGCGTCAACGGCGGCCAATTGCGCGCGCGCGTGGTCGGCGAAGGCGGCAATCTGGGCTTCTCGCAGCGCGGCCGGGTCGAATACGCGGCGCACGGCGGCAAGATCAATACCGATTTCATCGACAACTCGGCCGGCGTGAACACCTCGGATGTCGAGGTCAACCTCAAGATACTGCTCGATGCCGCGCCGCCGATCCCGCGGCCGCGGCGCAATCGCCTGCTGGCGGGCGCGACTGATGAGGTCGCCGCGCTCGTACTGCGCAACAATTATCTGCAGAGCCAGGCCATCAGTCTGATGGAGCAGCGCGCGCTCGAGGAGCTCTCGGAGCACCAGCAACTGCTGCGCTGGCTCGAGCGCCAGGGCGAGCTTGATCGGGCGGTCGAGTTCCTGCCCGATGACGAGGAGATCGAACAGCGGCGCCGCCAGGGCCGCGGCCTGACGCGCCCCGAGCTCGCGCTGCTGCTCTCGTACGGCAAGATCGCGCTCAACAATGCTCTGTCCAGCAGCGGCGGCGCCGATGATCCTTACCTGGCGCGCGAGCTCGAGCGCTACTTTCCCCAGGCCATGCGAGAGCGCTTTGCGCGACGAATCCAACGCCATCGACTGCGCCGGCAGATCATCACGACCGCGACCACCAACAGTATCGTCAATCGCATCGGCCCGGCGCTGCTGCTGGAGAGCGCGCGCGGTGGCGGCCCCAGCGCCGCCGAGATCGCGCGCGCCTATACGATCGCGCGCGACAGCGCGGACCTGCGCCGCTTGTGGTCCGAAATCGAGGCGCTCGACGGGCGTATCAAAGCCGCCGATCAGTACGAGGCGCTGCTCGTGACCAGCGCGTATCTGCGGCTGCTGACGCGCTGGCTGCTCGAGCATCGTCGCGATTACAGCGAGGTTGGAGCCGCCGTGGCCGAATTGACGCCGCGGCTGCGGGAGCTGGCGCACGTGACGCCCGCGGCACTCGAGGCGCTGGATCGCGAGCGCTACCAGGCGCACTGCCAGCACTATGCGGCAGCCGGTTTGCCGTCGCGACTGAGCGAGAGCCTCGCAGTACTCGAACCGCTCAAGGTCGCTCCCGATCTGGTCGAGCTCATGCGCATTTCAGGCGCAGGGGCACGCGCGGTTGTGCGCACGCACTTCAGCCTCGGCGCCCGACTCGGTCTGGACTGGCTGCACGCGACCATCGAGCAATTGCCCGCAACCGGCAGCTGGAGCAGAGCTGCGCGCGCACAGCTGCAGAGCGCGAGCCTGCGCGCCCACCGCCAGCTGAGCGCCGCCGCCCTGTTGGCCCCCCGGGCTGGCGCCAGCACAGGCGATCGGCACGGCCCGGGATCCAGCGCGCTCGCACGCTGGGAGCAGGTCTTGCGCGATGCGCGCGCGCTCGCGAGTCCCGATCTGGCCGCCTTGAGCGTTGTGGTCCAGGCGCTGCAGGCGCTTGCAGCCGCTCCGGGCCCGTTGCCCCTGCCCTGAGCGGCGCGCTCTGCTATAAAGAGCTCCTTTCAGCCACTACTAAGGAGCTGGCGGTGGCCGCAAATCTCGTGCTCGTGCGTCATGGCCAGAGCACCTGGAATATCGAGAATTTGTTTACCGGCTGGACGGACGTCGATCTGGCGCCGCTCGGCTGCGATGAGGCGCGACAGGCCGGACGCGAGCTCAAGCGCGAGGGCATCGTGCCGGATCTGGTGTTCACCTCGGTGCTCAAACGCGCGATCCGCACCCAGTGGCTCATGCTCGAGGAGCTCGATCTGCTCTGGCTGCCGGTCGAGCGCAGCTGGCGGCTCAATGAGCGCCATTACGGCGCCCTGCAGGGTCTGGACAAAGCGCAGACCGTCGAGCGCCACGGCGCCGAGCAGGTACAGATCTGGCGCCGCAGCTATGACATACGGCCGCCAGCCCTGACGAGCGATGACCCGCGTCATCCGCGCTTCGATCCGCGCTATCGCGGCGTGGATGCGGCCGATCTGCCGGCGACCGAATCGCTCAAGGACACCCTGACGCGCGTGCTGCCCTATTGGAGCGAGCGCATCGCGCCGGCACTGCAGCGCGGCCTCGAGGTGCTGATCGTCGCGCACGGCAACAGCCTGCGGGCGCTGGTCAAGATGCTCGATGGGCTCTCGGAGCAGGCCATCGTCGAGCTGAACATTCCTACTGGCGTGCCGCTGCTGTACGAGCTCGACGATGCGCTCAGGCCGCGCGCCAGCCGCTACCTGGGCGATGCCGAGGCGATTCGCGCCGCCGCCGAAGCCGTCAAGCGCCAGACCGAGCGCAAGAGCCAGCCGCGTGCCTAGCCCGCGCGCTGATCAGGTGCGCGACGGATCGGTCATCCAGCCGTCGTAATGACCGCCATGTTGTTCTGCCAGGACACGAAAGCGCCCTGAGTAGCCCTGCATCTCGGACACCGAGATGCGCAAGCGCTTGCGCGCGTGCAGCGAATAGCCGCTGGCGCCCTCCCCGCCCATCAGACGCTGATCGAACGCAAAGCCCTCCGGCTCGATCAGCGCGCGCAGCGCCGCACAGGCCTCCTCGCTCGGAAGGTTGAAGAAGAAATCGACCTCGTAGGGCGTGAAAGCATTACCGCCCGCGGCGCGCAGGTTCTGCACCAGGCGCGCGTCCCAATCATCCTCTTGTGAGCCGCGTGCCTTGTACAACGTGTACGCGATGCGCGCGCCAGTCAGCGCGGCAGCGCAGATCAATATCACGAATGTCCAGCGCATTGGGGTTTGGAACTATTCCTCAGGCGCGATTGTGACCCGCAGTCCCGACAGCGAATCCTGCAGCACGATCTGGCAGGACAGACGCGAGTTCTCGCGCCGGTCATTGAGGTCTCCCAGCATATCGCTCTCATCCGACATCGGCGGCGGCAACCTGGCCAACCACTCCTGATCGACATAGACGTGACAGGTCGCGCACGAGCACATGCCACCGCAGATCGCCGCTACCCCCTCATCCATATCCCTGAGCGGCTCCATGAGCGTCGCCCCGCTGGGCGCCTCCACGGCGCGCTCCACATTATCGCGATCGATCACCCGCACGGTCGGCATGAGCACTCCTCGTAGACGCGTTAGTTTGCCGGCCGCGCAGCCCGGATGCCAGCCCCGCCGACTGCCCTCACGGCACGGGACCAGGCTGCTCAGCGCGCGCGAGGTGCCAGAGCCACCCGAGCGAGCGATGCACGTAGATGCGCGGCGCCAGCGCCTCAGACAGGCGCGCGCTGTGCAGCCCGGCCGCAGCCGCCAACTCGGTGCTGTGGCGCTGCGCACCCGGGTAGTAGGCCAGCACGCAGGCGAGGTCCATGAGCGCATCACTGAGTTGTGCGTATTCCCAATCGAGCAGCCACAAGCGCGAACCCTCGAGCAGGTTCGCCTGGGTGAGATCGCCGTGAACGATGCAGGCGCTGCCGGCCTCATCGGGCAGCCGTGCGCACGCTCGCTGCAGTCTATTCAGGGTCTCGCGCAGCCACTGTGCGGGCACGAGCGCGGATCGGGCGACCTGGATCAGTCGCACATACTCCTGCGCGACCTGCCAGGGATCGAACAGCGCAAGCTCGGGCGCCGGCAGGTGGTGCAGCGCATGGAGCCGCTCGCCCAGGCGCCGCAAAGCCTGCACGTCCTCGTAGTCTGCGCCGCTCCAGAGCCGCCCGGACTCATAGACGCTGATGAGCAAACCCTGGCGGCTCGCATCAGCGTAGATGAGCGGCGGGGTGATACCGGCCGCGTAGGCCGGGCGCAGCAGCCTGAGCTCGCGCTGCCGATCGACCCCCGGACGACGCCAGGCGGGACCGTCGAGCCGCAACGCGAAACAGCCGGCGGCGCTGTCAACGCGAAAGACCTCGTTCACGCTGCCGCCGGCCAGGCGCGCGACTCGCAGCGGCGGCTGCCCTCGTTCCAGTCCCGGCACGTGCGCGAGCGCCCATGGCGGCGGCGCGCTCAGGCGATCTGCTGGTGGTATTTGCGCAGCCATTCGCGATAGCCAAACACGGCGATAATCGCATAGGTCATGAACAGCACTGCCGAAAACGGGTAGCCCTGCGCCGCGAACAGAAACACCGTCACGACATCGGCCCCGATCCAGTAGAGCCAGTTCTCGAGCTTCATGCGCGCCACCAGCCAGGTGGCGAGCAGACCGGTCCAGGTCGTCATGGAGTCCAGATACGGCCACGCGGCGTGAGTCTCGCGCTTGAGCCACTGCGCTGTGAGCGCGCTCAGGCACAGCAGCGCAGCCAGCACCAGCACATGCCGGCGCAGCGGCCAGCGGCTGATGCCGCCGCCAGGCTGATCGCGTGAGCGCGTCCAGATGTGCCAGCCGTACGCCGCCATCAGCACGTAGTAGACCTGCAGCGCCGACTGCATCGGCAAGCGCGCGCGCGCTGACAAATACACGTAGATCGCAGAGCTGATGGCTCCGGCTACCCAGCCGAGGCGGTTGCGCTTGAGGATCAGCAGCACGTAGATCACGCCGAGCAGTACCGCGAGCGCCTCGAGTGCGCTGGTGGCGTACAGCTCGCGCGCCAGCGCGTCGATCACGTCGCCATGGGCCCGAGGATCTTGAGCACGAAAACGGCCCGCGCCTGGTCGCGCTGCAGGCTCTCGAAGCTCGTGCCCACTTCACGCACGAGCCGCTGCATGACCGTAGCGTAGTCGCCAAAGATCTGCGTGCTCATGCTGTTGGTGACGATGCGCAGATCCCCCTCGGCATTGATCCGCGCGATGAAATCCTTGATCGGCCCGATGTACTGCTGATGCAGCGGATAGAGGCTGATCTCAACGCCTACGTCCATCGTCGCGCTCCTGTTTGGATCGACTCGTGCCGGAGGCTCATTCTAGCCGAGCCTCGGCACGGCCCAAGCGCGCTTGCAACCAGGCCGCGGTTGCCCGATAGTCGCGCCCAGACCTTGGGGTGGTCCGGCTTCGGACCTGAGATGCCGCGCAGTGCGGCGAACCCGTTGAACCTGATCCGGTTAGTACCGGCGTAGGGAGCAGGTGCATGCATCCTCAGCACTCACACGCATGGCGCGCTTGGCTTGCTTTCTGGGCCCTGTCGAGCGCGGTCGCGCCGTGGGCACTCGCCAGCGAGGATACGCTCAATGAGATCGTAATCAGCGCGGCGCTGCAGCCTACGCCTGCAGCCGATCTGCCGCAGAGCGTGAGCGTGCTCGACGCCGATACCTTGCGCTTGGCGGGCGTGCAGCATTTCGAGGATGTGCTCGGCGAGATTCCCGATCTGAACTGGGCGGCAGGCACATCGCGGCCGCGCTTCTTTCAGCTGCGCGGCATCGGCGAGGTCGAGCAATACCAGGGCGCACCCAATCCATCGGTCGGCTTTCTGATCGACGACATCGATTTCTCCGGTGTCGGCATGCCGGCGACATTGTTCGATACGCAGCAGATCGAGGTGCTGCGAGGTCCACAGGGCACCATCTACGGCGCCGACGCACTGGCCGGGCTCATCAGCGTGCGCACCGCCGATCCGGGCAACGCTCCCGAGCTGCACGGCGAAGCCACCGGCGCTGATTACAGCACGCGTGCCGTCGGGCTCGTGATCGGCGACGGCCTGGACTCGGGCGCGGCGGGCTGGCGCCTGGTAGCGCAGGATTTTCGCAGCGACGGCTTTCGTCACGACGCCTTCTATGACATGAACTCGACCAATGGCTACGACGAGGGCACATTGCGCGGCAAATTGCATTGGCAGCCCAGCGACTCGTTGCAGGCAGACCTCACGCTCATGCATGTGGCTATCGACAATGGCTACGATGCCTGGTCGGTCTACAACACCCGCACGACCTATTCCAATCAGCCCGGCCGCGACGCGCAGCTCTCCAACGGCATCGCCCTGCGCCTGATCGAGACCATCCCGGGGCTCGGGGAGCTGCGCAGCGTCAGCAGCGCGGCCAGCTCCGCGATCGTGTACTCCTTCGACGGCGACTGGGGTAATGACCCCTTCTGGCTCGCCACCACGGGTTACGCGCCGTACGATTATTTTCAAAGTGACAATCGCTACCGGCGCACGTATGCACAGGACCTGCGGCTCACGGGGGATGCGTCGGCCGCGCTGTTTGGACGGGTGCACTGGCTCTTTGGCGTGTATGCGCTGCGCCTGACCGAGTCCGATCTGGAGGGCTACTACTGGAACGCCTATGACGCCGGTATCGGCAGCAGTGAGCTCAGCAGTCAGTATGGGGCGACCAATGTGGCGGCGTATGGCTCGCTGGACGCCGATCTCGGAGCGCATTCGAGCATCACCGCGGGCCTGCGCGTGGAGCGGCGCGACGCCGACTATGCCGACAGTGCCGATACCCTGACCCCCTTTGCGGCACAGATCAACGACATGCTCGGCGGCAATCTGTCCTGGATGCGCCACTTCGGCGAGGGTGAGAATTTCTACCTGACGCTGGCGCGCGGCTACAAGGGCGGGGGCTTCAACATCGGCTCGCAGATACTGTCCGAGCAGCGCAGTTTCGGGCCGGAGTCGCTCTGGAGCCTCGAGAGCGGCTTCAAGCACCTGCCGGCCGGCAGCCCTGCGCAATGGACCGCGGACGTCTTCTACATGCGCCGGCAAGACATGCAGGTCTACCTGTCCGAGCAACTGCAACCGAACAATCCGCTCGACTATGTGTTCTTCACGCAGAATGCGGCGCAGGGGGAGAACTTCGGCCTCGAGTCCGAGGGCAGCTACAGCCTGGGCACGCGCTGGCGGCTTTCAGGCAGCGCGGCCTTGTTGCGTACGCGCTTTCTGGGCGTCACCGGCGTGTTCAGCGATCTGGACATCGACGGCCGCGCGCAGCCCTTCGCCCCCGGCTATGAATTCTCCGCGGCAGTCGAATTTCACGATCCCGGCGGCTTGTTTGCACGCCTTGACTCGCACGCGATCGACAGCTTCTACTATTACACCAGCGACGCTCAGACCTCGCATTCCTATCATCTGGAGAATCTGCGCATCGGCTATCAGCGCGGCGCCTGGACTTCGAGCCTGTGGGTGCGCAATGTGTTCAACGTGCAGTACGCGCAGCAGGGCTTCTACTTCGGTCTGGTTCCGCCCAATTATCCGAATCAGTCGTTTCTGCAGCTCGGCGATCCGCGCCAGATCGGCCTCACCGTGCGCTACGATCTGCCGCCCGGCCACAATTAGCGCAGCCCTCGGGAGCTCGCATGGGCGCCACGGTGCGCGTGTTTCAGGTCGATGCCTTCACCACGCAGCGCTTCTGCGGCAATCCGGCCGGCGTCGTGCTCGATGCCGAGCATCTGTCCGAGCAGGACATGCGCGCACTGGCCCGCGAGCTCAATACCGGCGATTGCGCCTTCGTGCTGCCCGCCGACGGCCCGGATCACGACCTGCGCGTGCGATTCTTCACGCCACGCGCTGAGGCGGCCTTCGTCGGACATGCGACGCTTGCCGCACATGCGGTGCTCGCGGCGCTGCAGCTGTCCCCACGGCCCCGGCAGCGGCAGCAGAGCGGCATCGTCGAGGTCGACACGCTGAGCGCGAGCCCGCCGCGCATTGCGATTCGCCAGCCGCCCCCACCACCGGCGCGCGCACTTGGCGAGACTGAGCTCGAGCTCGTGCTCGAGGCCCTGGGACTGCAGCGCGCGGATCTGGACCCGCGCTGCCCGGGCGCGATCGCCGGTCAGAGCGGCGCGCGCGTGTTGCTCGGCGTGGCGCAGGCGGGCGTGCTCGCGCGCGCACGCCCGGATTTCGCGCGCTTGAGCGCGCTGTCCGCGCGTATCGGCGCGCCAGGCTATTTCCTCTTCACGCTGCAGCCCGCACAGGCCGGCGTGTTCAGCGAGGCGCGCATGTTCTGCCCCGCACTGGGCATCGAGGAGGATCCGGTCAGCGGCAATGCGCACGCACTACTCGGCGCCTATCTGTTGCAGCAGGAGCTCATTCGCGTGAGCGCGCCTGGCGCGAGCGATGCGCCCGGCATCATCGAGTTCACCGGTGCGCAGGGTCATTTCGTCGATCGACCCGGACGCGTGAGCGTCGTGTTGTCGCTCGAGCAGCGCCAGCTGCGCAGCGTCAGCATCATCGGCGATGCCGTCATTGTCTTCGAGGCCAGTCTGCAGTTCTAGCCGCGCAGCACCAATCTGGATCCGGGCAGCCGATCTCCTTTAGCATTGTAACCATGGCGACCGTCGAGGAATGGGAACTGCCGCAGGCATTGCAGCCGCGACAGGATGGCTTGCAATTCGACCTGCAAAGCGTTTATCGAGCCGTCGTGTTGCTGCACACCGAGACGAGTGAAGACGCCCACACCGCCTCGATTCTCGGTACCGATCGCATCGGTCATGGGGTCGTGATCCGCGCTGCCGCACGCAAGGTCGTGCTCACGATCGGCTATCTGATCACCGAGGCCGAATCGATCTGGCTCACCGACTATGACGGCAGGGTCGTCGAGGCCTACCCGCTCGCGTTCGATCAGGTGAGCGGCTTCGGGCTGGTACAGCCGCTGGGCACCCTGGACGCTCCGGTGCTCGAGCGCGGCTCGGCCAGTGCGCTGGCGGTCGGGGATCGCGTCATCGTCGTCGGGCACGGCGGGGCGCGTCACTCGCTCGAGGCGCGCCTGATCGCGCGGCGCGAATTCGCCGGCTACTGGGAATACCTGCTCGACGACGCGCTGTTCACCGCGCCCCCACACCCGCAATGGGGCGGCACTGCGTTGGTCGGTGAGGATGGACGACTGCTGGGCATCGGCTCACTGTTTGTCGAGGAGTCGATGGCGCAGGAGCGCTTCGATGCCAACATGTTCGTGCCGGTGGACCTGCTCGCGCCCGTCTTCGATGACATGATCGCATTCGGCCGACCGCGCAGTCAGCCGCGCCCGTGGCTGGGGATCTACACGGCCGAGCAGGCCGATCATGTCATCGTGGCCGGCCTGACACGCGATGGACCTGCGCACCGCGCGGGCCTGCGCCTGGGCGACATCATCGATGAGGTCAGCGGGCAGCGCGTGTGCTCGCTGCCGCAGTTTCTGCGCGGGCTCTGGAGCACCGGTGCGGCCGGTGCGCGCGTGCCACTGCGGCTCACGCGCGGGCGCGAATCCTTGCAGGTCAACGTGCAGTCGGCAGCGCGCGATGATTTTCTGAAAAAGCCGCTCAAGCATCAAGCACTGATATGGCCCGCCCTTGTCAACTGATGCAGGGGTGATCCTTGCGGTCTCACGCACCGGGGCTTTCATTTCGGATGGGGTGTTTTGTTCGCACCGGATGGGCAACGCGACGCGCGGCAGCTCTCAAGCGACGATGGATCAGGCTGATATCCGCGGGTTGGCTACCGCATTGCATCGGTCCGTCGCGGGGCTGCCTCGCTCTAGGTTCGGAGATCATTCCAATGGGGATGCTCACGTAGTGCTTTCGAGGATTCCCCTCACCGTGTGCCGCGCATCGCGTTGCCGATCTGGTGTGGTGCCCGATTAGGTCATGGAGCTCTCCTGGTTGTGTCGAGCTTTAGTGACTAACTATGACCTGTTGGCCGATGCTCCAGATGAAGCCGACCAGCTCACGCGCGATAGCCACGCAGACCTTATTGGGTTGCAGGGCACGAGCAGTGAGCCGCCGATAGCGATAATGCAGCCTCAACTGCGCTCGCCAGGCGATCTCGCGAACCGCAGCGGGCTGCTGTTCCTGGCGTTTCTGCAGTCGCAAGCTGATGCGAGCCGGGAAGCGGTAGTTCCACGCTGCCTCGATGAGCATGCGCCGCGCATGGCTGTTCCCGGTCTTGGTGATCGCTCCCAGACGACGCTTCTGACCGCTGGAGTGTTCGCTGGGGACCAGCCCCAGATAACTCATCAGTTCACGTGGATGCGCAAAGCGCTTCAACTCACCCAGTTCGGCCACCAGGCACGTAGCGATTTGTTGATCCACCCCGCGCAGCGTCATCAAGGCTTGCACCAGCGCACGCATGCGCCAGTGTTCAAGCTCCTGGCTCAGCGCCTCAGACAGAAGCTGGACGCGCGCGTGGGCTTCGCTGACCGCCCGCCGATACTCCACGAAGGCGATGTCCTGTGCGCGATGGTCAAAGGATATCGTCGCCAAGTATCGCTCGTGAGCCGCCGTCCAGGAGCTCTTCCCGGTGTAGCGCCGGTCGTGCCGCAAGAGCAGCGCCTTGAGCTGCTGGCGCGCTTTGTGGCGCGCTCGCACCGCATCGATCCGAGCGCGGCTCAAGTCCCGCATCGCCTCGTCGCGCTCGTCCGGCACTACGACGAAGCTAAGAGTCGCGGCCCTTGCCAGGCCCGCCAGAGTGAGTGCATCGCGCCGGTCGGTCTTGACTCGATCTCCTGCTCGACGCGGTACTTTCGACGGCGCCACCACCTCGCAGCGATAGCCCGCCTGGCGCAGTTGTCGTGCCAAGCTATATCCGCAAGGCCCCGCCTCATAGACGATCTGCAGATCCCTTGGCTGGCCGAGCTTCCCCAGCGCCTTGCCCAGCTCAGCAAACCTCGCCCCCACCATGCCTATAAATCGCGGTGCAGCGCTCCCCACTTCAGCCACCGCGATCGCCGTGGATTCAGCATGCGAGTCCAATCCCACATATGCCGTGATAACCTCATCCATGGTCTGCCTCTTGTGTTTGGTGTAGATGACGCTCTTGCAGCGCTCTACATGTGGCTCGGCGCGTGAAAGCGCGCAACCCACGGTACTGCGGGAGGCAGACCTTATGCTCTTCTCAACCCTTATCGCCCGCCTCTGCA
This sequence comes from Steroidobacteraceae bacterium, assembly GCA_049515055.1. Classification (GTDB taxonomy): domain Bacteria; phylum Pseudomonadota; class Gammaproteobacteria; order Steroidobacterales; family Steroidobacteraceae; genus FEN-1191. The sequence goes on along the minus strand of JBEKUL010000077.1, from coordinate 14 downwards.
TGGCGGGCCATGAT
>JBEKUL010000076.1:0-25217 GCA_049515055.1 Steroidobacteraceae bacterium | reverse complement strand
GATAGATACGAAGCCGCGTTCTGGCATGCGACATCACGGCCGTGGCTGCTTCATAAGCATAACCGTTGCCCCAGAAGCGCGACAAGAAAGCAAACCCCAGATCGACGTCATCCAATGTGTCGCGCTTTATGAGACCGCACATTCCCACGGATTCGCCGCTGCCCGTCAATTCGACCAGGTATAGGCCAAAGCCGAGTCGGGCATACATGGCTGTCGGGCCGGCCTGAATATAGCGCTCGGCGTCGGCGATCGTCTTAATACCCTTGTCGCCAATGTGTTGCAGCCAGGATGGTTCGTTCAAGAGTTCAAAAATAAAGGGTGCATCGGCGCGATCGAAGTGGCGCAGAGTCAGTCGGGGTGTTTGCAAGACTCGCGTGCTCACGGTGCAAGGGCAGCGGCGCACTCGGGGGCGCGGGCCGCCTTTTGTTCAGTGCGATTCCGCAGGAACCGGCGCGCCGCGACAGCCGACCAGGAAGTCAAAATCGCACCCGCGGTCCGCCTGCAGTACGTGCTCGACATATAAGCCCTGATAACCCAGCCTCCCGATCGCCGGCGCGCGCCAGGCTTGCCGCCGACGATCGAGCTCTGCAGCATCGACGAGCAGCTCCAGTCGGCGGGCTGGTACGTCCAATACTATTTGATCACCCTCTTGCACAAGTGCCAGCGGTCCGCCGACAGCGGCTTCCGGGGCGATGTGAAGTACGACCGTGCCGTAGGCGGTGCCGCTCATGCGCGCATCGGAGATTCGCACCATATCCCGCACGCCGCGCGCCAGAAGCTTCGCAGGCAGTGGCATGTTGCCGACTTCGGCCATGCCCGGATAACCACAAGGGCCGCAGTTACGCAGCACCATGATGCAGCTCTCATCGATCTGGAGCGTCGGTTCATCAACTCGCGCATGAAACTCATCGATCGAATCGAACACAACCGCGCGGCCCGTATGCTGCATCAACTCCGCAGTCGCAGCGGACGGCTTGAGCACCGCGCCATTGGGTGCGAGATTGCCGCGCAGAACCGCGATGCCGCCGTCCGCAGTCATCGGTGCCGCTACGGGTCGAATCACCTCGGTGTTGAAAACCGCCGCGCCGCCCGCATTTTCCGCGAGCGTCTTCCCATTGACGGTCATTAGCTCGCCATTGAGCAGTCGCGCCTCCAGCAACTGGCGCACGACCGCTTGCAAGCCGCCGGCGTAGGCAAAATCCTCCATGAGGAATCGGCCCGATGGCATCAGATTAACCACGGTGGGTATCCCCCGACCCTGGCGGTCCCAGTCATCGAGATTCAAATCCACGCCGATGCGCCCGGCTATGGCGATCAGATGCACCACCGCATTGGTTGAGCCGCCGATCGCGGCATTGACACGGATCGCATTTTCGAACGCAGCCTTACTCAGAAGGCGCGAAAGGCGAACGTCTTCGGTGACCAGATCGACGATTCGACGGCCCGCCATATGAGCAAGCACGCTGCGGCGCGAGTCGACTGCGGGGATTGCTCCGTTGCCTGGCAATGCCACGCCCAGCGCCTCGACCAAACAGGCCATAGTCGAGGCCGTTCCCATCGTGTTGCAACTGCCGGCAGACCGGTTCATTCCGCTCTCGGCCGCGGCCAGATCGACCAGGCTCAGCTGCCCGGCCCTGACCTCCTCACTCAATCGCCATACGTCGGTGCCCGAACCGATGTCCCGGCCCCGAAACGTACCGCGCAGCATGGGCCCTCCGGAGACGACAATGGCAGGCACATCGCAACTGGCCGCGCCCATCAGCAGGGCCGGTGTGGTTTTGTCGCACCCCACCAGCAGCACGACACCGTCGATCGGGTTGCAGCGTATCGACTCCTCCACATCGATACTGGCGAGATTTCGCAGTATCATCGCGGTCGGGCGGATATTCGTCTCGCCGAGCGAGGTAACGGGGAATTCCAGCGGAAGCCCGCCAGCCTCCCAGACGCCGCGCTTTACATGCTCTGCCAGATCACGCAGATGTGCATTGCACGGGGTCAGTTCCGAGAATGTGTTGCAGATTCCAATTACGGGCCGTCCGTCGAATTCGTCAGCCGGAAAGCCACGCATCCACGATCGATGAATGAACGCATTGCGATCGTGTCCGGAAAACCACGCCTGAGATCGCAGTGTTCGCTTAGTTGATTTCATGCTAATAGCCAAGGCGCTGTAGGTGCGCGCTTTGCAGGAGCCGCAATTATGGCATATCACATAGCCGTCGGTTTGCTGTCGCAGGAATCCAATTCCTTCTCGCCGATGCCTACGGTCCTGCAGACCTTTAAGCAGTGCCTGTTCCTGCGGGGCAATGAACTATTGCGCCCCGATTACAAGGGACTCTATGTGGCGATTCCGGGGTTTCTTTCGGTATTGCGGGAAGCCGGTGCCGTACCCGTACCACTGATAGCCACCGAAGCAGTGGCCAGCGGTCCCTTGACCCGGGCCACTTTCGAGGCGCTGCTGGATGAGCTGGCGGCGCGCTTGCGCGCGGCGGGTCCCGTGGATGGTCTGCTGCTGGCGCTGCATGGGGCGCTAATGGTGGAAGACGACGACGGCGGCGGGGACGGGGAGATCATCGAGCGCATGCGCGCAATACTGCCCGCGCACGTGCCTATCGGTATTTGCTTCGATCTGCATGGCCATATCACGCCGAAGATGCTGCAACCGAACTGCTTTCATGTCGGCTTCCAGACTTACCCGCATCTGGACATTTACGAGACCGGACAACGTACGGCGCGCTTGATGCTCGATACCCTGGCGGGCAAGCGCAAACCGGTAATGGCTTTGGTAAAGCGGCCTATGGTGCTCAGCGCCTCGGCGGCGCGGACCTCGGATGGACCATTGCAAGGGGTGGCAGAGGCGGCGCGGCAGGCCGAACAGCAGGGCCGGGCGCTCCACGCCTCCATTTTTCCGGTGCAGCCTTGGCTCGACATTCCTCAACTTGGATTTGCTGCGCTGGTATGCGCGGATAACGATGTCGCGCAAGCCGAGCAGGTGGCCACTGAATTGGCTGATATGGCCTGGAGCCGACGTCATGACTTCGACCCGGCGCTGGTTTCCCTGGACGAGGCGATCCGTAGCGCCCACGCCGCCGACGGACTCACCGTAGTGGGGGACGCAGGCGATGCGCCCACCGGCGGATCCGCAGCCGACAACGCTGCAGTATTGCGCGCGCTGCGCGCCAGGCATATTGATCGAACTGAGCGCCTGACGTATCTGACGTTGTGTGATCCGCCGGCCGCAGCCGCGGCGCATCGGGCAGGCAAAGGCGCCGTTCTGAAGCTGTCGTTAGGACATCATTTCTCGACCAAAGATGGCAAACCCATCCGCTGTAGCGTCGAGGTGCTGCTTATCTCTGACGGCGAATACCAAATGCGCGATCAGGATCTACACGTGAAGATGGGCCCCTCTGCGGTGCTTGCGATCGGCTCCTTGCGAGTATTGGTGCGCACCCTGCCTTCCGTCGAGTGGGATAGCGAGATGTATTTCTCCGTAGGGCTGGATCCGCGTGCAGCCTGCCTGGTATTCGTGAAATCCCCGGGCGGATTTCGCCATTCCTTTGCGCGCCTGGCCGATCGTATTGTCATGGCAGATACACCGGGCCCGACCTGCGCCAACATGCTGCGGGTCCCGTTTACGAAGGTGACTCGACCGCTGTTTCCACTTGATCCGATCTGAGCGCCCCGGGGCTTGCCTTAAGGCTGAAATAGATCAGCGCGCTGATCAGACAAAGTACTGCGCCGAAGTCGAAGACGATGCGCAGATCGATCTTCAGGTCCCGCAAGTGGCCAAAAAAGTAAATGCCCAGACCCGCCGCAATCATGCCCACGCAGTTGAGCATACCGTACGCGGTGGCACGATAACGCGCATCGACTACCTCGCAGAGCACCGGCATGGTGTTGGAATCGTAGAATGAGGCAAACAAGTAATAGATCGCCAAGCCCAGAATTGCCAATCCCAACACGCTACTGTTGGCCATCAATATGATGCCAGGAGCGCCGATTACGAAACCAATTGCTGGCACAAACATACGGGCACGGGCGTTGGTGCGACTCCAGCGGTCGGCCCAGAAGCCACCAATGAACAAACCAGCAATCAATCCGAGGTTCTTATAGCCGGTGGCCGAGATGCCCGCGACGCCCTGTGTCACGTGAAAGCGCTCCTGAAAAAACACCGGTGCCCAGCCGATGACTGTCCAGTCCGCCAGATTCAAAATCGCGTGCGCTGCCAGCATCAGAACAAAAGAGCTCAGACCCAACAGGCCAATCAGTGCTGCGCCGAAGCGTGCCCCGCTCTTGGCGAGCTCCGGCGTCCTCGCCGCCGCGGACACTCGGGGCGCGTCGCGCAGCAGCAGCGCCAATGGCACCGCGTACGCGATGCCGGTCAAGCCCACAAACGCGAAGGCGAAGTGCCAGCTCTCCCGCTCCGCGAGCCAGCCACCCAAGCCGCTCAACGCGAGACCGACCACGAATCCGGTATGATGGATCGCAATCGCTCTGGATCGGGTGGGACCCCTGTGATAGTCGCAAATCAGCGCGAGCGCAGCCGGCATATAGCAAGCCTCAACGAGGCCCATCAGCGAGCGCAATACGACCAGCTGTTCGAATGTCCGGCAGTAGGATGCGAGCCAGGTGGCTATCGACCATAGCAGCATGCTACCGACGATGACGCGGCTGCGATTGAATCGATCCGACAGAAAGCCGGCAAACGGGCTGGCCACGCCGTAGGTCAGCAGTAACGAGGAGGTCAGCAGTCCGAACTGCGCCTCTGACATGGGTATCGCCGTGACGATCGAGCCATGCATGGTCGTAAACAAGGCACGGGCAAGATAGTTGGACAGCACCGTGAACCAAAGCAGCACGACTATGCGCCAGGCGTGCGGGGGAAGCTTGGGCTGCGTCACCACTACGGCGGCGACTCGGCGTTCGGGTCATGGACCGCGCGCAGCACGTTCAAGGCGACGGCAGCGCGGCGAAATAAGTCTCTAATAACCCGCTCTCTTGTTCACGACGTTTTCCAAGGGTTCACCCCTCTGGTAGCGCTGAAAGTTTTCGACAAAGAAGCGCGTGGTCAGATCCTGCGCCGCCGGCTCCAGCGTCCAGTCGGTACAATGCGGGGAAATCAGAACGTTTTCCATGCCCCAAAGCGGCGATCCTTCCGGCAATGGCTCTTCTTCGAATACATCGAGCGATGCCCCGAGCAGCTTCTGGTTCTGCAACGCCGTGATAAGCGCCGACTCATCGACTACCGGACCACGACCCAGGTTGATCAGAATTGCATTAGGCTTGAGCGCCTCGAACTGTGCGTGGCCGATCATGTGACGTGTTTCGGCCGTCAGCGGTGCTGCGCAGAGCAGTACATCGATTCCAGACAACATCTGCTGTAACTGTCGCGGCCCGAAAATACGGTCCACCAGGGGATCATTGCTGGATTTATCCGGGTTACGCCGCAGGGCGTGTATGGTCATACCTACTGCTTTGGCCAGCAGCGCGCATTCACGACCGGTCTCGCCGTACCCGACGATGCCCATGACTCGCCCGGCCGTGAACTCTACCGTGAAGGGAGCCCATTTGCGGCGAAACTGGTTGTCCAGCATCAGCCGCACCCGCTTGTAGTGATACATAATCCCAAGCAGGGCAAATTCCGCCAGTGAACGCTTGTATACGCCGCGCGCATTGGTCAATGGCACAGTACTTTCAATAAAAGCGGGAAACAATAGCTTCTCTACACCCGCTGAGAGCGAATGTACCCAGCGCGTCGATTTCGCCTGCTGCCAAATCTGCGGAAAATTGACTGCCTTGCCGGCACTGGACACAAGAATGACCTCTGCGCTCTGGGCCAATCGCTCCAGCTCGGATTGATCGTTGCTGATAGAGATATCGCTGAGCGCATGCAAGGGGTCGAGAGCGCGCGCCAACTGCTCGTCGGGCGGCGAGATCACCAACAGTTTGGTTTTCGACATACTCATTCCCACCAGGAGCGTGGATCGTTCCTTAAGTCGTTGATTACGCTCCGACACAGACCCTCTTGCACATGCTCGCGGTCTGGCAATTGGACCGCGCGAGCCTATGGCTCGAGTCAGTGCGCGCTCGGAGACTTATACCATCTCGCTGGTGCCGCGGATGTGGTTGACAGCCGTGAGCCGGGCGCCTTAGGGTCTTTAAATGCCTGATAGATTGAGAGTTGCCCGGCCGACGGGCCAGCGAGCATCCGGCGATAGCTTCGATGGCTCGCGCCGGCGAATCGCCGAGAGCGCGCAACACCTGGTTGGCGGTGTCGGTAGCAATTTCCGCATGGGTACCTCGCCAACGCCGCTGGTGTTCGAGCGCGCTGAGGGCTCGATTCTGATCGACGCCGATGGCAACAGGCTGATCGATTACTACCTGGGTATGGGCCCGATGATCCTGGGCCACACGCCGGCCGACGTGCGCCGCGCGGTAGAGCGGCAGCTCGATCGGGGCGTGCTGTTCGGAGGGCAGAGCGCAATTGAGGCTCGGGCCGCTCAACTGGTGTGCGAGATGGTGCCGTGCGCACAGCGCGTACGATTCAATTCCAGCGGCTCGGAGGCCGTCCAGGCTGCGCTGCGATTGGCGCGCGCAGTAACAGGTCGAGACAATCTGGTGAAATTCGCCGGCCATTATCATGGCTGGTTCGATAATGTGCTCTGGTCCACGGCGCCGCCGGCTGGGGCTATCGAACCGGTGGCTGGCAGCCGCGGTCAGCTGGCCCAAACTGCCGAGAAACTTAGCGTGCTGCCGTGGAACGATCTGCAGCTATTGCGCGCCCGGCTGCAACAGCGCGATATTGCGGGCGTCATCATGGAGCCGGCAATGTGCAACGCCGGGGCCATCGCGCCACTGCCGGGATATCTGGAGGGCGTACGCGCAGCCTGCGATGAGACCGGCACGGTCTTGATTTTCGATGAGGTCATCACGGGATTTCGATTGGGACCTGGCGGCGCGCAGGGCCGATTCGGCGTTACCCCCGATCTGGCCGTATTTGCGAAGGCAATTGCCAATGGTTTCCCCGTAGCGGCCATTGCCGGCCGGGCCGACATCATGGACCTGTTTACCCACGGAGTCGTGCACGGCGGCACGTACAACGGTCAGGCTGTGGCCATGGCTGCCTGCGTCGCGACTCTGGAGCGGCTCGCGCAACCTGGCGCCTACGGCTGCCTCGAAGCGCAGGGACAGCGTCTCATGGATGGCATTCGCGCGCGCTTGGCCGAGGCCGGGATAGTCAGCGTCGTCAGCGGCTTTCCCGCCATTTTCCACATAGCCTTTGGTCTGACCACGCCTGCACGGGATTGGAACGATTTACTGGGCGTCGATCGCCAACGCTATATCGCCTTTACCACGGCTCTGCTGGGTCACGGCGTGCGGGCACTGGAGCGCGGGGCGTGGTTTCTTTCTACGGAACACGACGATGCCGTGATCGATGCGACGCTCGATGCGGTGTCAGCCGCCGCGCGTGAGATCGCTTGAGCAAGCGAGCATGAGCACCGGCGACTTGCCCGATCGCGCTTCGGTGCGGGCACATTATGGTACGCCCAGCGAAATGTCCTTGGCCAAGGAGCTCAGACGACTCGATAAGCATTGCCGCGCTTTCATCGCATTGTCCCCGTTTGTCGTGCTCGCATCTTCTGATGCGCAAGGCCGTTGTGACTCTACCCCTCGCGGGGACGCGCCGGGCTTCGTGTCGGTACTAGACGATCAGACGCTTGCGATCCCAGATCGCACGGGCAACAAGCGGGTCGACACTATGCTGAACGTCATAGAGAACCCCCGGCTCGGCGCATTGTTCCTGGTACCGGGGGTAAATGAAACCTTGAGAGTCAACGGTCGCGTGCGAATCAGCCTCGAGCCGGCGTTGCTTGCGAGTATGGCGGTGAATGGCAAGTTGCCGAAAGCGGCCACGCTGATCGACGTTGAAGAGGTCTACTTCCAGTGCGCCAAGGCCATACTGCGCTCTGATCTGTGGAATCCGGATAAAAGAGTCCCGAAAGGCGCCTTTCCGAGCCTCGGTCGGGTACTGGCCGATCAGATCAAGGGTGCCGAGGCTGAGGAATACGAGAAAGCGATCGAAGAGCGCTATCGCACCCAGTTGTATTGATCCGCGCGGGTTTTGCCCGCGCGCTGTCAGCGCTCATCTCGGCGCGTCCGCCTTGATTGAGCCGGCTAGCCGCTTGGCGCGGCAGCCGGCTGTTCTATCAATGCTTCCCTTCTGTAGCTGCTCTACGCGGCGACGATTAAGCGCCGCCAGATGAGCTACCAGCGCTTGTCCAGACTCAATTGAACAAGCCGTCCGAGGGGATTGGCCGACAGCGTAGTGAAGCCGGTGGTCGCCTCGATCAGCGGCGGATGCTCATTGAGTATGTTATAGACGTTGAGCTGCACACGCAGGTCCTTGGGCAGCTGGTAGGAAGCCATCAAATCGACGGTTACAAACTCCTTCACCCACTCGATGACAGGGCAGGTGGTGTTGCCGCAAGGTGTCACGTAGCCAAAGTTGTAGTGCCCCGTGTAGTTCAACGCCGCCTGCGATGTGAATGGACCGCTCTGATAACCCAATGTGCCGCGCACGTGCCAGGGGATCACGTTATACGCACTGGTGTCGCTGGATTGCTCGCTGGCACCATTCGTGAGGTTGTTCGAATACGGTGTCCCGGGGCCCGCATTGGATTCATATTGCGTCAGATACTCGCCGCTCAAATCCATCAACAGGTTCCCAGTTGCAACGGGCAGCTTGTAGTTGAAATCAAAGTCCCACCCGTCGATCGCCGTGGCGCCGATATTCGCGCGCCGCGCATCGAGTATTTCCCAGATTTGGGGCTGTGGAACCTCGGTTAAAGAGCCCGTCAGACGGATGCCAGCAAGAATCGTGGCAATCTGCGCCGGCGTTAAGGGACCCAGCAGCCCGGTTGCCGGATTGACGACGTTGATATTCTGGAATCGCGACTCCAGCGACGGCAGGTTCACATTAAAGGAGATCGGGATTTGAACTTCATTGCTGAATCTAACCATCCAGTAGGTGATGTTCGTCTTGAACCCAGGCACTTCTGGCGGTGCCCAATCCAATCCGAACGATGCATTCTTGGCCTTTTCCGGTTGTAAGCCCAGGCGGCCGCCCGCGATGTAAGCCTCCTCATAGTTCGCGCCCGGAGGAAGCGTATAGCCTGGTGGTGGGGTGGCCGGGAATATGCCACCCGCACGAGTGTCGATACCGTATATATCGGCGAGCTGTGGGGCGTGGAACGAGGTGCCGTAGCTGGCACGGAATTTGAGCCCGTCGATCGGCGTCCAGTCAAGTCCGTACTTCGGATTGGTCGTATCGCCGAAATCGCTGTAATGGTCAAACCGTCCGGCCACGGAGAAATTCAGTCGCTGCACGCCCGGCATTGCATTTCCAGCGCCAACCAATGGCACCGAGAGTTCCCCGAAAGCAGCGCTCACCACGCGGCTCGCATTCTCGAAATTATCGGTGTAGTCGGACTGTCCTACAACGCCGATTGGGTCCGAGCCGCTATACAGTTCGTGTCGATTGGAGCCGCCGACTGCCAGCTTCACGTCACCGCCGGGTAGCGGAAAGAGAGGACCGTCGGCCTTTACGTTGACGTCATAAAGCTTCTGTTCGCCGTTGAACCATAGCGGATAGTTGAGGATTCCCGCAGCCACCGCCGGATTGGTGCGATTGCTGAAGGGATCCAGTGCCGTACTGGTCGTCGTGCCATTGACGGCTGCATTCAGGTCCGTGATGTCGACACCGCCGTTATCTGAATTCAGAGCCGAGCTGCTGCTCCAGCCGTAATCCAAATCAGCGCTCAACCGCCACTTGGCTCCCAGATCAATGTCGACACCGAGATCGACCATACCGGACCGGGAGCTATACGTGTCGTACAGCGGAGTGTCCAGATTGCCGGTATTCCATAGCACCTGTTCGGAAGTTGCCGTAACCCCGGCGGGCAGCGTAAAGAATGGGTTGGTGTTGTTGAGCGTGACGGTCTCATTCGATACCTGCGCTATCAGCTGCTTGGCCGCATCATCGGTGTATTTGGCGTCAAGGGACAGGTGAACGCGATCTCCCACGTCCTGCCGGACAGTCGCGAGCACCGCGTACCGACGCTCCTGATTGTAAAGATCCGAGTTTGCAGTCGGATCGCAGGTGGTAGCCGGCCCTGCATTGAGACCGGACCCGTAGTAGTTCGTCCCGTTGATCACGACGTTCGGCGGATTGCAGTTCGTGATCGGGTTGTACGCAAGGCCGGCGGGCGCGGTCTGGTAATACGAGACCTGGTTGTACCGGAGGTCCGAATTGGCTGCGTAGGTGGCCGCGATCAACGCAGACCCGGTATCCCAAGTCGTTCTTCTTAAGAATGATGTTGATGACGCCGGCTACTGCGTCCGAGCCGTAAATTGCCGAGCCGCCATCCGCAAGAATTTCGATGTGGTCGATAGCGGTGGGTGGGATCGATGAAGGGTCAGGCACGTTCAGTAGCGGCGTATCGCCTACTGCCCGGTGACCGTCGATGAGCGTCAGAGTGGCGGTGCCCGGCAGAGCGTGCAGGCCTGGCGTGGATGAGCCGCCGCTGTTGAATTCCGACTGGCCGCCTTGGGGGGCGATGTTGAAACTGTTCAGCGCTGGCACCGTGGCGAGCAGATCTGAAGTGGTCGTGGTGCCTGACGTGGCTATGGCTGCACTGTCGACTGTCTGGAGCGTCTCTCCAATCGGAGCCTCACCACGGATCAACGTGCCCGTGATCGTGACCTCTTGCAACGCGGTTTGATCCTCTGCCGCGGAGTTGGCCGCAACCTGGCCAAATGCATTAAAGGTCGCCCCGCATAGCAATGCCACGCAAAGTATCTTCTTCATGGTGCCCCCAACGTTCTTATTGCCGTTTTGAAATCAACTCAGGACGACAAAGGCGCGCTCGAGAGCCGTGGTCTGTTCGCGATCTCGTCGCTCCCGACCCGCAGTGCTCCCCCGCAAATACCCCAGCGATGCCACTCAGTGTGACTATATGGTGGGACCTTATACTACATATCAGAATATGTGCAACACCCCTACTGAATGCACGCGGAGCGGATCGCGCTGCCGCGATTTTCGCCACCGGCGGCTGTCTCGAGCGACTCGCGACAGTCGGCGATGAGACCCCGCACTGTTGCGTAAAAGACATTGCAGAAATGTCATGTAGTGAGATTCTTGCAGTCATAGCTTCAGGCGAAACCCCAACGTCGTGATGCGGCCGATGATGTTACCGGTGTATTGGTCGTAACCGGTGGAGCCGTTATAGAACACCGGCGCTCGATTGAAGATGTTGGTCATATCCAGATACACCTGGGTACCGGCGAGTTTATCGCCGAAGTTATATCCCACGTGTAGATCGAACAGCGTAGTGCTGGCGACCGGGTCACCACCGCTCACAGGCACGCCGTTCTGCTCGATGAGCGGCAGCACCGAAGAGCTCGACCAATTGCGGTAAGAGCCGATGTAGTTGAAGAAGACGTCGGTCGTGACATGGGCGTAATCCCAGCCCAGATCCATGCGGCCCTGCGTCTGGATTGACGGGAAAGTGTTATTGAAACCCGTGGTATTGAGTACGCTGAACGTAGGGCCGCCGGCGATGGACTGGTCGAACCGGGTGAAGTACGTAAGGTCCAGGCCCGCCCTGAAGACGCCAGCATCGGCGGTCGGAAAATTATAGTGCAAGTCGGCGTCGATGCCCTGCGTATACAGATTCAACAGATTCTGTTGCCGGACCGACAGAACATAGTACGCCGTCGACGGAAGAGCCGTCAGCTGCGGCCAGCCGGCAGGCACAAGGGTGCCGATTTGCGCGGCTGTACATCCGCTCGGGCAGAATTCAAGATCACTGTTCAGTGCCGCGCTATTGATCGCATTCGAAGCACTGTTACCCGAGATCTGGTTGAGCAGGTAGGTATTGAACAGCGTAACGTTCCCACTGAAGTGCGGCAGAAAACTCGGGGCCAGATCCAGGCCGACCGACCAGCTCTGCCCTCTTCCAGGCATGGGGTGAGCGGGTCCACCGTTCACGCTGATGCCATTGACCGCCGAGCCGATAGTACAGGTGGTGGCGTTGCAGGTGGCGCCGGGCACGCCCGCGGCTAGCGGGAAATTGGCAAGAGGCACACTGAGCGTTGTGTTCGACGAGCTGACACCGCTGAAGCTGGTCAGTCCACCCTGGGCGACGTTGCCGACGCTCGTGAGCTGCGGGGCGACGAACGAAGTTGAGTAATTGGCTTTCAACGTTACGCCTGGCAGGCTTTCCCAGCCCAACGCGAAATGTGGATTCTTGGTCGTGGCCAGGCCCATGTAATTGTCATAGCGCGCCGAGGCGCTCAGATCGAATTTGCGCACGAACGGCAACTGATTGTTCTCGCCGATCACCGGAAGGAGGACCTCGACATAGGCTGAATTGACGTTGCGGTCGAGGTCGAGCAGAAAGGTCTGCGATTCCAGACTCGAGGGCCCCGCGTTATTGGGGTAGGTCTTGTCCATGATGAGACCGTAATGCACATATTCAACGCCGGCCGCTACCTTGAGTGGACCGCCGGGCAGTTGGAACAGCGAACCGTCTACACCGAGTCGTTGCTGCGCGATCGAATAGTACCAGCGCGAATCGGTGACGTTGTTGGACAGTCCCGCGATTACCGCCGCTGAGGTGCGGTTGGTGGGTCCGGCCGGATTCCACACGTCCAGGGCGTTGCTCGCGGTCAGCGGCAGATTGGTAACGATGGTGTTGGTGCCGGGAATGGAGCTCGCGGTCAGACTGCCGCCGGAGTTGGTCGTTCCATTGAGTGCCAGTTCGGCGCAGCTGGCGCATAACTCTCCGGTGTTGCCGACGTAGCTCTGCTCGCCACCGAACAGGCTCAAGCCCGTGAGGCGGAAGTCACCGCCCAACTTGTAGTCGAAGGTACCGGAAACGTAATAATCCTGCTGATTGTTGAAAGAGTCTGCAGTACCAGATCCTAACAACTGATCGGCATTAAGACGTATCGTCTGTGAGGTTGCGGTGACTCCGGGCGGATTGACGTAGAAGGGATTGGCCTGTGGGCCCGTTTCGTACACCGTCGCCGTCAACGTCCCCACAGCCGTGGGCGTGTCGTTAGTCACGTGTGACACGACCACGTCAACACCGATGTCGAGTTTGTCGCCGATCTCCTTGGTGAATTTGATCATGGCGTTCTGGCGGATTTCCGTCGGCAGGACATCCCCGGCCAATACGTTGTCGCAGGGCGAAGTGGCGGCGCTGTTCACCGTTCCGCTGGTCGCAGTCGCCGACAAGTAGATCAACTTTGAGCCGGCCGGCTGGATGGATGCCGGGCTGCAAAAGAACGTATCGAAATTGCTGCCGCCCTCCGCGGTGTGATTGCGGTCGAGTGAGCTGCGGGCGGAGTATGCCAGATCGCTGCGATACGAGTAGTTATAGCCAAACATCAATGAGCTGTTTTCCCAGGAGGTCCCCCACAGAAAGCCGGCGTCGGCATTGTGGTACTGGTCGCCAACACCACCCTGTCCTGTGACCAGAATGCCATCGAAGCTTTTGCGCGTGATGAAATTGATGACGCCTGCGACAGCGTCCGAGCCGTAAGTCGATGAAGCGCCCTCGGCCAGCACGTCAACTCGCTCCAGCATGATCGGTGGAACGATGTTGGGATCAGTCAGCGTCTGCTGCTGGCTACCCGGTGAAATGCGATGGCCATCCACCAGCACCAGGGTCGCACTACTGGAGCTGGATCCGATACCGTGAATGGCCGGCATATACACGTCGTTGCCGGGATTGCCGCCCTGAGGCGTGGCGCCCATGCCAGTCAGGGCCGGCATGGTACGCAGGATCTGCTGCACCGTTTGCGCGCCCGTTTGATCGATTTCTTCGCGATCAACGCTCATTACGTTCGAACCCACGGGTGCCACACCGCGGATACTCGTGCCGGTGACGACGACCTCGGTCAATTCTGCGGACGTGTCGGTGGCGGCTGCGCCCGACCCACTCGCCTGCGTCGGCGTAGTCGTCTGTGCAATCGCCGCAATACTGAATAATGCGGCGTTAATTGCCGCAAGTATCAGACCACCAAGCTTAAAAGCCCGATTCTTATCCATAATTCCCCCCAAGAATCGTCGAATCAATGGCCCTAACGATAAAGCTCTTCGAAAGGTCGAGTGTTGCAAGCGAGCAGAGCGGCGCGCTGCGCGGCTCCCGGCCGCGTCATCAATTGGACTGTGTGGCGTGACCCAGCTTCGATCAATATTCTATATTTTGGGAAGATATACTACATTCTGTAGCACAGGCAAGAGGCGAGCGCCTCAGTATGCCAAGGGTATTATGCGTAGAGCGACCGCGGAAAGATGGGGCGGCGCTTCGGGGGAGAAACAGCGTCCGCGACTGATGAGCCAACTGATCAGCGCTGAGTTTTCACGCTTGTTCTTGAAATTCCGGCTGCGGCTAAAGCCGACTGCGGGATGCTCCTCGCGCCTGGACACGAGTGGGCTGGCTCGCTTTATGAGTAAATGGTACGGGATTGTACGATGTGGTACGTCGTAGTAAAATTGTAGGGTTTGAATAAATGATTCCGATGCCAGCCGCTTCTTGGGGGATCGCTATTCGTCGGATGTTGCGCATCCCGTGAATCCATGGACGAATCGCTGAAAATCGTACTTAGGCGCCCTTCGGGTTAGGGCGATTCGCTCGGATCAGTGGCAGGCGCAATCGGCAGCGCTGCCGAAAAGCTAACGCGACTTAAAAGGAAGGAAAGTGACCATGAAGAACGAACAGCATCTGTCGCGCCGGGAATTCGTCTATGGCTCGGCCATGGGTACCGCGGCAGCGGCTGCGTTGTTCGATCCCGCCCTGGCGGCGGCTCAGTCTGTGGGTGTGAAGCGCGGTGACCTCCCCGATCTCACCATTAAAGAAGTGAAGGTGTATGTCACGGATGTGAGCAACGTCCACCGTCTCAATACCACTGAGACCGGTGAACTGGTCTCGGTGGTAACCAGCAGCGGCATTGAGGGCATCTACTCGCTCGGCAACCGCAATCATACCGACGGCTGGCTGGAGTGGGCCAAGGCTGTCCTGGTCGGCAAGAGTGTGACTGACCTGTTGCCGACGCTGACTTCGACCAGCGGCATGAAGGGGCCCGGTGGCTTTGATAGCACTCCGGCTCGACGGCCCGGAGCAGCGCCCCCGGCGGGATTCGGCGAGGCGCAGCGCCCAGGTATGGGGCCAGCATTCGGCGGCCCCGCCCTGGCCGGTTCCGGCTTGCAGCCCCACGGCGGCGGCTCCTGGCCGAACTACTACAGCGCTGCAGCAGATGTTTGCTTGTGGGACATACTCGGCAAGGCCGTGAATCGGCCCATCTATAAGATCCTTCAAGGCGGGACGAATACCAAGGATCGCATCATGGCCTACGCCAGCTCCAATCATCTGGCGAGCATCGAGGATTACGTGCCGGACGTGCTGAAGGCCAAGCAGCTCGGCTACAAAGGCTACAAGATTCACCCTGGCGCTGGTCAGCACCGCGACGGTCCGCCGATCCCAACCTATATGGGTCACATGGAAATGATCCGAGAGATTCGTAAGGCGGTGGGGGACGAATTCGTCCTGATGCATGACCCGGTACAGCGCTACAACCGCTACGAAGCCCTGACCGTCGGACGACTGCTCGATGAGCTCGACTATCTGTGGTTCGAGGATCCCATTCGCACGATCGATCAGGAGGGTCTGATCGAACTTGGTCAGAAGCTAAATTTGCCGCTGCATGTGGGGGAATTCATCTACTCCATCGCCGACTACGCCGAGTACATCAAGCGCGATGCATTGGGCGCAGTTCGCCTCATATCGGACAACGTGGGTGCCATATCCGGCTCGATGCGCGTGGGCTTACTGGCCGACGCACACGGACTGGAGTGCGCTCCGCACAATTGGGGCAATGAGTTCGACATGATGGTGGCCTTCCAATTGGAATTGGCCCTCCCGAACGCTTACTGGTTCGAGATGCCGCACCCCGTGGAGTACACCGATCGTGTTTACCTCAAGAACAAGTTCCGAATCGATGCCGACAGCTACGTCCTGGCGCCCACTGACCCAGGACTAGGGCTTCCGATCGACCGCGACGCGCTCGACAAGGTCACGAAGCAGATCAACCGGTGACCCGCGATGCCCTCCTGCCAAGTTAATCCTGGTGCGGCTAACGCTACGGCAATTGAGTACTGCTCTCTCTTGCTGCAGCGTGACCTGAAACCCCCTTTCGGGTCGCGTGAGTGTTAGCCGTGCCGGGACCCTTCGAGAAGGCCGTGCCCCGGCATGATCCCACGAGGCCGAGGGTGCCACCGTCGGCTATGCATCTGACTGACATTTCCGGATAATCTAAGGAGCAGCGTGATGGACGGCTACACAGTTGAGAGCGGTATGGATAGAAGGGCCTTTCTGCAGTCTGTGGGGCTCATTGCGCTGGCAGGGGAGCTTCTGCCGACCGAGGCCGCAGCGGCTGCGGACGTGAAGGGTGCCCAACTCACGACGCCGAGCGGCAAGCCATTGCGCGGCCTTTATCCAATTGTCCAAACACCGTTCACCCAGGACGACAAGCTGGACGTGGATTCACTCGTGGCCGAGGTGAGGTTCATCAATCGCGGGCGCGTCAACGGCATGATCTGGCCCGTCTTCGCGAGCAGCTGGTCGACGCTGTCCGACGCCGAGCGCATCGAAGGTGCGGAGGCGATGCTGGCTGCTGGCAAGGGTGGCAAGTCGGCGATCGCAATTGCGGTACAGAACACCGCCTGGGATATCGGCACCTCGGTTCGCTATGCCAAGCATGCTGCGGCCCATGGGGCGGATGCCATCGTCGCGATACCGCCGAACAACGGCTGGAACGTCAGCGATCAGGCGATCCTCGACTATTACAAGAGCATCGGGGCGGCGACAGAGCTGCCGCTGATCGTGCAGACCCGCGGCACCCTGAGCGTTGAGCTCATGCTCGAGATGTTCAAGCAGATTCCGACCATCAAGGCGACCAAGGACGAGGTCGGGAATCCGCTCGAGCGCGTCGCGCCCTTGATCCAGGGGAGCGACAATAAACTTGCGGTCTGGGCGGCGGGCGGTGGGACGGGGAACCAGTTGCTGGAAGAACTGCCTCTGGGTGTCGTGGGATTGTGTCCGACCCCGCAGTACGCCGACGTCCTGCAACAGGTGCAGGAGCTCTGGTGGGCCGGTAAGAAAAGACAGGCCTTCGAGATCTTTGGTCAGGTACAGGCCTTCGCCACGATTCCCGGCGCGACGGAGTACCTGATGATCGCGCGAGGAGTATTCAAGGAGACCAACACGTCGCGACAACAGCCCATGGAACCGGAGGCCAGACGGGGTGGAGCCGGTGGAGCGGGTGCTGGCGGTGGTGGTGGTGGAATGGGGGGCGGCGGTGGTGGTGCAGGCGGCGGCGGCGGTGCAGGCGGCGGCGGCAGAAACAGTGCACGGCTTACCGAGGATCAAAAAGAGTTTATCCGCAATGCGCTTAACACCTATCTCAGGCCAGTATTACGCGCCTGAACGGGATGTTGTGATCGCTTTTCATATATTATAAACCTGCGCCGGACAAACGGCTGGGGGCCTGCTGGCGCATGTTGGTTGCTGACGCAAAACACACGATAACGGCCGAAGTCAGACACGTCGCATTTGGAGGTATAGCAATGAAACTCAAATCGGTTTCCCGATTTGTGACCGCGCTTATTCTCGCCGGCCCGCTCATGGCCGTGGCGCAGACGCGAGCACCGGCTCCAACAACAGTCGCTACCCCTCCTGCCGCCGCAGCGCCCAGCGCGGCGGACGAGGCCGCGCGCATTGCGGAGAGGCGGCGGCGCGGGCCACCCGACAGCTTCCGTCCGCGCGGGCGACACCTCATCTATGTGACTGAGCCAGGCTCGCTCGAGCGGCCCGCCTACTTGAATGGAGTGGGCATCGTGGTACTGGATGCCAACGACAATTATCGCTTCATCAAACGCATTCCAACCTGGAGCTATGCCGGCAGTATGAGCCCGGAGCAGGTTTCCGGGGTGGCAGCGAGTCCAGTGACTAACCTGATCTACGTCGCGGCGCGCGGACGCTTGGGCGCAATCGACATGGGCACTGACAAAATGGTCTGGTCGGCGACGCTGGATGGAAAGTGCTGTGAGCGCCCTCAGGTTACACCGGACGGCAAGATAATCGTGGTGGGCAGCGACCTGCAGGACTACTGGTATGAGGTCGATGCCCAGACCGGGAAGCTATTGGGCAAGCTCGAGGCACCGCAGAGCTTCGGAGCGCACAATTTGAATCTGAGTGCGGACGGTAAGACCGCCTTCATGTCCCCGAACGGCAAGGTCATGACCATTTCGGACGTGAAGTCTCGCAAGGTCATCAAGACGATCGCCTTCCCCGATAATATCCGCGTGTTCGTACTGAATAAGGACTCGAGCAGGATCTACACTAACCAGAACAACTTCATGGGCTTTCTGATCGCGGACGTCGCGACGGGCAAGGTCATCAAGACGGTCGAGGTGACGAGCGTGGATTGGAGGTCAGTGTGGAATGCGAACCCGCGTCCTCGCATTCCACACGGCTGCCCGAGCCATGGCATCGCGCTGACACCGGATGAAAGCGAGATCTGGCTGGCCGATGGCCTATTCAAAAAGATCCACATCTTCTCTAACACTGAAGATCCAAAGGAGATCGATACCATCGACACTCCCGGAGGTACTTTCTGGATAACCTTCGGGCTGGATGGCAAGCTCGCCTACGCCTCTTCGGGCGATGTCATCGACGTCAAGACGCACAAGATCGTCGGTCAGATGCAGGACGAATACGGCCACACGATGTACAGCGAGAAGCTGCTGGACATCACTTTCGACAATGGTCACGCGCAGCGCGTGTCCAATCAGTTTGCCAACAGCTTCGGCGACTATGTATCGGCAGAGCAATTGGGTCTGGGCCCGCATGTGACGCCGATGCCGGGTAGCGCGCCAGTCACAGTGACGCTCATGGAACCCGGAGACGCCAGGGTGATAACGCCACCGTCGGACTGATCGCGACCGGAGCCACGCGGATCTGTAGACCGTGCGCAGGGCCCGATGCCTTAGGCTGTCTCTAGGCAGCGTGCTGCTTGTGGCGGCGTTCCGGTTAGTCGCGGCGCGTGCGGCCGATTCCCCATTGCCTGCCGCGGAACAAGACCCGAGCTTGGCTCAGGAAGGCGCATCGCTCCAAGCCGTCTGCGGCAAATGTCACAAGCTTCAGATCGTTATGGACACGCCGATGAGCTACGACGCTTGGCACGACACCGTGCAGAAGATGATCGACCGGGGCGCGGTCGGCACCGACGAGCAGCTTGAAGACATCATGGACTATCTGCATCGCACGATGACCACGATCAATGTCAACACGGCCGATGTCGATGAGCTTGCAATCGTGCTGGATGTTTCAGATACGGTCGCACGGGCGATCGTGACACGTCGCGGCAAGCATATATTCACCGATCTCGCCGATCTCAAGTCCGTCCCGGGCATCGATGCGTCCGGGATGGATGCGAGGTCTCGGCTTATCTTTTTCAGATAGTGCGAGCGATGTGCGATGCTCTCGGCTACGCGCGCAGGTATCGCTTCAAGTACAGATCCAACTCCTGCTTGATGGCATCGGGACTGGATTCGGCGCTACTGCGACGCGGCGGCGCGGCGCCAGGGGGCGGCGGATTGGTGCGAGCGGTAGTGCCGGGGCGGAATACCCCGCGCGCGATAAGAACGTTGACGTCGCTTTGGGTGAACATCGAACTGGCCGCCTCGATGCGCCCGAACTCGTCGAAAGCGTCGCGCACCCGCCCGGCATGGTATGAGTCGTAGGCAGAGGCGTACAGATCTGCAAGGCTCACGTAGGGGCAGTGACCCACGAAGCCCCGTTCCATTTCCGTAATCATCGTAGCTACGCCGCGGCCTGAAAAGCATTTGAGCTGATCGTTCGAACGCGT
Organism: Steroidobacteraceae bacterium; assembly: GCA_049515055.1. Lineage (GTDB taxonomy): Bacteria > Pseudomonadota > Gammaproteobacteria > Steroidobacterales > Steroidobacteraceae > FEN-1191. The sequence continues at coordinate 5,225 of JBEKUL010000076.1, read as the reverse complement.
TCGGATTTCCGTTACGCGCTTCAAAGGATCGCCCGCCTCATCCTTCACATAGCGGAAAGTCGGAATACTATTGAACATCTCCATGACAAGATCGACACTGAAGTCCCCCACGGTCTGCACGAACAGTGGCAGGGATGAGACCTTCCCGACCTGCTGGTAGTAGCGTAGCAGTTCCCCCGGATCCGTCATGGCCGGCGGAGGTATGCAGATGATCGCATCGGCACCGAGTTTCTCGGCCTGGGCGGCATAGCGCCCGGTCTCGGACAAGTCCGCTGTCTTGCTCTGCACGCCGATTACGATCGCCGTGGAGCCGCCATGGGCCGCAGAAATCAGCGCCTCGGCGCCTTGCATCCTGTCCTGCTCGGTCAGCGTCATCCATCCGCTGGCCATCTGCGGCCACGCGATCCCGTGAACGCCGCCTCGCCGGCAGAATTTCACTTGCGCGGCTAAGCCTTCAAAATCTATCTGACCCGCCGCAGTGACGGGTGTGAAGCCGATAGGGAAAACCCCAGCGAGGCGCCGGGCTGGGGTCGCCGCAGCGCCGACGGGCGGGATCGCCAGCGCGGTGGCCGCCATGGAGAGTCCCTCAAGAAACTGCCGACGATCCATGAGATAACTCCTGCATCTGGTTCCGCGCTTGTTGCAGTCTACGCTGCCCTTCAAACCCGTTGGTCTGCCGGAAGCTTTGATTCGCAGTCCGGTCGCAGGTCAGTGGCTCCTGTACTCACTGCGTCGCGAATCTCACAAGTTCTGATCGGGCGAGCACGGGCTCGCCCGATCAGCGCATCACCATCGCCCTGAACCAAGCGCCGACTTACCAGCGCTTCTCTATACTAAACCTGATCGCCCTCCCCAGCGGGCTCGCCGAGGCCGAGTTGAAGCCAGAGGACGGTGACGTGCCCGTGATGTAGACCAGCGGCGGCGGCGTGTTGAGAATGTTGTAGACGTTGAGCTGAGCCTTCAGCCCTTTGAGAATGCCGTCATTCTGCGGGAAGTCATATTTCAGCGAATAGTCAATCGTTATGAATTCCTGCACCCACTGGATCGCGGGGGTGGTCTTGCCAGTGGGGCTTGCGACGTAATTATATAAGGAATAGAGATAGTTATAATGGCCGGTGTAATTCACCGCTGCCTGCTGACTGAAGGGGCCATTCTGCAAACCCAGCGTGTAGCGGAAATGCCAGGGAATGATGTCCTGTGCACCCGCGTCATTCTGGAAGTACTGCGAACCGCTCTTCAGGTTGTCGACGAAGACCGCACCCGGGGCGCTCTGCGACTCGAACTTGTACAGGTATTCACCGCTAAAGTCCGTGTTCAGGTTGCCGAAGGGCAGCTGCCGGACATAGTTGAAGTCGAAATCCCAACCGTCGATATCCGTGGTGCCAATGTTCTGCCGCTGAGCGCTGCTCACCAGATACACCGGCAGGCCGAGCGATTCCACTTGCGCCAGGGTGAAGGGCGCATAGAAGCGCAGGCCACTTAGGACAGAGTTGAGTTGCGCCGCGCTGAGCGGTGCCGCCGGTACGCCCGCCAGTGTGGGGTTGGCGGCGCAGTTGGCGCTACCGTTGAACGTATACAGTTCGATATAGGACGGGTTGCAGAAATTCGTGCTGGCCGCGGTACCGGGAGTCGTCGGAATTTCGACCTCGTTAAAGTACCGAATCAGGAAGTTCGTAACATTGGCCTTGAAACCCGGCAAGGCTGACGGCGTAAAGTCCACCCCGAACGTTCCCGTCTTGGCCGTCTCCGGCTTCAGGCCTGGCTTGCCGCCGGGCATGCCGATCGTGTAGATGGCAGGGAAGTTGGCAGCAGCACCCGCATTGCCCGCGGCAATCAGGGCCGCGATGTTGCCGGGGTAGCTTGCCGGAAGCGCGCCGTATTGTACCTGGGTGACGCTTACGCGCGTGTCGATGGCGTATATGTCGGCCAGCTGCGGCGCATGGAATGATGTGCCGTAGGTCGCACGGAAAGAGACATCGTTGATTGGCGACCAGGTTATACCGTACTTGGGGTTGCTGGTAGAACCGAAGTCGCTGTAATGGTCGTAGCGACCCGCAACCGAGAAGTCCAGCTTCTGGATACCGGGCAGCGCGTTGCCGGCGCCGACGATTGGCAGCGACAACTCACCGTAGGCGGCGTGGACCAGACGGCTGTGGCTCTGGTAGTTGCCCGGCGTAAAGCTGGGTACACCGCTCACCGGAGCGACGGCGCCCGGGACGCCGATCGGATCCTCGCCGACGTACTGCTCGTCGCGATCGGCCGCGCCGACGGCGAGCTTCACATCCCCGCCCGGCAGGGTAACCACTGAGCCGTCCGCCTTGATGTTGAAGTCATAGATTCGCTGCACAGCCTTGAAGAGCAGCGGCCAATCCATGATGCCAGCGGCGACGCTAGGATTAGTCATCGGGCCAAACGGATCCAAAGCCGTGCTGGTCGTGGTGCCGATCTCGGCGTTATACAGCGCGCCCGGATTGACCGACGAGCTGTCCGGGTTCAGTGCCGTGCTGGTGCTGATGCCGAAGTCGAAATCGCTGGTCACCTCCCAGGTCTTCGTCAGGTCATAGGCGGCGCCGAGATCGAACATGGCGGACTGCGCGCGAAACACATTCACGATGGCGCCTCCGGCACCGAAGACGTTGGAATTCGCATACACGGTCTCAGGCGCGCCCTGCGAGGCTGTTCCGATCAGGCTCGGTGGCTGGATGTAGTACGGATTGCCTGCTTTGATGACGCCCGCACCAAACACCGCATTGTCGGCCGCAAGGTTCGGACCGGGAATTACCAGACCCTGAGGAATGCCAGTAAACCCAGCATTGTTGATCTGCAGGGTCTGCGGGCTGTAGAGGCCGCTCGACATATCGTCGGTGTACTTCGCGTCGAAGGACAGATGCAGCTTGTCCCCAACGTCCTGGCGGACATCGCCAACGGCAGCGTAGCGGCGGTTGGGATAGATCAGCTGAGTGCCGGATCGCGGGTCGCAGCTCGCCGCCTGGGTCACGTTCAGTCCCTGTTCTGGCGCCCCGGTTACCGCGTTGTAGTAGGTCGAACCAACCCTGAGGTTGACCGCGGGCCCGCAGGTGGTGTTGAACGAGTCCACTCCACCGTACTGCCGCAGATCCTCTGTGTAGTACGAGCGATTATCGTTGTACAGGGCCGAGTTGTTCTCGTAGTGGAAGTCCAGCAACGCCGAACCGCCTGACCAGGTCTTGCCGAACAGCTGGCCGAAGCTGGCCGCGTTGTAGGCATTGGCACCCGTGTAGCTGCCAGAGGTCGCGGCACCGTCGAAATTCTTCTTCAGGATGATGTTGATGACACCCGCCACCGCGTCCGAACCGTAGGTGGCTGAACCGCCGTCCTGCACGACCTCGATGTGGTCGATCGCTTCCGGCGGAATCGAGGAAGGATCTGCGGTCGTCAGCAGCGGCGAATCCCCGACCAGGCGATGGCCGTCGATCATGACCAGCACTGCGGTCCCGGGCAGGCCACGCATGCCGGGTATGGTTTGGCCACCGCTGCGAAATTCCTGGTTGCCACCGATGGGTGTCGTATTGAAGCTCGTCATCGCCGGCACCGTCGAGAGCAGGTCCGCGGTGTTGGTCGTGCCTGTAGCTTCGATCTGCGCAGTAGAGATCGCCTGCACCGGCGAGCCGATCGGCGCCTCGCCGCGGATCAACGTGCCGGTGACAATCACTTCCTGCAACGCGGATTGATCCTCTGTCGCAACGCTAGCCGCAACCTGGCCAAATGCATTAACGGTCGTCCCGCATAGCAAAGCCACGCAAAGTAACTTCTTCATGATGCCCCCAAACGTTCTTATCGCCGTTTTGAAATCAACTCAGGACGCCAAAAGCGCGACCAACCTTTCCAAAAGCGCGCTCGAGATCGCGTCGCTCTATCCGCGACCTGAGCTGACCCTCGTCGCAACTACCCTAACGATGCCAATTTAGTCTTGAGTATATGGTGGGACTTTATACTACATCTCGGCATATCTGCAATACCGAAAGTGGACGAGCGCGCGGCGGATTGCGCCGCCGCGATTTTCGCTGCCGGCTCTTGCATCGGGGGTTGCGGAATGGCCTGCAAAACAAGCAGTTCTGCGCTCACTTTGCTGTATTTACACCCCCAATTGTCATCACGAGAATCGCGTGGTGCGATATGCGGGGGTTGGCGCTGCCGGTGCCCGTGTTGCGTTAAGTCAACACAAATAGCACGGCCGATGGAGCGGATAGAATGCTGTTCTCAGGAATGGGATCCCACTATCTGGTACATATCGATCAGCGTCATGAAGGTGCACGGCGCCGTGACACTCGGGCGCAGGGTCAACCGCATGGGCCATTGCGTATCCGCTCAATTCTCTATCTGGCGATAGCGAACTCAACCTCGGATGTGCACGTCCCAGACTTTTGCCAGGTGCGATTCACCTGCCGGACCGGTGACGTAGAGTACTACGGTGTAGTTGCTCTGCCTTCCCGGCGTCTCCTTGTATTGATGTATCGGGTTTCTTTCAGTCGAACTCATACCGTCGCCGAAATCCCATCTCCAGGAGGTTATCTCACCCTGGGAATCGTCCTTGAAAGCCACTGTCCGGCTGTCCATATCGAGGATTTTGAAGGACCAATGGGCATCAATGGGCTTGCGAAACTGGGGCTCGAGCGGCATCAGGCGAAATCCCACGAGCTGCGATGCATTTCCGAAGAAGGTTTGCTTGTGCGAGAGATTCCAGAACTTGCGTTTTGGTGAGTTTACATCGTCATAGTCGATCACCGCCCAGGAAAGGCCGATCAGTTTATTTTCAGTGAGCGTTGATTCGACGGCTCGCTCCGGACCTTCGCAACCCGCATAGTCGAACGGCGTGATCCAGAACTCCAATACCAGTCTGCCGGACTCGCCGGGTTTGAAGTCGTACTTGATCGCATGGTTGGCGTAGGGCAGTTCCTTCGTGTATTGCGCGCAGCCCCAAGCCATGACCCAGTCCTTGCCGGCCGCCGGGGTGAAGATGTGGTAGTTCTGCGCGTGAGCGCCCTGATACGAGAAGAACGCGTCGGACCTGGAGATTCGCGGGTCGATATTGGCCAGTGCGCCAACGGCATCCGCAGTCCACACGTCGCGGTGATAGATATCGATCAGCGGACCTCCGGAGAGGTCGCCGTCGACAACCACTTCGAAGATATCGTTATGCAGGTCGAGTCGTGAGAAGTCCCAATAGTTGTCGTACGCCTCATAGA
>JBEKUL010000075.1:0-15151 GCA_049515055.1 Steroidobacteraceae bacterium | reverse complement strand
CGCCATTTACCTCACATGCTGCAGAACATCGGCGACAAACTGAAGAGCCAGCGCTGGCTGGCAATCGTGGTGCTGGGGACCCTGGCGCTTATCTTTGCCGTGTGGGGAGCATACGGCGTGGTCAACCTGAGCTTCGGTCCGCCCGACTATGGGCTCAAGGTCAATGGCGAGCCCATCAGCACCGATACCTTGAGCCGCGCCTGGCAGGAGCGGCAGGCCACGAGCCAGCAGGAGCTGCATGGTGCTGCGCTCAGCCCCGCGCAGACGCGAGTACTGCAACAGCAGCTGCTCGATGAATATATCGGCGAGACCGTGTTGCGCCAGCAGGCGCAGGCGGCTGGTTATCGCGTCAGCGACGCGCAGGTGCTTGCCGCCTATCAGAGCGAGCCGGCGTTCCAGGTGGAAGGCAAATTCAGTCCGCTGGCCGCCAAGGCGATGCTGTTGCAGGCCGGTTTGACGCCCGAGAGCTATGAGGCACAGCGTCGCCAGGCGCTGCAGATCGCACAGCTGAGCGAGGGCATCGAGCTGTCCGATTTTCTGAGCGCCGCGCAATTGCACGGCATCTACGCGCTCGAAAACGAACAGCGTGAGATCCGTTATGCCCTGTTGCCGGCGGAGCGCTATGCCGCAGCGGTGAAGATCGACGATGAGGCCATCAAAGCCTGGTACAGCGCGCACGCGAGCGATTACATGAGCCCGGAGTCGGTGCGGCTGCAGTATGCGGAGCTGTCCCTGGATGCTATTGCCCCGCAGATTGGCGTGAAGGATGAGGATCTGCAGGCTTACTACGAGAAAAACAAGCAGCTCTATGCCGAGAACGAAAAGCGCCACGCGCACCACATCCTGATCTCGGTCGAGGATCCCAAAGACGCCAAGGCGGATGCCACGGCCCTGGCGAGCGCGCAGCAGGTACTCGCGCAGCTCAAGGCGGGCAAGGATTTCGCTGAACTGGCGCGCAAGTACTCGGCCGATCCGGGCTCCTCGGCGCAGGGCGGGGATCTAGGATGGGCCGAGCGCGACGCCTATGTCGCGCCCTTTGCCGAGGCGCTGTTCAAACTGCAGCCAGGACAGATCAGTGATCCGGTGAAGACCCAGTTCGGCTACCACATCATTCGGCTCGATGAGGTGCGCGCCGCGCACGTGCAAACGCTCACCGAGGCGCGCTCGAAGATCGAGGCCGACTATCGGCGTGATCAGGCCTCATCACTGTTCGGGGACCGCCAGGAGCAGCTGCAGCAGAAGATGGAGAGCGGCCAGGCGAGCGATCTGACGGCGCTGGCCAACGACTACGGTCTGCAGATCGGGGAGATCAAGGACTACACGCGCAGTGGGGCGGCGCCGCTCGGTGGCAATCCGGATCTGGTGCAGGCGGTGTTCAGTGCGGACACCGTCGGGGGCGATCGCCTGGGAGGACCCGTGGCGCTCGCGCCGGATCGGCTCGTGATATTCAAGGTGCTTGAGCATCGTGTACCGGCGGCGCAGCCGCTGGATAGCGTGCGCGGCGAAGTCATTGCGGCGATCCGCAAGAACGCGAGCACAACGGCTGCTCAGGCGGCGGCCGATGCTGCGGTCAAACAGCTCGATGCGGGCGCGAGTTTCGATGCGGTCGTCAAGGGCCTCGGGGTGACGGCTGCGCCCGCCACCTCATACGCTCGCAGCGATCCGCAGCTGCCGGTGCAGGTACGCGAGACGGCCTTTGCGGCGCCCCATCCGGCCGATAAGCCGGAGTACAGAGCTATCGCGCTCGACGACGGTGGGGCCGCACTGGTCATGCTCAGCGCGGTGCATCCGGGCACCTCGGGAGTGAACCCAAAGAACGATGAACAGCTCGTCACGGATTTTCTCAAGCGCGATCGCGACGGAGAAATGGAGGCCTATCTGCTCGAGCTGGAGCGTCGCGCCAACGTCAAGCGTAATCCGGCCGTATTTGACTAAGCCGCAGCCGGCCCGCGCGGCCGGCGGTCTCCTAGCCTGTACCGGGCGCCTCCGCCGGGGTGCTGTCGGCAAAGCCCATGCCCACGGTGCTGAAGCCGTTGTCCACATACAGGATCTCGCCGGTGATGCCTGCGGCCAGATCCGAACACAGGAAGGCGGCCGCATTGCCGACGTCGCGCGTCGTAACGTTGCGGCGCAGCGGTGCAACCTGCGCCACGTGCGTGAGCATCCTGCGCAAGCCGCCGATGCCAGCGGCGGCAAGTGTCTTGATCGGGCCCGCAGATATTGCATTGACGCGGATGTTTTGTGGCCCCAGATCCGCCGCCAGGAAGCGAACGTTGGCCTCGAGGCTGGCCTTGGCCAGCCCCATGACGTTGTAGCTGGGAACCGAGCGCACGGCCCCGAGATACGACAAGGTCAGCATGGCTCCCGCACGGCCGCTCATCAGCGGCGCCGCGGCGCGCGCGAGCGCCGTGAAGCTGTAGCTCGAGACCTCATGTGCGATGCGAAACGCCTCGCGCGAGGTATTCGCAGCAAAGCTGCCCTCGAGCGCCTCGCGCGGCGCAAAGGCTACGGCGTGTACCAGAATATCGAGCTGTCCCCATTCGCGCTCGAGCCGCGCGAAAGCGGCCTCGATCTGCTCATCGGCCTGGACGTCCAACGGCATGAGCAGCGTCGAGCCAATCGATGCAGCCAGTGGCTCGACGCGTTCCTTGAATTTATCGTTGGCATAGGAGAAGGCCAGCACGGCCCCTTGGGCGTGCATGGCCTGAGCGATGCCCCAGGCGATCGAGCGCTCGGTGGCCACGCCGACTATCAGCGCGCGCCTGCCGTCGAGAAAGCCCATCGGCTGATCAGTCGCGAGCGTGCACGAAGGCCACCAGCGTGCGCCCGGGCTTGAGATTGCGGCTGCCGCTCATGCCGTTCCAGTCCAGCAGCTCGATGACCGTGACCTGCAACAACCGGGCGATTCCATAGAGCGTATCGCCAGGGCGCACAGTGTAGGTCACGCGCCGTCCCGCGCCGCTCGAGGCCACCATCGTACCGGTGGCGTTGCCGGCGGCCGCCCCCGAACTGGACGATGCTGACGAACTCACCCGCAACTTCTGTCCGGCGTGCAGACGATCGCCAGGTCGCAGTCCATTGTTCTGCGCGAGGGTCTGCACATCGGTGCCGAGGCGCTGCGCGATGCCGTAGAGTGTATCGCCACGGCGCACCACCCGGATGTCGGGGCGAAGCCCGCGATGACGCCGCGCGCGGACCGGGAAATCAAACAGCATAGCCGCGCGCGCGACCTTCTCGGGCAGCACAGTGGAGTTCGACGGCACCAACAGCATCGCGTCGATCACGGGCCGCTCGTTGGCGCTCAGATCGTTGAGTTCGCGAATGACCTCTGGCTTGGTGTCGAAGCGACTGGCGATCGTGGCGATGGTGTCCCCGCGGCGCACCGTGTAGTGCTCGATGCGCATGCGCTGCTCGGGCGTGAGTTGAGCGAGCGCTTGCTGCAATCCCTCGGCGGCATCCACGGGCACGAGCAGGCTATGCGGCCCGGTCGGATCGGTGGCCCAGCGATGAAACGCCGGGTTGAGCTCGTAAAGATCCTCGGTGCTGATGCCGGAGATGTCGGACACGACCTTCAGATCGATTTGCCCGCCGGTAGCGACCTGCACGAAATACGGCTCGTTCAGGATATGGCTGAACTCGATGCCATAGCGCGCCGGATTGGCAACCAGTCGGCGCATCGCCAGCAATTCGGGCACATAGCCGTGGGTCTCGGACGGCAATTTCAGATGCCAGAAATCGGTGGGCTTGCCGAGGCGCTCATTCTTCTGAATCGCGCGGCTGACCGTCAGCTCACCGCAGTTGTAGGCGGCAATCGCCAGCAGCCAGTCGCCATTGAATTCATCGTGCAGCTCCTGCAGATAATCCAGTGCCGCACGCGTGGCCTCGATCGGGTCGCGACGCCCGTCATACCACCAGTCCTGCTTGAGGCCAAAACGATGGCCGGTATCCGAAATGAACTGCCACAGACCCGCCGCACGCGCCCGCGAATAGGCGTAGGGCTCAAACGCGCTTTCGATGACCGGCAGCAGGGCGAGCTCGCGCGGCATATTGCGCTGCTCGAGCTGGCCGACGATGTAATACAGCCACAGCTCGGCGCGTCCAAAGGTGCGCTCGAGGAAGTCCGGATGGTTGGCAAACCAGTTCAGCTGCGCGGCGACTGCTGGCTCATCCACATCGTTGAGCTGAAAGCCCCCGCGCAGGCGCTCGAGCAGATCGGCCTGCTTGACGGTAACCAGGCTGTCGGCGGGCGGCCCCGGTAAGTCGGCCGAATCCTGTGGGGCAGGTGCGGACGGGCTTGCGAGCGAGCCAGACGCCAGCGGGCGCTGCGTGGCCTCATCGGTGGCCTGGTCGGCGCCGGCCCCTACGGGGCTCTCCATTGCCGCCTCAATATCAGGTGCTGGCGCACCGATTGACAGGCCCTTGGCGGCGCTGTCGGGCTTGAGTTGATGAGCGCAAGCAACCAGCAGGACAGCCGAGGCAATGAGGGCCGCGTGTGGCAGCCGGCGAGTCAGCGTCGCTGGGCTCAACTCTTGCCTCCCGTGATAGGCACTTGATACGTGATACGTTATTGCCCAAGCATAGGCCTCGAGCCGGCCAAATTTAACCTGTAAGCTCACATAATGCATAGTTTTTCTGTGTTCTGGGACGCACGCTGAGTATGGCGGAAGTTCCCGGCAGTCTGCAGCAATGGCAGGCCTCGCCCCTGGGCAGAGCGCTGATTGCGGCCGAGGCGACCTTACTGGCCAGGACCTTCGATGATGTCTTTGGGCAGGAACTACTGCAGCTCGGCACCTGGGGCGCCGGCCGTGAGCTGCTCGCCCCTAGCCGTATCCGCCGCCAAAGCGTCGTGGCCGACGCCGCCCAGGAGGATGGGGATCTGGTGGCGAGCCTCGCGCACTTGCCGATCGGGGCCGCATCGGTCGATGCCGTGCTGTTGCCCCACACTCTGGAGTACGCGCCTGACCCCTACGCGGTGCTGCGCGAGGCGGACCGGATCCTGGTCGCTGAGGGTCAGCTCATCGTGCTGGGATTTCGGCCCGCGAGTTTTTGGGGCTTACGTTCGGCCGCATCGCGCGCCGGATATCCGCCCGGGCTGTTGCGACGATTGTCGCTCGGACGCGTGCGCGATTGGCTCGGCCTGCTCAGCTACGAGATCGTGAGCCTGCTGCCCTACCTTTATCATCTGCCGCGCACTCCGCGTGCCAGTCCCGATGTGGTCGTATCGAGCATGCTGCATCGCGGCTGGTTCTATCCCTGGCCCGCCGCCGCCTATCTGGTGAAGGCGCGCAAGCGCGTGTATACGCTCACACCGATCCGGCCGCGGCTGCGCGAACGCCATGGCGTACTGGGTGGACTGGCGGAGCCCAGCGTTTGAGCCATGTGGTGGACATATATACCGATGGGGCCTGTCGCGGCAATCCAGGGCCTGGCGGCTGGGCGGCGCTGCTGTTGGCCGGCGCACGTGAGAAGGAAATCTCCGGCGCGCAGAATCCGACCACCAACAATCGCATGGAGCTCGTGGCGGTGATCGCCGCGCTTGAGGCGCTCAAGCGACCCAGCCAGGTGCGCCTGTATACCGATTCCCAGTACGTGCGTCGTGGCATCACCGAATGGCTTGCGCAATGGAAGGCGCGCGACTGGAAGACCGCGGATCGCAAGCCGGTCAAGAATCAGGATCTGTGGCAGCAGCTCGAGCAGGCCGCAGCGCGCCACCGCATCGAGTGGCACTGGGTGCGCGGGCACACCGGCGTCGCCGGCAACGAGCGCGCCGATGCGCTCGCGAACGCTGCGATCGATACGCTGCTTGAGCTAAAGTAAACCCATGCGACAAATCGCACTTGATACCGAGACCACCGGGCTGGAAGTCGAGCGCGGCCATCGCATCATCGAGATCGGCTGCGTGGAGCTGCTGAATCGGCGCTCGACCGGACGCCAGTTTCATCGCTATCTGAATCCAGAGCGCGAGATTGAGCAAGGGGCCTGGTCGGTGCATGGCCTGACGCGCTCGCGACTTGAGCAGGAGCCCAGATTCGCCCAAATCGCGCAGGAGCTGCTGCAGTTTATCGAAGGCAGCGAACTGATCATTCACAACGCGGCCTTTGATATCGGGTTCCTGGAGCGCGAATTCGCGCTGCTTGAGCCGTCGGCACCGGTGCTGGTGCGCAATCGCTGCGCGGTGCTCGATACGCTCGAACTCGCGCGCACGCGTCATCCCGGGCAACGAAACAGTCTGGACGCGCTGTGCAAGCGCTATGGCATCGATAATTCGCATCGAGAATTGCACGGTGCACTGCTCGATGCGCACCTGCTCGCCGACGTGTATCTGGCTATGACGGGCGGACAGAGCCTGCTGGCGCTGGACGAATCGGCCCGCGAGCGCACGCAGCTACGCGCGACGGCCACTGCTGAGGCCATTCGGCTCGAGCTGCCGCTGCTCGTCATCCGCGCTAGCGCGCAGGAGCAGGCCGCGCATGCGCAGCTGTGCTCCCTGCTCGCGCAGAGCAGCGGCGGGCACTGCCTGTGGAATGAACTCGAGTCCATGGCGGAGAATTCGTGATGGCCAGCGCACTGCGTACGGGTACTGAAAGCGCGGCCTGGGGCGAGCTCAAGGCGCTTGCAAGCCGGCTCGGCGCGACGCCGACGCGTGAGCTCTTTGCGGGCGATCCGCAGCGCTTTACCCATTTTTCGCTGCAGGCCGCCGGCCTGGTGTTCGACTACTCGCGCCAGCGCATCGATGCGGCGGTGCTGGATGCTCTGATAGCACTGGCCCAGCAACTGGATTTGCGCACGCGTATAGAGGCCATGTTTACCGGCCAGCCGATCAACAGCACTGAGGGGCGTGCGGTGCTGCACACGGCGCTGCGCCGCTCGGGTCAGACGCCGCTGATGGTGGACGGCACCGATGTGAACGCGCTGGTGCAGCGCGAGCGCGTACGGGTGCTGGGGTTTGCCGAGGACGTGCGCCAGGGCCGGATTCGCTCGAGCGCCGAGCAGCCCTTCACGCTGGTGGTGAACATCGGCATCGGCGGCTCGGACCTGGGCCCCGCGATGGCGGTCGAGGCCCTCAGAGCCTATACGCAGGGTGCGCCGCGCGTCGCCTTCGTGTCGAACGTCGATGGCTGCGGCCTGAGCGATCTGCTGGAGAATGCCGATCCGGCGCGCACCCTGTTCATCATCTGCTCGAAGACTTTCACGACGCTCGAGACGCTGACGAATGCGCGCCTGGCGCGCAGCTGGATTGAGCAGCGGCTGGGCGAGAAAGCCGTCCCGCGACATTTTGCTGCCGTCTCGGTCAACGCGGCGGCCATGGATGAGTTCGGCGTGCACCCCGATTATCGCTTTGCGATGTGGGATTGGGTGGGGGGCCGCTATTCGATCTGGTCCGCGATCGGCGTGTCGCTGGCAATCGCGATTGGCCGCTCCGGTTTCGAATCCTTTCTGGCGGGCGGGCGCGAAATCGATGAGCATTTTCGCGCCGCCCCATGGCGCGCGAATCTGCCGGCGCTGGCCGGGCTGCTTGCGATCTGGAATATCGATCTGCTGGGACTGCCCACACTTGCCGTGCTGCCATACGACTCCCGACTCGCGCGACTGCCGGCCTACCTGCAGCAACTGCACATGGAGAGCAACGGCAAGCACGTCAGGTTGGACGGCACGCCAACCACGGTGCCTACCGAGGCCGTCATCTGGGGCGAGCCCGCCAACAACGCGCAGCATTCCTTCTTTCAGCTTCTGCACCAGGGCACGCAGCGTGCCGCGCTGGATTTTCTGCTGCCCATCCAATCCTCATGCGCTCGTCAGTCGCTGCAGGATCTGGCCATCGCCAACTGCCTGGCTCAGGCCGAGGCTTTTGCGCTGGGTCAGGATGCGGCCGCGGTGCGCGCCGGTCTGGCCCATTCCAAGCTCTCACCCGCTCGCATCGAAGCGCTCGTGCCGCACAAGGTGCACGAAGGCAGCCGGCCATTGAGCCTGCTAATGTTCGAGCGGCTCGATCCTTTGACACTGGGGCGCATCATTGCGCTCTATGAGCACAAGGTATTCGTGGAGAGCGTGGTCTGGGGCGACAACGCGTTTGATCAGTGGGGCGTGGAGCTCGGCAAGAAGCTTTGCGAGTCGATTATTCCGCTGGTGCAGAGTCCGGGCAGCGCACAGAGCGCATCCAGCTCGCTGGCTGGGGCCCTCAAGTGCGTCGAGAAGTGGCGCTCGTCAGGGCAGAGCTGAGCCAGCGCAGTGTGTCTCGTCTGAGTACAATTCCCAACATTGAATCGTGGCGGGGAGCTAGCGAGTGACCGGCATATCGGCCGAACGTCGAATTGGCGCAATCATAATCCTGACGATCAGCGTGCTCGTGCTGCTGGCGCTATCCGGACTGGGCCGCGCGCAGCAGGCCGATATGTCGCAGCAAATGCAGCTGTACAACAGCCTGCCATCCGATCAACAGCAGGCGATCCTGCAGCGTCTGGGTGTCGGGGGCGCCAATGGCGCTGGTCTGGGAGGCCTGGGCACAAGCGCGCTTCCCGGAAATCTCGGCAGCTACAGCAGCTCCCAGTCTGCGCTGATTCAGCAGTTGATGTTGCAGCAACAGCGCCGGCAGCAAAATGCAGGGGAGGAGGAATTTGGGCCGCCGACCTTCAAGCCCGGCGACACAGTTCTGATCGATATTTCATTGCAGAACGAGAACCAGAACCAGAACAATGCCAACGGGCCCAACGGCCAGTACAACGCGCAAAACGGGCCTCAAAATGTGCCTCCGAATCTGGTGCTGCCCGAAGGCAACCTGAACGCTAACTCTGCGCTTAGCGCGCAGCAGCAGTATCTGCAACAGCAGGTCGCGATCAACAGCCAGCGCCTGCAGGAGCGACCTCAGCAGCCGATCGAAGAATTACAAGCCGATGAGAAGCAGCGGCTCATGGATCTCGTGGACCTGATTCGCGCTCACAATCCCTATCAGCTCGACAGCAGCGGCGAGCTTGTGCTGCCGGGCGTTCCGGCTATGCCGCTGGCGGGCCTGACCGAAGATCTCGCGACGCGCCGGGCGGCCGCGGAGCCCGCATTTGCGAAGCTGAATATCAGATTGACGCTGCTGCCTTTGAAAAAGGAGGGCCAGGCGGCACTCAAACCCTTCGGTTACGACCTTTTTGATAATTCAATTGTTAATTTCCAGTCGATGATCAATTTGCCCGTGCCGGCCGACTACGTGCTGGGGCCGGGCGATACGCTCGAGGTGCAGTTGTTTGGAAGTCAGAATCAGCAGTTGAGGCTTGCGGTGGCACGCGACGGGCACGTGAGCTTCCCGCAGCTTGGGCCGATTGAGGTGGGCGGCAAGCGCTACAGCGAGGTCAAAAATGACATCGAGGCGCGCGTGGGGCGGCAGCTGATCGGCGTACGCGCCAGCGTATCGATGGGCGAGACCCGTGCGATCAACATCTTTGTGCTCGGCGAGGCCAAGTATCCGGGCTCCTATACAGTGACGGGGGTGTCGACGGTTACCACCGCCTTGTTTGCTGCAGGTGGAATCAATCGAATCGGTTCCCTGCGAACGATTCAGCTCAAGCGGCAAGGTGAAGTCGCGCGCACGCTGGATCTCTACGACTTGTTGATGCGCGGGGACAGCGCCAATGACGCAAAATTGCTGCCGGGGGATGTCGTATTCATTCCGGCCGTCGGTCCCACGGTATCCGTCGATGGGGAGGTGCAAAGACCGGCGATCTACGAGCTTAAGGGTGCTACCACCGTTTCTGACCTGGTGCAGATGGGTGGCGGCCTCACGCCCACGGCTGATCGCGACAATGCCGCACTGCTTCGCGTTGACGTGCAGCAGCGTCGTGTGGTGGTGAATGTCAACCCTTCTGCACCCGGTACCGCGAGTCCGCCGTTGCGCAACGGCGATGCGTTGCGCGTGCTGCGGCTGCGACCGCAGCTCGATTCCGGGGTAACCCTGGAAGGCTACGTTTATCGCCCAAAGTACTTTGCCTGGCGCGATGGCTTGCGGCTGTCGGATGTGGTGGCATCGATCGACGAGCTCAAACCCAATGCGGACCAGAATTACCTCCTGATTCGACGCGAGCTGCCGCCCAACCGGCGCATTACGGTGCTGTCGGCGGATCTGGCGGCGGCGCTGCGCTCTCCCGGCGCCGCTGCTGATATAACGTTGATGCCGCGCGATACGATTCGGGCGTTTGATCTCGAGACCAGCCGCGCGAACGTGATTTCACCCCTCATGGATGAGCTGCGGGTGCAATCCAATCTCGCCCAGCCGGTGCAGATCGTGCACATCGACGGGCGCGTCAAGGTGCCGGGTGACTACCCGCTCGAGGCGGGCATGCGTGTCAGCGATCTGATCCGGGCCGGCGGTAATCTTGATTCTGCGGCGTACGGCGTTCATGCGGAACTATCCCGCTACACCGTCGATAACGGCGAGCAGCGGCGCACCGATGTGCTGTCGATTGATTTGGGTGCGATCCGCAACGGAGATCAGAGCGCTGATCTCACACTGCAGCCGTTCGATCGCCTGTCGATCAAGCAGATTTCCGGCTGGACCGAGCAGGATCAGGTCACGCTCAGGGGAGAGGTCAGGTTCCCCGGTACCTATACGATCAAACTCGGCGAAACGCTGCGCTCCGTGATCGAGCGCGCCGGCGGCCTCACGCCGCAAGCATTCCCGGAGGGCAGCCTGTTCACTCGGGTCGAGCTCAAGGAGCGCGAGCAGGAGCAGCTCAATCGCTTCGCCGAGCGCATGCGTATCGCGATCACCGAGGAGGCGCTCGAGTCTGCGCGCGGCAACAATACCAGCTCCGCGCAGTCCCTGACGATTGGACAAACGCTGTTAGAGCAGCTCCAAACTGCCAAAGCCGTTGGGCGCCTGGTAATCAATCTGGAGGCCGCCATGCATGCGCGTCCGGGCACCACAAACGATATTATTCTGCGCAATGGTGATGAGCTTATCGTGCCCAAACAACGACAGGAAGTCATGGTGCTTGGTGAAGTACAAAGCGCATCTTCGCACCTGTACCAACGGCGCATGTCGCGCGACGACTACATCGATCAGAGCGGCGGCGTGACGCGACAGGCCGACCGGGGCCAGATTTATGTCGTGCGCGCCGACGGCAGCGTTGATGCTGGCCGACGTGGCTGGTTCAGTTCGAGCGCAGGGGTTCAGATGCGCGCCGGCGATGCCATAGTCGTGCCGTTGAACACCGAACGTCTGCCGGGACTGGTGATGTGGCAAGCGATCACGACCATTCTCTACAACATCGCGATTGCAACCGCCACGGCGCATACGCTGTAACAGTTCGACGACAGAGCGACGCGTAGGGCCGATTTTGACGCTGTTGCGCGAAGAGGACATGCAAAGGTCAGCGGACGAAAGATCGATGCCCGAATGACCGATGCGTCATCAATATTCATGGCACCTTCGACGTAATAGTGGTGTTTGATCAATGATAGATCGTGCTCCGACGGCTGATTTGCCGGCTCTGCTGGTGCGCCTGTGGCATTGCCTCAGCCGACGCCGGCGGCGCCAATTCATGCTGCTCATGGGGCTGGTAGTGATCAGTGCGTTCGCCGAAGTCTTTACGCTGGGAGCCTTACTACCGTTTCTGGGCATACTCGTTGCCCCGGAGAGAGTACTGCATCATCCCATGGTCGCGACCCTGGCTCGTCACTGGGGCATCACTTCAGCAACACAACTGATCTTGCCCGTGACGCTGTTGTTTGCGTCGATCGCCCTGTTCGCCGGGGCGATCCGCATTCTGCTGCTGTGGGCCAGCACGCGACTCGCATATTCGACCGGATCGGATTTGAGTATCGACGTGTATCGTCGAACGCTGTATCAGCCCTACGATGTGCAGGTCTCGCAAAACAGCAGTGAAGTGATCAGCGGTGTCGTCAGCAAGGTGCACGAGACGGTTTACGCGCTCGGTCAGATGTTATTGCTGATCAGTTCCGCGCTGGTGATGTTTGTTATTACCGTTGCCTTGATCGTTATTGATCCGCTGGTGGCGGCGATCGCGATCGTCGGGTTCGGTTTCAGTTATGGGATACTTGCTTCGATATACCGACGCCAATTGCGCCAAAACAGCCAGCGTATCGCTGCGGAGAGTACGCAGGCGATCAAAGCGCTCCAAGAAGGACTGGGCGGCATTCGCGACGTGTTGCTGGACGGCACGCAAGCGGTGTACTGTGACATTTACCGGCGCGCCGACAACGCGTATCGCCGCGCCCAAGGTAACAACCAGTTCATCAGTGCCAGTCCGCGATTTGCCATGGAGGCAATCGGGATGGTGCTGATCGCCGCCCTTGCGTACGGCCTGAGCCGGCAATCCGGCGGCGTGGCGACAGCGCTGCCGGTGCTGGGGACTCTGGTGTTGGGCGCCCAACGTCTGCTTCCCGCCTTGCAGCAGACTTACAGTGCGTGGGCTTTTATTGCGGGCAGCTACGGTTCGGTGACGGCAATTGTCGAGCTGCTCGACCAGCCTCTGCCGGAGGCGGCGGTACAACCGTTGCCGTTACCGCTGCACTGTCAGCACTCTATTGGCTTTAATCGGGTGCGCTTTCGCTATACCAGCGCTGGACCGTGGGTGTTGAATGACCTGACACTTGTCATTTATAAGGGCAGTCGCGTGGGTTTCGTCGGCAGTACCGGTAGCGGCAAGAGCACTGCACTGGACCTTCTGATGGGGCTGTTGAGGCCTACGGAGGGTGAGTTGTTGGTGGATGGCGAGCCCGTCACGGGCAATCGCATCAGAGCCTGGCAGCGATCAATCGCGCATGTCCCACAGAGCATTTACCTGGCCGACGCCACCGTCGCCGAGAATATCGCCTTCGGCGTGCCGCGCAATGCTATGGACATGGGACGCGTGAAGCTAGCGGCACAACAAGCGCAGATCGCGGAGTTCATTGAGAGCCAAGCGGAAGGTTACCACGCTTACGTGGGCGAACGCGGAATTCGTCTTTCCGGTGGGCAGCGGCAGCGCATTGGTATCGCTCGCGCGCTCTATAAGCAGGCCAGCATTCTGATATTCGACGAGGCCACCAGCGCTCTGGACAATGCCACAGAACAGTCGGTGATGGACGCCATCGCCGGCCTCAATCGAGACCTGACCATCGTGCTGATCGCTCATCGGCTCACAACGGTCAGACACTGCGACAGCATTATTGAACTCGAGCGAGGCCGCCTCGTGGCGCAGGGCACCTTCGAACAACTGCTCGAATGTAGTCCTAGCTTTCGCCGCATGGCCAAAGCGGTTGCCTGACCCGATGCATTGGCATGAAGACGATTCTGGTCGCGCGAGTGGTTCATTGGCTCGCACCTCAGGGAGGAGTTGGTTGAGTCCATTTTCGGATGACGGCGGACTGCATATGAGATCGCAGAATCTTCTATCTGCCAGCGCGATCAATGGCGTGTATTATCTGGTTGAGCCCGAGCAGTTGCGATCGACGCAGTCGTTCTTGCGGAGTGCCAAGCGGCAATGAGCTGCGCTGAAATACATTCGCAGGGCGGCGTGGCATTCACCAAACAAGAGTGCCGAGCTTGAGTATCTCAGGTCAATCGTCTTCTGACGAAGATATTGTTGACGCTGCATTGCTGTCCTCGGTGCTGTGGCCGCGGCGCTGGTTGATAGTCACACTCGCGGTCATCAGTACCGGACTCTTCGCTGGGTTGGGTTTTCGGCTCCACCCAACATATCGGGGCACGGCCGTATTGGTGGCGGCCACTCCCGATCGCAACGAGCTCGGTGGCTCACTGAGCTCCGCCCTGGGCCCCGTCAGCGGGCTGGCATCGCTGGCTGGCCTCGGTGGGCCGAACGGTACTTCGCCGGTTGACGAGGCTCTGGCCGTACTGCAATCGCGTGAGTTTACCGAGGCTTTTATTGCTGAGCACAACTTGATGCCCGTGCTGTTTTCAAAAATTTGGGATCCAGCGACCAATACCTGGAAAGTGCCGGCAGCGAAGCAGCCGACACCGGCGAAGGCCTTTCGTGCCTTCGATCGCATCCGGACCGTCAAGCAGGACGTCAAGACCGGATTGATCACGCTGCAGATCGATTGGGAAGATCGCACTCAAGCCGCAACCTGGGTCAACGCGTTGGTAACGGCGCTCAATGCGGAAATGCGCGCGCGCGCGATCACGGCGGCAGATGCGTCTCTGGTTTATCTGCAAAGGGAACTGGCGACGACGTCCGATGTTGGCACTCGTGATGCCGTAAACAGGCTGATCGAAGGGCAGATCAAGCAGCGTATGCTGGCGAACGTAACGCAGCAGTATTCTCTGCGATTCGTCGACCGGGCGTTAGTGGCTGATGCCGACGATCCCGTCGGCCCGCGCAAGCTCGTGTTGATCGCGGTAGGCTTGTTCCTGGGACTCATATGCGGGGTTGCGTTGTCCCTCATCCTCAACTCACGCACCCTGGTTGCTCGTCAGCGGGATCGCCGGGCACGCGTGGCGCAACTGGCAGATCGCGCTCAGGCGTAAACCTTGACGCTGTTGCGGCGCTCATTGGTTGCTTTTGGCAGGGCCCTCGATTGGTGCCATACGCTCATTGTGCGCGGCTCCTTTGCATCTTGGGGCTCGCGTTCGCGAATCAAACGCGGCGCCAGACTCGAGAATCCACATCTTATTGAAGTCGGCAGCGGCGTTGCGATTTGGGAATGCGCATGGCTGAACGCTAAAAACGATCAGGCGGGCAACGTTCCGACCTTGTACATCGGTGATGGCACCAGCATCGGAAGACTCGTGCAAATTAACGCTTGGCGCAGTGTCCGCATTGAGAGCAATGTCTTGATCGCCGATCGGGTTTTAATCAGCGATGCCGATCATAATTTCAGCGACACGGACGTCCCGATAAAGCTGCAAGGCGACAGTTTCCGGGGTGCAGTGCGGCTGGAGAGCGGCTGCTGGATTGGGATAGGTGCCGTAATTCTGCCGGGCGTAACTGTAGGGCGCAATGCTATCGTTGCCGCGAACGCTGTTGTTACTCAGAACGTGCCGGCGTATAGCATTGCGGCGGGCGTACCGGCGCGAATTGTCAAGACTCTTCGGTCAGTGGCGAACGGAAACTGATGCCTAACTCTGTACTCGTCACCGGTGGCTACGGCTTTCTGGGTCGAGCGGTGGCGCGGGGGTTTCAACAGCGGGGCTATCGCGTTGTTG
>JBEKUL010000074.1:0-15307 GCA_049515055.1 Steroidobacteraceae bacterium | reverse complement strand
CGGCGCCAGCGCAATCAAAGGGTCCGCGGGCCCGATGGTCAGGGGCTCGCGGCTGGCTGCGCTGACGCGCCGGCAGACGGTGTTGCCGTGCCAGGGGGCGAGGTTGCCGTATCGGCAGGTGGTGTCCCCGTGTCGGCAGGTGACGCGGCCGTACCGGCCGCCGGGGTTGTCGTGTCAGCGGGCGGCGGCGCCGTGCCCGCCGCACGCGCCGAGTTCCGGCGCCGCCCGGACCGGCTCGGAGTAGTAGCAGCAGCAGAAGCAGTAGTCGGCGTTATAGTCTTTTGGAACTGCCTCGCCTGCGAGGCCTTGATGGATCGAACCGCGATGAGCGGATCACGCAGGCGATCTGATGCGCGCACCAGCAGGTCCGCGCCATTACCACAGACGCGATCATCGTGGTTGCTGGCGTAGAACCCAGCCGCATCGTGGTTGGTCAGATCAGCCACCGGTTGCGCCAGCTTGACCAGGAAGAAACTGTTGTTCGCCGTGTATACGAGCAGCGTCGAGGGATCAATCGTTTCCCACTTATCGATGTACAGCACCCATATGCAGTCATCTCTGCCCGGCAAGCCACCCGCGCTCGCGTTTTCGGCTTGCCGACTGCGCGCGGCGCAACCCGCCGCACCCAGCAATGTAAGAACGAGCAGCGCGTAAGCTAACCGAGCCCTCATGGTCCTGTGCTTCTCCGGCTGAACTGCGATTGAATCGTGCGCCACGTACATACTCAGACAAGCCGCCGCCAAACTCGTTCGGACAGCCGCCTCAGCTTGGGTACGACACTTGTCCAGGTAAGCGTGCATCTTGCGTGCAGACGCGAGCGCTTACAACAAGTCATCAGCCGCCCGGGCTCGCGGCGGGACAATCTGTAACCTGCACAGTGCCGGGCGGGCTACCGCCGGGGTTGGAAGATCCTTGCAGCAGCTCTGCGGGTGACGGATCGGAGTCGCCCACCTTGAGCTCGATGTCGAGCCAGCGCTGCGTGAGCGTGCGCTGGTGGACTTGCAGCGTGGGCTTGAAGCCCAGTGCGCGCACTTGCTCCGCGCGGCGCACGGCATGGGCTTGATCGGCAAACACCCCAACGGAGACACGGTCGCTTTGCTCAGGATCAGTCATGGGCGCAGCGTCGCGGATCCCGGCCGCGTTCAGGCTCGCGATTGTGCGCCGTTGCGCCGCGGCATCGTGGAGATTGCCCACGTATACCCAATAGCTATCCGGGGTGGCGCTCTCGACATTGCGCTCGCGTGCCCTCCAGCCGCGCGCTTGCAGGCGTTGGGCCGCGGCACCGGCTGTCGCAGCATCAACAAAGGGGCCAAAACTGCGACAGCGTAGTGTTGCTGTCGGGGCGGCTGCCGGCGCAGGCGCGCTCGTAACGGCCGCCGTGCTCGCGCCGCTGGATGTCCCCGCGCCACTGGATGTCGCCGAAGGCGCACCCGCGCGCACCAGCTGCAGTGAGGCAATAGAAGCATCCGCCGCAACAGCGGCCGAGCCGTGCGTCGGAGTGTCAATCCAACGCGCCCACGCGAAGAATGCGATGTTGAGCAACAGGAGCGCTGCGAATGTGAGCCGCACCTGCTGATTCTATGCGATTGGCGCTTGAAAACGGCCACGACAGCGCTGAGCCCTCAGCCCTCAGCGCCGAGACCTAAGCGTCCAGAGGACAGCCAGGCCGCGCAGCGTCAGATCCTGTTCGCGTTGATGGCGCAGCGTCAGCAGCGGAGCGATCGCAGCGGCTGCTCCGCCAGCCAGCAGCAGCCGCGGCCTGGTGCCGAGCAGCTCGCGCGCGCAGCGCATCGACTGCGCTATCAGCGCGGCCGCCGCGTGTCTGGCGCCTCCGATTAGCGCCGCTCGTGTATCGCGCGCAAACAGGGTCGATCGCCGGTCAGCGTAGTGCTCTGCCCAGATGCGGCGCCCGACCCGACGACGTATGCCGGCCGTGTGCTCGAGCAGTGAGTCGACCATGAGCTGTGGGCCGGGGATGATGCTGCCGCCGCGATGCCGCCCTTCGGCATCGAGCAGATCGATGGTCACGGCGGTACCGGCCGCCACGATGCACAGCGCCTGGTCCGGGTGCTCGAAGTGCGCCCCGATCAGGCTTACCCAGCGGTCGACGCCCAATCGCCAGGGTTTGCTGTAGGCGTTACGCACGCCTGCCGAAGCTCGCGCGCTATGCACGAATTGCGGCGCACGCAGGCCCGCACGACGGGCAAGCACGCGCAACTGGCGCTCCACCAGCGCACCGGCAACATTGCAAACCTGCAAGCGCAGATCTGGCCCAAGCGCGCGCAGCAGCCGCTGCAGGGCGCCGCCGCCTCGCAGCGCCTGAAGTTCCAGCGCTCCGCTGGCGGTGAAGCGCTGGCCGCGCCGATAGGGCCCTCGCAGCAGCGCCCATTTCAAACGTGAGTTGCCGATATCGAGCAGCAATACCCTGGCGACCCGCTGCGATGCGCTGCTGCGCAATTGGGCGCTGCGCCGCAATGCAGCGCCGGGCCGTGCACTCACGCGATGGCTCTGACCGAGACGTCGCCGGTCACGAATCGCTGCAAGCCTTCGCGCGTATGCAGGCACAGCGCACCCTCGAGGTCGATACCGCGTGCACGGCCATCCACACTGCCGCAATCCGCGCTTACGCGCACGCGCTTGCCCAGCAGCGCGTCAGCCGCATTCCACTCATGCGCAAATGCGCTGAAACCCTCGTGCTCGAACTGTAAGAAACCTTCGATCACGGCAGTGATCAACGCCGCGGCCAGCGCATTGCGATCCTGGGAGTCAAAGCCAAGGCCAGCCAGATCGGCGGCCTGGGTGCCGATAGTCTGGATCTGCCTGCGCACGGCTGCGCCCAGTGCGACGTTGAGGCCGATGCCGAGCACTACGAAGGCCGGGCCGCCGCTCTCGGCGCGCAGCTCGCTCAGAATGCCGCCGAGCTTTGCTGCTCCGGCCACGAGATCATTTGGCCATTTGAGCGCCGCGCCTGTCACGCCGGCGCGCGCCAGGGCGCGCAGCACACACACGCCCATGGCCAGACTGAGCGTGCCGATCGCCGGCGGCAGGCTCTGGAAGCTCCAGCTCACCGACAGGCAGATCGCGCCCCCCGGCGGCGCGATCCAGCTGCGCGTGCGCCGTCCGCGGCCCGCGCTCTGGTACTCAGCGGTCAGAAAATCAAATCGTCCGGGAGCCAGATCAACCTGTGTCAGCAGGTCCGCGTTGGTGGATGTCGTAGACCAGAGCGTCGCGCCCCGCCGCAGGCGCGCCGCGATGTGCGCCGGCAGCGCACTTTTAATGCGCGGCGCCTGCAGCGGCGAGCTCGCAAGCGGCAGGCGATAGCCGCGCCGTGATACCGCGTGAACCGTAACCCCAAGTGCGCGCAGCGCCGCGGCGGCTTTCCAGATCGCGCTGCGTGATACGCCACAGGCGGCGGCGAGTTGCGTACCGGAATGAAACTGTTGATCGGCAAGCAGCTGAAACACGCGCTGGCTCAACGGCGCAGTAGGGGGATTGAAACTCATGTGTCGAGCTCCGGAACCTCGGCGAGCATGCAACGCACGCTGCCGCCGCCGAGCGTCTCGATCGTCGGCACGGCGATCACGAGGATGCGATCGGCCACGGCGCACAGCTGCCCCCATTGCGCGCCGCTCAGCGCCGCACGCGCCCGAGCTGACATCACGAGTACCGACTGTGCCGCGCCCGCCTCGGCCGACACGCGCAATTCCACTACGTTGCCGGCAAATCCCTGCATTGCCTCCAGACTGATCTCGATGAGTTCGCGACCCGAGGCACGCAGGCGCGCGAGTACTCGTGCTCGATCGGGCGACGCGAGTGCGTCACTGCAAATGATCACGCAGCGCGATCCAATCGCCAGCATGACATTAGTGTGATAGAGCGCCGTGCCGCTGCGATCGCTGGCATCAAATAGTTCGGGGTCGTAATCCATGAGCCGCGCCCACGCGCGCACGAGCGATTCATCGGTGCGCGCCGAGCGGCAGGCATAGGCCACGCGCTCGACATGGTCGAGCACGAGGCTGCCGGTGCCTTCCAGGAAGCGCCCGCCGCGCTCCTCGGGGCTCAGATCAAGCACCCGTCGGCGGCGAAAGTTCAGTTCGCGCTCGACCGCCGCCAGGATTTCCATGCGACGTTCGAGCCGCCGATTCAGCGCGTGCATCGGGTAGAGCACAATCGTGCCGTCGCGATGAAAGCTGACCCAGTTGTTGGGGAACACCGCATCGGGTTTGCTTGGCTCATGGGTATCAGAGGCCACGCACTGGCGCACCCCAGCGCTTTGCAGCGCTGTGGATAGGCTGTCGAATTCCGCCAACGCCAGTGCCGCGCTCGAATCAGAGCTCTGCGCATCGCGCTGGAAGCGGTTGCTCTGAGCAGTCTCCGGGTTGTAGCCGAAATGCGCCGGACGCACCAGCAGCACGGCTGGCGCGCACTGCGGGGTTTGCCGCGCTCGTGCCGGCGTTGCTTTGCTGCTGTACTGGGGCTCAATCATGCAATCCCGCTGGCGCTCGTGCGATGATTCGCCTGCGGCGATGATAATTCAAAGATTGGCAAAGCATGGCTTGCAATCGCGCTCGCCGGGCTTTAAGTTTTTGAAACTACTCGGGGGTCGGCAATGCGAAATTCGATCTGGTGGGTGGGCGGTGGCTTGGTGCTCCTGTGCGCAGTCGTGTTGCTGTTGTCATGGCGCGCGAATCACCGAGCCGCAGTGACGTCGGCGCCGACCGTCGTTGCGCCTGCACAGCCCGCACCGGCCATCAGCAATCCAGTGCCGGCAACCGGCCTGGCAGCCATGCCGCTGCCGGCGCTCGATCAGAGCGATGGGCCCCTGCGCGATGCGCTGTCGGAGCTCATCGGCGCCAAGACATTTGATCAGTTGGTCAAACCGAACATGCTATTGCGGCACATTGTCGTCACCGTTGACAATCTGCCGCGCAAGCGCGCTGCCGTCGAGCTGCGGCCAACCAAGCCTGCGCCCGGCCAGTTCATGGCCAGCGGCGAGGAGCAGAACCAACTGACGCTCGATCCTGGCAATTATCAGCGTTATGCGCCGTACGTGCGGGCAGTCCAGGGCCTCGATATCCAGAGCTTCACAGCCGCATATTTTCACTTCTATCCTCTGTTCCAGGAGGCTTATCAGAACCTGGGTTATCCCAATGGCTACTTCAACGACCGCTTGGTAGCCGTCATCGACGACATGCTCGCCGCGCCGGAACCCGCGGAGCCGATTGCGCTGCTGCACCCGAATGTGATGTACCAGTTCGCGGATCCCAATCTTGAGGCGCTCTCAGCCGGACAAAAGCTGCTGTTGCGCATGGGACCGGCCAATGCGGCGATCGTCAAGGCGAAACTGCGTGAGCTGCGCAGCGCCGTGGTCGCTCACGGACACTGACCACAGCGCGGCAGCTGCGGGCGTCAGGGTGCCGCGCTGTTGAGCAGATTCGCGGGTGAGTACTGATCAGTCAGTACGCGTGCACCGGTATTCCAATCGCTCGAGGTGCTGAAGCGCGCCAATACGGACTGCGGCGTGAAGCCCAGGGGCTTGAACGCGGCCACGAAGCGCTGACTGTTCTGTGCGGCCTGCGCGAGCGAGGGCAGAGCGGCGTTGCTGGCCAAAATGACGCGATTGACGCTCTTCAGGTTATAGAATTGACCGAACACGCTGCGATACGTCACCGACTCGCTGTCGTACAGGCGGCTAGCGGAAAATGTGTTAGCGGCCACGATGCCGCCCGGCGCGAGCAATGCACGCACTTGGCTCAGAAACTCCCGGGTGAGCAGGTGCTCGGGTATGTATTGGCTGTCGTAAGCATCGAGCATGATGAGCTGGTAGCGCTTCTCGCTGCGCAATACGCGGCGCACGTAGGCGCGACCATCCTCCTCGAATACCGGCATGCGCGCATCGGCACGAAAGCCGAAGTACTGCTCGGCGACGCGCACGACCGCCGGATCGATCTCCACCACATCGATGTCCGCGTCGGGCAGCAACTGGCGCAACGTGTGCGGCAAGGTTCCGCCGCCCAGTCCGATGATCAGAATTCTGCTCGGCTCCGGCTCCAGAAAAAGCGCACCGAGCATCATGCGCGTGTATTCGAACACCAGCCGGTCGGGCTGCCGCAGATCGATGCAGGACTGTCGGCCGATAGAGCATTGGCGCGTGAAGCACAGGCAGCGGCTGTCGGGCTCCTCATAGACCAGCACCTGCCGGTACAACGAGCGCTCTTCGTGAACAAGCTGCTGCGCGATGGCGAGGTGCGGCGCGGCGCATGCCAGCAGCGCCGACTGCAATAAAAGCGAAGCACGCCTCTTGGTCGCGCTCATGCTTCCATTGCCAAAGGCAGCATGCAGACCAGCAGACCCAGGACAACGGACACCGCCAGCAGCAGCAGCACGATCTGATTGACCTCAAGATAGAGCACTAAAAAGAACGAGGTCAGGATGGTTCCGGCGGCACTGCCGAAGGTCGAGACGAAATACAGCTTACCGGCACGATGACCGGAGCTGTGTTGATCGGCCACCAGCAGCCGCACCGCGTAGGGTGCGATCATTCCCGAAACAAACGCAGGCAGAAAAAACAGCAGGCCGGCGGCCAGCAGCGATCCGAAGCGCGGATCGCCGAGCGCGATCGACAGGTGCTCGAGCAGCACATCGCCAAACAACAGCACCGGCAGCGTGCTGAGAGCTGCGAGCAGCAGCAGCGCGGCCAATCGGCGCAGGCTCGGTGCCCAGAGCGATGCGCGGCCGCCCGCGAGATACCCGAGCGAGAGCGCGAGCATGAACACGGTGATGATCGCGCCCCAGACGTAAATGCTGCTGCCAAAATAGGGTGCCAGCAAGCGTCCGCCGAGCAGCTCGAGTCCCATGACAAAAAATCCTGACCAACCGGCAATCAGGTACAGAAAGGCCTGGTACATCGGATCAGTGTAGCGCGACGCATGGTTTGACAGCGCGCTGGCAGCGCCTCTACTGTGCATGCAAGCCAGCGCCTCCGCACCACCGGCGGCTACCCGGATATGATGGCCTCGATGTCAAGAAAGCCGAAATTGATCAGCCATCGGCTCCGGGTGGGGCTGCTGGCCGCGATTGCGGCGAGTTTCGCTCTGACAGGCTGCAGGACCGCCACCACCGCTCCGCTCGATACCCGCCTGGCGGGACAGTGGAACCTCGACAAGGCGGCCAGTGACGATGCGAGTGCAAAGGTCGCTGCGGCCATCAACAACGCTCAGCAGACACTGCGCCGACGCAACGCGGACCGCTACGGAATGGGCGCGGGCAATCCTCCCGCCCAATCCGGCAACAACGGAGCCGGCGCGACGGACGCGCCGGATGAGAGTTTCGATACGCCGGGCGATCGATATGGCAATCCGGGCATGCTTGGCCCGGATTTCCGCACATTGCGCGCCAGGTTACAGCAAGCGTTGCTGGCACCTGCGTCGCTGCGGCTCGACGTGCAAGGAGATCTGGTGGGCATTACCAGCAATCAGCTGCCGCCCCGCGAGTACCATCTGGGTGAGAGGATCTCGCGCTTCGATGAATACGGCACCTCGGTGATCGATGCCAGATGGTCGCATGACACCTTCGTGCTGCGCTCGAGTTACACCAGCCACGCCTCGCGTATCGAGCGCTATGAGGTGAATCCGTCAACCGGACTGCTGAGTGTCACGCAGCAGATCAACGATCCGACCGTCGGCAGGATCGCGGTTCGCAGCATCTACCGCCGCAGCTAGCACGCCGCGCCAATATGGCTGACCCGCTAGAGCGCGGCTTTGTCAGTCTCGCCCGTGCGAATACGAATTACGCGCTGCACGTCTGTGATGAAGATCTTGCCGTCACCGACCTTACCGGTTTTGGCCGCCTTGACCACTGCCTCGACCACCTGATCGACCAGCTCGCTGCGCACCGCAATCTCAATGCGCGCCTTGGGAACGAAGTCCACTACGTACTCGGCGCCCCGGTACAGCTCGGTATGGCCGCGCTGGCGTCCAAATCCCTTGACCTCCGTGACGGTCATTCCTGATACGCCGAGTTCCGACAATGCCGCGCGCACCTCGTCGAGCTTGAACGGTTTGATGATGGCAGTGATGAGTTTCACGCTCTGCTGCTCCTCGCTTGGGACCCGACCCGGCTTGTCATTCTTGCATCCATGTTAGCAGCCTTTGCACGAGCGGTGACAGCCGCTACTCCACGATATGAAACTTGACGCGTACCTTGTCGTCGACGACATCGTTCCATTCAGGATCGCCGATGCCGAAGTAGCTGCGCGAGATCTGCAGCTCGCCGTCGAAACTGGTCGTGGTGACTGCTCTGCTAACGCTCACCGGTACTGTCACCGTCTGAGTCTTGCCTTTGAGCGTCAGTATGCCGGTCGCGTCGAAATGCCCTATCGGGCCCGGTTTGATCGCCGTGGAGATGAACGTTGCGGTCCTGTACGTGGCTGAATCGAACCAATTCTTTTTGCGCACCTCGGCGCTGTATTCCTCGCTGCCCAGATCGAGACTGCCGGTCGTGACCTCGAGCCCGGCCTTGGCGGCGCCCGGATGCGCCGGGTCGTAGTCAATGCGGCCGTTGAAGCGTTTGAACGGCGCATCTACCGGCACGTTCTCCTGCCTGAACGTGACAATAATGCTGCTCTTGGCCGGATCGACCGCCGGCACGGCGGCCGCGCCCGTCACCAGGGTCATCACCAACAGCGCACCGACTGCCAACACGGGGAAATGTCGTTCCATGTGAACCTCCTCTCAACTTCCGCGCCACACCAGCATGCGGCGCAAGGTCGCGTCCCGGTCGATGAAATGATGCTTGAATGCCGCGGCGGAGTGCAGCAGCACGACCCCGAAGAGCGTCCAGGCTAAAGCGCCGTGCACCTGCACCAGCACTTTTGCGAGCGCCTCATTTTTCGACACCAGGTCGGGCAACTGCCAGAGCTTCAGATACACCACCGAGTAGCCTGAGGCCGAGCTGTAGAGCCAGCCGATCAGCGGCGTGCAGATCATGAGCGCGTACAGCAGAGCGTGTGTGAAGTGCGCCGCACTCATTTGCCAGCGAGGCATCGGCTCCGCGGGTGGCGGCGCATGCAAGAGCCGCCAGCAGCAGCGAATCAGCACCAGCCCCAGCACCGTGATTCCGATCCACTTGTGGTAGGCGTACAGCCTGACCTTGCGTGGACTTATGTGCAGATCGACCATCGTGGCGCCGAGCGTGAAGCCGGCCGTGATCAGCGCTGCTATCAGCCAATGCAGCGCAATGGCGGTACGCGTATAGCCCGCACTGGCGACGCTCGAGCTCATGGCGCTCACAATCGGCACGCGCGATGCCCTGGCGGCATCGGCCGCGCGAAGATCAGACCGCTCTGGCCGCCATGGCGCATGCGGGCATGGTATTGACTCGCCCCACCGGGGTCAAAAACGCGGCAGGCCAAACTACAGGTTTCGCGCGCCAGCTCGGCGTCGCGCTGCCAATCAGTGCAGCGATGACGCGCGAAGTGCCGCGATTTTGCGCCATTTGTGGCACCCTGATGACTTGCTGGCCGATTTTCGTACCAACTGATACTTTGGCGGGATGGTTACCTCGAATCAGACCGTCCGGCATCCGCGGCATGGGCTGAAGGCAGTGCAGATAATGACAGGGCCGTGTTTCGGCACTTGATCGGACGGGCATATATAATGAGTGCGCGGGTAAGTCACCCAGATTCGCGGGGCAATCGATACGGGTCGGGGATTGAAGGCCCGCCGATGCTTGTGTCCTGCGGTACTGGTTGACGGTTGACGTCCGTACCACGCGACCGATACGGAACCGGCAAGGAACCATCGGGTCAAACGTCTCGCACCTGCGGCGTTATTGCGCAAGTGTCACGCGGGCAATGTCAGCGCCACACGGAGCGTAAGAAAATAGACCCTACGCGGGCAGGTGCCCCAACCCTCCAAGGCGCCATCGGCATTGATCTGGGTCGTCAGGCATGCAGCGCTCGCTAACCGCTGAGGCCAGAGGATGTGCGCAGCCTCGAGCCGCCATGCCCTGCACCAGTGATTTGCCCCGAAGCGTTTTTATGGCCATACCGACCTGACGGGTTTTGCTATGCGCTATCTGCTTTCACTGCCGGTCATCGGGCTCGCCACTGCGCTGGCGGCATGCCACGGAAGTAGTTCGGAATCATCAACTTCCACCGCTCCGCTGACCTACTCCATCGGCGGCAGCATCGCGGGTCTATCCGGAACGCTCGTACTGCAGAACAACGGTGGCGACAACCTGGCGTTATCGAACAATGGCTCCTTTACCTTTGATATTACGTTGCAGCCGAGCTCATCGTATGACGTAACCATCGCCGCTCAACCGGCCAACCAGGTGTGCTCGGTCAGCAACGGGAGCGGTACGGCCAGCGCCTCGGTCACGACTGTCACCATCGCCTGCAGTTTGAGCTCGACAGCCACTGATGTTTGGACGTGGGTTGCGGGCTCAGATTACGTGAACGCCCCCGGCGTCTATGGCACAGAAGGCGCGGGGGCTCCGAACGATACGCCCGGCGCGCGCCGGCAGCCCATCGCGTGGACCGATGCCGCCGGTAATTTCTGGCTTTTCGGCGGCGACGGTGCGGGCAGCGTTGGCATGCTCAATGATCTATGGGAGTACGCTCCGACTTCCGGACAGTGGGTGTGGCAAGGCGGTTCTGAGACGGTGGGCGCCCCCGCCTCATACGGTTCGCTAGGCGCGCCGGCTGCCAGCAACAATCCCGGTGCGCGCGAAGGCGCCGCAGAATGGACTGATGCGGCGGGCAAGCTCTGGCTCTTTGGCGGCGACAGTTTCGCTGGTCAGAGCTCGCAGGAATTGAACGACCTCTGGAGCTACAACCCGGGCACTGGACTGTGGACCTGGGTCGGGGGCTCGGGCATTGCGGCCGGCGCAGGCAGCTACGGTGCACTGGGCGTGCCCGCCGCGAGCAATCTGCCGCCGGCGCGTACCGATGCGATCAGCTGGGTGGACAGCGCCGGAGTGTTCTGGCTCTTTGGCGGGGTGCAGCTCAATTCGAATGGCACCTATCTGGCTGTATTCAACGACCTCTGGAGCTACAACCCGACCACTGGATTGTGGACCTGGGTCGGCGGCTCCAACACCCCAAATGCCCCGGGCGTGTATGGCACGCAGGGAACCGCGGCCGCCAGTAACGTACCTGCTGCCCGCATGGGTGGCAGCGCCTGGCTGGATGCCAGCGGCAATGTCTGGCTCTTCGGCGGTTTGGGTTTGAACCAGAGCGGCGCGGCTCAGGAATACAACGACCTCTGGGAGTACAACCCCGGCAGCGGCCAGTGGACGTGGGTTGGCGGCTCCAATATGCCCAATACCTCGGGCGTGTATGGCACGCAGCGCGCGGGTGCCGCTGGCAATGGGCCGGGCGCGCGCGTATCAGCCGTATCGTGGAAAGATCACTCCGGGAATTTCTGGCTATTCGGGGGCTACGGGTACGCCCAGGTCGGCAATCTCGGAAATCTGAACGATCTGTGGGAGTACAACCTCGGCTCCGGTGTGTGGACCTGGATCGACGGCTCCTCGTCAGCAGCCTCATACGGAACCTACGGTGCGCAGGGCATTGCGGCCAGCAGCAACACTCCCAGTTCGCGCCAACAGGCGGTCGGTTGGCTCGACAGCAGCGGCAATTTCTGGCTGTTCGGCGGCTTCGGTTTCGATTCCTTCGACGTGCAAGCCGACCTGAACGATCTGTGGCGCTTCATGCAGGTCCCCTGAGGCCCCACCGCGATGGGGTCTGGAAAGAGAGAAGTGGCATGAAAGGGAAATCGAGCAACCCCGTACTCGCACTGGGCGCTGCGGCACGCGCCGTCTATCTGATGACAGCCGTACTGGCGCTCGTAGCCTGCCATGGCGGCAGCAACTCTGCGAACAGCTCGAGCTACACCCTTGGCGGCACGATCAGCGGTCTGAACGCCGGTGGCAGCTTCCTGCTGGAGTACAACGACAGCGCCAGCGTGACCGTCGCGGCGGGTACGACGACCTGGGTTTTTGCAACTCCCTTTCCCGCCGGCAGCAGCTACTCGGTGTCGGTGCTGACGGAACCCGTCGGAGAGCTGTGTGAAGTAACCAGTGGTAGCACCGGCACACTTACCGCCAATGTCGACAATGTGACGGTGGTGTGCAGCGTTTATGGGCAGTGGACCTGGGAAGGGGGCTTGGATGCGCTCAATGCCAGCGGGGTCTACGGCACGCAGAGCGCCGCCGCGGCCAGCAATCTGCCGGGGGCGCGCTATGACTCGAGCTCCTGGACCGACTCGTCCGGCAACTTCTGGCTCTTCGGTGGGGATGGCTACGACGCAACCGGCGGTACGGGGTATCTGAATGACCTATGGCAATACAGTCCGAGCACCGGGCTATGGACCTGGGTCAGTGGCGGTAATGCAGACAACGCCGACGGGGTCTACGGTACGCAGGGCACTGCCTCGGCCAGCAACATACCGGGAGCTCGCTATTCGGCCAGCTCCTGGATCGACTCGTCCGGCAACTTCTGGCTGTTTGGCGGGTATGGCTACGACTCTGCCGGTGGTGTGGGCAGGCTCAACGATCTGTGGCGATACAGTCCGAGCACCGGGCAATGGACCTGGGTCAGTGGCGGTAATGCAGACAACGCCAGCGGGGTCTACGGTACACAGGGCAACGGCTCGGCCGGCGACGTACCGGGAGCGCGCTATTCCGCCAGCTCGTGGATCGACTCCTCCGGCAACCTGTGGCTGTTCGGCGGGGTGGGTAACGCCACAACCGGCAGTGTGGGAAACCTGAACGATCTGTGGCGATTCAGTCCGAGCGCCGGACAGTGGACCTGGGTCGGTGGCGGGAACGGGGCAAATGCCAGTGGGGTCTACGGGACGCAGGGCAGCGCCGCAGCCACCAACGCGCCGGGAGCGCGCCAGGCAGCCGGCGCCTGGGCCGACTCCTCCGGCAACTTCTGGCTGTTTGGCGGGTACGGCTTCGATTCCGCCGGTGGTGCGGGGTATCTGAACGATCTGTGGCGATACAGTCCGAGCAGCGGTCAGTGGACTTGGCTCGGCGGCGGGAGCGGGGTGAATGCCAGCGGGGTCTACGGTACGCAGGGCAGCGCCGCAGCCACCAACGTGCCGGGATCGCGCCAGGCAGCCAGCGCCTGGGCCGACTCCTCCGGCAACTTCTGGCTGTTTGGCGGGTCCGGCTACGACTCTACCGGTGGTTTGGGCACCCTCAACGATCTGTGGCAATACAGTCCGAGCACGGGGCTATGGACCGGAGTCAGTGGCAGCAGCGGGGACAATGCCGCCGGGGCCTACGGCACGCAGGGCACCGTCTCGGCCAGCACCGCGCCCGGAGCGCGCGAGGCGGCGAATTCCTGGATCGACTCTTCCGGCCATCTGTGGCTGTTCGGCGGGGCGGGCTATGGCTCGAGCGGCAACGGCTATCTCAACGATCTGTGGAAATTTGTACCGCCGTAATGACAAGAAGAAATGCAATGCCTCCACGAGCTAGCCGCCCGCTGATCACCCTCATCGGTGCAATGCTGACCGGCTGTCTGGTTGCTGTAGCGCTGACACTTACGGGTTGCGGCGGTAGCAGCAATTCGACCACCACCACCACAACGACCTACGTAGTCGAGAACTATGCGATCGGCGGCACGATCAGCGGCTTAAGCGTCGGTAACGTCGTGCTGGCGAATGGCAGCGCTACCGTGACCATCGTCGCGGGCGCGACCTCCTGGGTCTTTCCGAGCTCCTTTGCTCCCGGCACCAGCTACACGGTCACCGTGCAGACGCAACCTGTCGGAGAGCTGTGCGAAGTAACCAGCGGCGCCAGCGGTACGGACACCGGCAATGTCGGCAATGTGACGGTGGCGTGCGGCTTTGGGCAGTGGACCTGGGAAGGAGGCTTGGATACGGTCGACGCCACCGGGGCCTACGGTACCGAGGGGACAGGCTCGACCAGCAACGTGCCGGGAGCGCGCTATTCAGCCAGCTCCTGGACCCAATCCGCCGGCACCTTCTGGCTGTTCGGTGGGGTTGGCTACGGCTCAACCGGCGCTACGGGGTACCTGAACGATCTGTGGCAATACACTCCGAGCACCGGGGTATGGACCTGGGTCAGCGGTGGCAACGGGAACAATGCCGGCGGGGTCTACGGCACGCAGGGCACCGCCTCAGCCAGCAACGTGCCAGGAGCGCGCCAGCTAGCCAGCTCCTGGACCGACTCATCCGGGAACCTGTGGCTGTTCGGTGGAGTTGGCTATGACTCGACCGGCGCGGTGGGAAACCTGAATGATCTGTGGCGATTCAGTCCGAGCGCCGGACAGTGGACCTGGGTCAGCGGCAGCAATGTCGGCAACGCAAATGGGACCTACGGCACCCAGGGCACGGGCTCGGCTGGCAATGTGCCGGGAGCACGCCAGGCGGCGACTTCCTGGATCGACTCCTCCGGCAACTTGTGGCTGTTCGGCGGGGTGGGTAACGCCTCAACCGGCAGTACGGGAAACCTGAACGATCTGTGGCGATTCAGCCCGAGCGCCGGACAGTGGACCTGGGTCAGTGGCGGCAACGGGTACAATGCCAGCGGGGTCTACGGCACCGAGGGGACCGGCTCGACCAGCAACGTGCCGGGAGCGCGCTATTCGGCCAGCTCCTGGGTCGACTCCTCCGGCAACCTGTGGCTGTTCGGCGGCTATGGCTACGACTCAATCGGCACCGTGGGCAAGCTCAACGATCTGTGGCAATACGCTCCGAGCAGCGGACAGTGGACCTGGGTCTTTGGGGAGGACGCGGCCAATGCCAGTGGGGTCTATGGCACGCTGGCAGCCGCCGCAACCACGAACGTGCCGGGAGCGCGCCAGGCAGCCAGTTCCTGGATCGACTCCTCGGGCAACCTGTGGCTGTTCGGCGGCTATGGCTATGACTCAGTTGGCGGCGTAGGAAACCTCAACGATCTGTGGAAATTCAGTCCGAGTGGCGACGAGTGGACCTGGATCAGCGGTGGAAACACAATCACTGGGATTTATGGTACCCAGGGCACCGCCGCGCCCGCCAATTTGCCGGGCCCACGTTATGACTCCAGCTCCTGGATCGACTCGTCCGGCAAGCTGTGGCTGTTCGGCGGGTATGGCTACGACTCGATCGGGAGCCTGGGCTATCTCAACGACCTGTGGCAATACAACCCGAGTTGATCTGCCGATCACGCATAGAAACGCTCACGCATAGAAAAAAGGCCCCGACGCTCTGTTGAGCATCGGGGCCTTTGCATGAGGAGCCTGGCAGTGACCTACTCTGGCATGGCTTGCGGCCACACTACCATCGGCGCA
>JBEKUL010000073.1:0-15538 GCA_049515055.1 Steroidobacteraceae bacterium | reverse complement strand
AGGGACTTGTTGTCCGCAGCGCGCTCGCGCTCGCCCTGCAGCACATGTATGGTCACGGCCGTCTGATTGTCGTCCGCCGTCGAGAACACATTCGCCGCCTTGGTCGGGATCGTCGTGTTCTTTTCGATCAGCTTGGTCATCACTCCGCCGAGCGTCTCGATGCCCAGCGACAACGGCGTCACGTCGAGCAGCAGTACGTCCTTGACCTCGCCGGCGAGCACGCCGGCCTGGATCGCGGCGCCGACGGCCACCGCCTCATCGGGATTGACGTCCTTGCGCGGCTCCTTGCCGAAGAAATCCCGCACGTATTTCTGCACCAGCGGCATACGCGTCTGACCGCCCACCAGGATCACCTCTGAGACCTGCTGAGCATCCAGGCCCGCGTCCTTGAGCGCCACGCGGCATGGCTCGACAGTGCGCTTGACGAGATCCTCGACCAGCGACTCGAGCTTGGAGCGCGTGAGCTTGACGTTCAGGTGCTTGGGACCTGCGGCATCAGCCGTGATATAGGGCAGATTGACATCGGTCTGCTGACTCGAAGACAGCTCGATCTTCGATTTCTCGGCCGCCTCCTTGAGGCGCTGCATCGCCAGTGGATCGCGCCGCACATCCACGCCGGACTCTTTCTGAAATTCATCGGCGATGAAGTTGATCACGCGCAGGTCGAAATCCTCACCGCCCAGGAACGTATCGCCATTGGTCGAGAGCACCTCGAACTGGCGCTCCCCATCGACCTCGGCGATCTCGATGATCGAGACATCGAAAGTGCCGCCGCCCAGGTCATAGACCGCAATCTTGCGATCCTTGCCCTGCTTGTCCAGGCCATAGGCCAAGGCGGCGGCTGTGGGCTCATTGATGATGCGCTTCACGTTCAGGCCGGCGATGCGACCGGCGTCCTTAGTCGCCTGGCGCTGCGAGTCGTTGAAATACGCAGGCACGGTGATCACGGCCTCACTGACCGGCTCGCCCAGATAATCCTCGGCGGTCTTCTTCATCTTCATGAGCACCCGCGCGGATATCTCCGGAGGCGCCATGCGCTTGCCGCGCACCTCAACCCAGGCATCGCCGTTGTCGGCCTTGACGATCTTGTAGGGCACCATCGAGATGTCTTTCTGCACCACTTCGTCGTCGAACTTGCGCCCGATCAGGCGCTTGACTGCGAACAAGGTGTTCTGCGGGTTGGTTACCGCCTGGCGCTTGGCCGACTGGCCGACCAGTACTTCGTCGTCCTTGGTGAAGGCGACGATCGAGGGGGTGGTGCGATCGCCCTCGCTGTTCTCGATCACGCGCGGCTTACCCCCCTCCATGATCGCTACGCACGAGTTCGTCGTGCCCAGATCGATACCGATAATCTTGCTCATGCTCGCACTCCAGAAGAATTCTGCTTTATGTTCGCCTTAGTTTGGGCGCAGGGCTTTGCTTTCAAGTCGTTGCATCGCCTCATGCCCTGCGCTCGCGCCTGTCCTCGGCCGTGCCCGGAGCCGTGGCCACCACGACGCGTGCCGGGCGCAACAGCCGTCCGTTGAGCTCGTAGCCCAACTGCACGACCTGCAATACCGAATTGGGCGCCGCGTTCGGCGCCTCCTGCGTGAGCACCGCCTCGTGCAGGTTCGGATCGAATGGTTGGCCGATCGGATCGATCGGCTTGATCGAAAATTTCTCAAACGAGTGCTCGAGCAGCTTCAACGTAGCCGCCTGGCCTTCCAGCAGGCTCTGCAGATCCCCTGCCGCAGCGCCGCGTACGCCTAGCTCGAGGCTGTCGAGCACCGGCAGCAGTTCGACCGCAAAGCGCTCGAGTGCATAGCGGTGCGCACTCTCGATATCGCGTTGCGCGCGCTTGCGCACGTTCTCCAGCTCGGCCGCGGCGCGCAGATACTGCTCACGCTGCTGGCGCACGCTCTGCTCGGCCTGCGCAAGCGCCGCACGCAGCCCCTCCGCGGGTGCTTCCCGCCCCGCACCCGCAGCGCCCTCCTCGCCATCTTCTGGGGCCCTGCCCGCGGGCACCTGGTTCGTGCTGGCGCTGTTCTCCGTCGCTTTATTCATCAGATAACTGTTAATTTACAGAGACTTATAAAACATATTTAAGACCTTAGGCACGCGCACGCCGTGCCCCGCTAATGCCTAGATTGCGGTCAGCGGCGCGAATTCAAGGCCGCGCCGAGGACTTTCGCGGTCAGATCGACGATCGGGATCACCCGCTCGTAGGCCATGCGCGTCGGGCCGATCACGCCCAGCACGCCGATCACGCCGCGGTCCGAGCTGTAGGGCGCGGTCACGACACTGTAGTCGTCCAGAATCTGGTAGCCGGACTCGTGGCCGATGAAGATCTGAATGCCCTCGGCCTTCAGGCTCTGGTCCAGCAGATGCAGCATGTCGCGCTTCTCGTTGAAGGCTTCGAACAGACGCTTGAGCTTGTCCACGCCCGCGACTTCGCCCCATTCCATCAGATTGGTCTCGCCCGCGATCACGTAGTCGATGCCCTGCGCCGTGCCGCCCTCCTCGAACAGGCGCTGCGCCACCGCGATGGCATCGAGCATGGCTTGATTCAGATTCTCGTGCGTGTCCTTGAGCTGCTGCACGAGCTCCTGATGGATCTGCGCAAGTGTGCGTCCGGCACAGTGCTCATTCAGAAAGGTCGCGGCGCGCCGCAATTCATCGGCGGCGTAGTGCCGGTCGAGCTGGATGATGCGGTTCTGCACCTCTCGATCGTTGAGCACGAGCACCACCAGCACACGGTTTTCCGACAACATCAGAAATTCGATCTGCGAGAGCGATGCGGCCTGCGCCAACGGCAGCGTCACGACACCGGCCAGATGCGTGATATTGGACAACAGTTGCGATGCGTTCGAGATGAGGGATTTGGAGCTGTCCGCCGGTTGATCCAGATGGCGGCGGATTTCCTCCAGACTCATCTCATCGGCCTGTGGCTGCGAGCGCAGCACACTGTCGACGAAGAATCGGTACGCCTTGTCGGTCGGCACGCGGCCCGCCGAGGTGTGCGGTGAGGTCACGAAGCCCAGACTCTCCAGATCGGCCATGACATTGCGCACGGTCGCCGAGCTCAGCGACAGGCCCGAATCACGCGACAGGGTGCGCGAGCCTACGGGCGCGCCGTCGCGGATATAGCTCTGCACAAGCACACGCAGCAGGCGCTGCGCGCGCTCACTGAGTCCATCGTCCTTATTGTCGTGCGACATGCTTAAGAGCTGAGCTAACCAGCGCCGCAGTGGCGCGTCAAGCTCCGCGCCGCAGGGCCAACCTCAATCTGGCAACTCGGCGCCATGGCCGCACGACTGGCGTCGTGCTACAACAGCGCCAAGTACTATACCGGCCTGCAGCACAAACAGGCCCAAGGCCCGCCCAGCACCATGCACCGGCCGATACGCAACTGCGTCCTGCTCGGCAAATTTCACGACCCGCGCGTCGCCGAATGTGCCCAGGCGCTGGTTCCCGAGCTGCTGTCCCGCAAGCTGACCCCCATGGCATTGGAGGATGGCCCGAGCGATCTGCCGCCAGGCGTGCAGAGCTTGCCCTTGCCCGAGCTCATCAAACGCGCCGACCTGATGATCGTGATTGGCGGGGATGGCACGTTGCTGTACGCCGCGGGTCTGGTCGCCGAGCACGACATCCCATTGCTCGGCATTAACCGTGGGCGGCTTGGCTTTCTCACGGATGTGTCGCCGCAGGACATGATCGCCTGCCTGGACTCGCTGCTGGCCGGGGAATGCATCGCCGATCGGCGTGCGCTTTTGCGGGCGACGCTGATCTCACCGCAGGGCGCGGTCGCCTCGAGATTCGCCTTGAACGATGTGGTATTCAATCGGCTCGAGACCGGACGCATGCTCGATTTCGAAACGCGCATCGACGGGCGCTACGTCAATTCGCTCGCGGGCGACGGGCTCGTGATCGCCACCGCCACCGGATCGACCGCTTACGCGCTGTCCTGCGGCGGCCCTATCGTCGAGCCCAGGCTCAATGTGCTGGTGGTCGCACCGATCTGTCCGCACACACTCTCGCACCGCCCATTCCTCGTACCCGGAGATTCACGCATCGACATCCATCTGACCGGCTCCGCGCAGGTCAGCGCGCAGGTCAGCTGCGACGCCGTCATGCTCGGGGAGCTCGCACTGGAGGGCCGGCTCGAGATCACGCCCGCGGGCCGCGCCGTCACATTGCTGCATCCGCCCGGGTATGACTACTTCGAGCTGCTGCGCTCCAAGCTGCACTGGGGCCTGGGCGGCCGCGGGCACGAGCGCTAGCCACGATGCTGCGGTATCTGCAGATCCGGGACTTCGCGATCATCGAGCAGGTAGAGCTCGAGTTCGCTGCGGGCCTGACCGTACTGACGGGCGAGACCGGTGCCGGCAAATCCATCCTGGTCGATGCGCTCGAATTGCTCGCCGGCGGCCGCGCGGGCGCCGATGTGGTGCGCAGCGGCGCGGAGCGCGCCGATATTTCCGCCATCATCGATGTTTCGTCCACCGCCGGTGAACTGCTGCACCTGCTCGAGGAGCAATCCATCGCCAGCGAGGGCGAATTGCTCCTGCGGCGCGTGATCGGCAGCGACGGGCGCAGCCGCGCGTGGCTGGGGGGCCAGCCGGTGCCGTTGCAGGTGCTCGGCCGCGCGGCGGAGCTGCTGTTCGAGATTCACGGGCAGCATGAATTCCAATCGCTCGTGCGTGCGGCTACGCAGCGTGATCTGCTCGATGCATATGGCCGACTCGAGAGCCTTGTGGGCCAGGTGCGCACGGCGCACAGCGTCTGGCTGGCGCTGCTCAATCGCAGTCTCGAGGTTGACAGCGCTGCCGATGAGCGTGGCTCGCGCCTCGAATTCCTGCGCCATCAGTTGCAGGAATTCGATGCTCTGGCGTTGCGGCCTGGCGAGATCGCCGAGCTGCACGCCGAGCATGCGCGACTGGCCAACCGCGAACGCCTGCTCGAGGCCACGCGCAGCGCCCTGGAGGCGCTGTACGAGTCCGAGGGAGCGACGGCGCAGACGCTGCTGGCACGTGCGATCACGGGGCTGCGCAACGCGGCCGCCCTGGACGCGCAGCTCGCTGCCCTGACCCCATTGCTCGAGGAAGCCGCGCTGCGCGTGAAGGACGCGAGCCACGGTCTGTTGCAGTATCTGGATGCACTGGAGCTCGACCCGCAGCGTGCCGACTCAATAGAGCGGCGCCTGGCAGCCATTGAGGAGCTCGCGCGCAAGCATCGCGTAGCAGCCGCCTCGCTGCCGGAGCGGGGCGAGGCCCTGGCCGCCGAGCTTGCAGCCCTGGAGGCCGCAAGCGCCGATCGCGGTGCGCTGCATGCACAGCTCAGCGCCGCGCTCGCCAGCTACCAGGACCTGGCGCGGCAACTGTCGGCGCGCCGGGCCACCGCGGCACGCGTGCTGGCGAAAGACATCTCCGCGCGCATGCAGGAGCTGGGCATGAGCGGCGGGCGCTTTGTGATCGAGCTCTCGCCGCTCGAGAACGCCGAGCCCGCGGCGCACGGCATCGATCGGGTCGAATTTCGTGTCAGTACCAATGTCGGGCAGGCGCCCCGAGCGGTCGCAAAGATCGCCTCAGGCGGGGAGCTCTCGCGCCTCTCGCTCGCCGTGCAGGTGGCCTGCGCCGCCGATTCGACCCGCTCCATGATCTTCGACGAAGTCGATGCGGGCATAGGCGGGGCCGTCGCCGAAATCGTCGGTCGCGAACTGCGCACCCTGGGCGCCTCGGGGCAGGTGCTGTGTGTCACGCATTTGCCGCAGGTAGCCGCTCTGGGCCACCAGCATCTGCGCGTGAGTAAGCTCACTGCTCGCGGGCATGTCCAGATCAGTGTGAAAGCACTGGGCGATCAGGAGCGGGCCGAGGAGCTCGCGCGCATGCTCGGAGGCGTGGAGATCACGGCGCGTGCCCGCGCGCACGCGCTGGAGATGCTCGCGCGCGCAGCCCTGTCCGATGCGCCGCCTGCATTGGGCCGATCTGCCGCCGCGGGTGGCAGCCCGCGCGCCCGCGACGGCGAGGGCGGCTAGAGACGCTGTATCGGCAGGCGAGTGCGAACCTGACGCTTGCGGGCGGCGCAATTGGGCCGCTGACAGCGACCGTACAGCACCAGCGAGTGCTCTTCGATGCGAAAGCCCAGACGCTTGGCAATCGCGTTTTGCCGGGTTTCTATGTCCGGATCGACGAACTCCTCGACCGCGCCACAGTCCATACAAACAATATGATCGTGATGCGCGCCATAATTGATCTCGAAGACCGCCATGCCATCCTCGAAATGATGCCGGCTGACGAGTCCCGCGCCCTCGAATTGCGTCAGCACCCGATAGACGGTTGCAAGCCCGATGTCTTCGCTCGAGTCCAGCAACTTTTTATAGATCTCTTCAGCAGACATGTGGCGCGTTGGACTGCTCTCGAGGATCTCGAGGATCTTGAGCCTGGGCACCGTGACTTTAAGTCCGGCCTTGCGCAGATCCTTACGTTCCATGATGCACCTCGATGCCGCCGGGCCGCTCACGCACGATACGGTATGATTGTCGCATGAGTATGCTGCGCGCACTTACCACGATCTGCATTCTGAGCAGCGCCGTCCTGGCGGGCTGTGTCTATCGCATGCCCATACTGCAGGGCAATTATCTGGATCCGGCGGTCATTGCGCAGATCAAGCCGGGCATGACGCACAGCCAGGTGCGCTATTTGCTCGGCACGCCTATGGTGCCAGGGGCTTTCGATAATTCGCGCTGGGATTACGCCTACTATCTCAAGACCCAGCGCCTGCGCAATACCGACCACGGCCACGTGGGCATCTTTTTCGCCAACGACCTGGTTGCGCGCGTCGACACCGACGTGACCCGCGCGCCGTTCGCGCCGCTCGCCAAGCGTCCCTCGACCGCCCCGGAACCGCGCGGAGCCGGCGGGCACTGAAGACACTCAGGGGCGCCGGCCTCGCCCCGGCCGCGACAGCGAGGCAGCGGCGGCCCGAGCCTGACGGGCCGCGCGCGGATCGATCCTGAGCGCGCGATACAACTCGATCCGCTCGCCGTCGATCGGCACGTGGGTACGCGGATAGATCCTGCCGTATATGCCGGTGACGGCGCACTGCCAATCGGCCGCCGCCTCTCCGAGCTTCGCACGCGCGGCCTCGAGCGCCACGGCGATCGTGGCTTCATCGGGCAACTCAAGCTCGCACTGCAGTACGCCGGCGGGCGTATCGCAGGCCACCCGGCAGTGCTTTGACATGCGAGCGCGCTGACTCAGACCGGCAAGCTCTGGGCGCGCTGCACGAAGGCGCGCACGAGCTCAGCCTGGGTCTGCTCGAACAGGGGCTCAAACAACATTGATTTGAGCCGATTCGAGAACTGAAAGCGCAACCGCAGCTCAATGCGGCAGCCATTGCTGGCCACCGGCGTGAAGCTCCATTGCCCGGTCAGCACGTTGAACGGTCCGTCGATGAGGTCCAGGTGCACGCTGCGCCCCGGATCGAGCCGATTACGGGTGGTAAATTGCGCACGCAGGGGACCGCGCTGCACCGTCAGACGGGCAACGACTTCCCGTGCACTGCGCTCGAGCACCTCGGCGGCCGTGCATCCGGGTACGAACTCGGGATAGCGCCCAATATCTGCAACCAGCTCATAGAGCACGGACGGTGGGCGCGCCACGAGCGACGTTCGAGTCATTTCTCGCATCGATCAAGTGTGGCCGAGCGGGGCGCAGGCCTCAAGCCAGTGCAGCGCAGCGGCTTCAGTACAATGCGCTGGTGCCCAAGAGCGACAGCAGCGAGCGTCTCATTGCCGAGAACCGGCGCGCGCGCTATGACTATTTTATTGAAGACAGACTCGAGGCGGGCCTCGTGCTCGAGGGCTGGGAAGTCAAATCGATGCGCGCGGGCCGTGCGCAGCTCGCCGAGGCCTATGTCTATGTACGCAATGGCGAGGCATTTCTGATCGGTGCGCACCTCGCGCCGCTGCGTACGGCCTCGACCCACAAGCCGGCCGATCCGGTGCGCACACGCAAACTGCTGCTGCACCGAAATCAGCTCGATCGACTGATCGGTGCCACCGAGCGGCGCGGCTACACGATCGTGCCGCTCGAGCTGCACTGGAAGGCTGGCCGCGCCAAATTAGAGATTGGACTGGCCAAAGGCAAGAAGCAGCACGATAAGCGCGCGGCGGACAAGGAGCGCGACTGGCAGCGCGATCGGGCCCGCCTGCTGCGCCGGGGTTGATAAAGCTGGCGGCCATGACAATAAGCCGGCGATTCGCTCCCGAGGGGCACTCCGGCGTACACTGTCGGGGACCACTGAATGGGGGCGACCGGTTTCGACGTGGGTTGCGAACCTTCAGGGGCGTGCCGAGGCGCAGTGGCCCTCGTTAATAACTGCTGCAAAACTTAGTTGCCAACGACGACAACTACGCTCTAGCTGCCTAAACGCAGCTGACCTCTGACCAGTTCGTGCCTATGCGACTGAATTAGGGGACGCGCTCATAGGATCGCGCTGCCGTGTGCGACGGGTTGCAGCGTTAAGAGTTACCGTCCGCTGGTCTGACGTCTTCC
Organism: Steroidobacteraceae bacterium; assembly: GCA_049515055.1. Classification (GTDB taxonomy): domain Bacteria; phylum Pseudomonadota; class Gammaproteobacteria; order Steroidobacterales; family Steroidobacteraceae; genus FEN-1191. Next base: position 7,004 of record JBEKUL010000073.1, on the reverse strand, counting down.
CTGCCCTTCGGGTAGCGTCGGATGAGAACCAAAGAATGGCTACGCGCGTAGATCCTGAAGTCTAGGGCTTGCGGACGCGGGTTCAATTCCCGCCGCCTCCACCAGACCCCATCAAATGAGCCCGCAGCGATGCGGGCTTTTTTGTTTATAAAGCTCCATCGTTAAAGCCCTATCCTTACGCTGCCGGGGCGGGCGCATGGCGGTGCCTGGATCTAAAGGCTAACCGGCAGGGGCTGCGAAACCCATGGTGCTCGATCTGCTCATCGTCGGAGGTGGGATCAACGGAGCCGGCATCGCGCGCGATGCCGCTGGCCGGGGACTGCGCGTCTGCCTGGTCGAGCAGGGCGACCTCGCCAGTGCCACCTCGTCCGCGAGCACCAAGCTTATCCATGGGGGACTGCGTTATCTGGAGCACTTCGAGTTGAGGCTCGTGCGCGAAGCATTGGCAGAGCGAGAGCGCCTGATGGGCATCGCCCCGCACATCGTGCGGCCACTGCGATTCATCCTGCCCCACGAAGCCGCCCTGCGCCCGCGCTGGCAGATCCGGCTCGGACTGTTTCTCTATGATCACCTCGGCGGCCCTCAAAGCCTTCCCGCATCGCGCTCGATCGTGCTGGCGTTGGAACCTTCGAATCCCCTCCGGCCGGTGTTCGTGCATGGCTTCAGTTATGCCGACTGCTGGGTCGACGACAGTCGCCTCGTGGTGCTGAACGTGGTCGATGCCGCTGCGCGCGGCGCGCGGATCCTGACGCGCACCCAGTGCCTGCGCGCGCTCGCGCAGCCCGACGGCTGGCACGTGCAGTGCCTCGATTTGCTCAGCGGGAAACCCCTGGAGATCCAGGCGAGGGCACTGATCAATACGGCGGGCTGCTCGGTCGAGATCGTCAGGGAAGCCGCCGGCCTCCCCCGTGGCCAGCCCGTGCGCCTGGTGCAAGGCAGCCACATCGTGGTGAAGCAGCTGTTCGAGGGAACCCAGGCCTACCTGCTGCAGAACCAGGATGGTCGCGTCGTCTTTGCGATTCCGTTCGAGGGCGACTACACCCTGATCGGCACGACCGATGTTCCCTTCCAGGGGGATCTGAACACCGTGCACATCGCTGCCTCGGAAGTCGACTATTTGTGTGAAGCCGTCAACCGCTACTTCACGCGCACGGTGAGCCCCGCGGACGTGGTCTGGAGGTATTCGGGCGTGCGCGCGTTACAGCAAACCGAGACGTCCAACCTCTCGGAAATCACGCGCGATTACGAACTGAGGCTTGAGACCGGCGAGTACGGACTGCCCGCGCTCACCGTGATCGGCGGCAAGATCACGACCTATCGCAAGCTCGCCGAGGCCGCACTGACGCTGCTTCACGCCGTCGTCGGCGGCTCGGCTCGCCCCTGGACCGCGTCCGCGCCGCTGCCCGGCGGCGATCTGCCCCCCGGGGACCTGAGCGACTACCTGGATAGCTGTCGTCGACGCTGGCCGGCGGTCCCGCTCGCGGTGCTGGCTCGCCTGGTGCGCTCCTACGGCACCGAGCTCGAGCGTTTCCTGGCTGGCGTCTCGAGCCTCGAGGCGCTCGGTGAACACTTCGGTGCTGGCCTGACCGCCGCGGAGGTTGAGCACCTGCGCACGCGCGAGTGGGCCCAGACCACCGATGATATCCTCTGGCGCCGCAGCAAGCTCGGGCTGCACCTGCCCGCGCAGGGCATCGCGCGTCTGGAGCGGTATCTGCGTGGCGTGGCGCGTTGATCTGTATTTACAAATCAAACAAAATCAGTGCTGGCGAACCGCCAGTGACTCATCCCGGGGGAATTATGAATCTCAACCGCGTTGCCTCATTGGCTGCGTGTGTGGCGGCCTGGATAACGCTGGGCGGCGGCGCGGCGCATGCCGCACAGGCGGGGCTACCTAAACATCAACAGGCTGTGGTGCAGGAGGGCACGGGCGGCCCTGAGGTTTTGAAGCTCGAGAGCGTCCCCGTGCCCCGGCCGGGCAGCGGTCAGGTACTGATCCGCGTATACGCGGCCGCAATCAATCCGGCCGACTATGGACAGCTCGGCCGACCGCCACCGGCGGGCAACAGGCAGGTGGCGGGCCTGGACGTGTCCGGCGTGATCGCCGCCGTGGGACCGGATGTGAGCGGTCTCAAGGTTCGCCAGGCCGTGTTCGGGATCGCAGACCGCACGGCCGGTATCAACGGCGCCTATGCGCATTACAGCATCGCGAGCACCAGCAGCATCGCGCCCAAGCCGCCGAGGCTCAGTTACGAGGAAGCGGCGGGCCTGGGCGTAGTGGGCGTAACGGCGTTGCGCGCGGTTGATCAGGCCAATGTGCAAGCGGGTCAGCACGTGCTGATCACGGGCGTGGCAGGCGGCGTCGGCAGCAGCGCCGCCCAGATCGCGATGGCCGACGCTGCGACGGTGCTCGGCACCGCCTCTGCGCGCCATCAGGCGTTTCTGCTGGCACTCGGCATCGGCAAAATCATCGACTACACGCAAGGCAACGTTGCGGGCCAGGCCGGAGCAATCGACGCGGTCATCGACACCGTGGGCGGCAGCGAGGCGCTCGATGCATTCCATGCCATAAAGCCCGGCGGTCGCTTTGTAAGCGTCGTGCGCGCTGCCGATATCACCCCGGAGCTGTGCACATCCGCCCAGGTGCAATGCTTTGGCTCGCCGGGTCCGGCCTCGCGCGCGCCTGCTGACGTGATATTGCGCGTCGGCCAATTGGCCACTCACGGCAAGCTCACAGCGCACGTGGATCGAGCCTTCCCGCTGGCTAGCGCTGCCGAGGCGCTGCAGTACCTGCATGAAGGTCACGCCGAAGGTAAGGTCATTCTCGCGGTCACGCGCGAGTCCTCGCGCCGCTAAGGCTACGCATCCGAACGCAGGAGGTATGACGTGATTGAATCCACCGATCGACGCTACTCGCGTCGCCAAGTCTTGCGCACCGGCACGCTGGCCGGGCTGGGCACGATGCTCACGCACTCGCTGATGGCGGCTGATGCCACATCATTGCCTTTGATCAGCAAAAAAATTCCATCCTCGGGTCAGGCGATCCCGGCTATGGGCCTTGGCACCAATGCATTTCATGATCCGGCTTCTACCGAGCTTCGCGACCTGCTGCTGCGCATGGAGCAGCTGGGCGGCAAGGTGATCGACACTGCGGCCATGTATGGCCAGAGCGAAGCGGTCATCGGTCAGGACCTCGCGCAACTGGGCATCCGCGACCAGATGTTCATCGCAACTAAATTCAACGCGGCCGGTGCAAGCCGATGGGGCGATGACATCTCCGGTCAGGCGAGCTTTGACCGCTCGCTGACGCGCCTGAAAACCGATCACGTGGAGCTGCTGATGGCCCACTACCTCGACAGCGTGGAGCCGTTGATGCCGCTGATGCTGCAGTTGAAGAAGGCCGGCAAGACCCGCTACATCGGCATTACCACCGTGAATGAGCAGGAGCATCCGCGCATGATCGAATACATGCGCAAGTACCCGATCGATTTTGTCCAGGTCGATTATTCGTTGGGCAATCGCGAGGCGGCGAGCAGCGTGTTTCCGGTCGCGCTCGAACGCAAGATCGCGGTCATGATCGCGGTGCCCCTGGGCGGGCGCAGAGGCTCATTGCTCGGACAAGCCAACGGCCACCAGCTACCCGACTGGGCAGCTGATATCGACGTGAGCAGCTGGAGCCAGTTCTTTCTGAAATACGTGATCTCACATCCAGACGTGACCTGCGCGATACCGGGCTCCTCGAAGGTCCAGCACCTCGAGGATAACCAGATGGCCGGGCGCGGCCGTGTTCCGGATGCGGCGTTTCGCAAAAAAATGGAACAGTACTGGGACCGGCTATCCGCATAGCGGGGCGGCGACCGTCACTGAGCCCACGACATCCCGGAAGATCGCAATGCGCATCCTGACTGGCTTGCCTTGAGCACCACCATCAATCCGCTCGCGGGAAAGCGCGCGCCCGCCTCGGTGCTCATCGATGTGGCCAAGCTGCTGGCCGCCTATTGCGAATTGCAACCCGACCCTTCGGTGCCCGAACAGCGCGTCGCGTTTGGTACCTCGGGCCACCGGGGCAGCTCGCTGGAGCGCAGCTTCAACGAGTGGCACGTGCTGGCAATCAGCCAGGCGATTTGCGAGTACCGCGCCGGACAGGGCATCGACGGTCCCTTGTTCCTGGGTATCGATACGCACGCGCTCTCGGTGCCCGCCTTCCAGAGCGCAGTGGAGGTTTTGGCGGCCAATGGCGTGACGACCTTGATCGCCGCCGGCGGCGAGTTCACGCCGACGCCGGCGATCTCACACGCTATCCTGGTCTGGAATCGCGACCGCCACAGCCACCTGGCCGATGGCATCGTCGTGACGCCCTCGCACAATCCACCTTGCGACGGCGGCTTCAAATACAACCCGCCCAATGGCGGGCCGGCCGACACGGGCGTGACCGGCTGGATCGAGGCACGCGCCAATGCGCTGATGAGCGCGAGTCTGAAACAAGTCCGGCGCATGCCATTCGCGCAGGCCGTGCGCGCCGCCACGACCTCCGAGCACAATTTTCTCGACAGTTACGTCGCCGACCTCGGCAGCGTGCTCGATCTGGAGGCGATACGAGCCGCCGGGGTGCACATGGGCGTGGATCCGCTCGGCGGTGCAGGCGTGCATTACTGGGCACGCATCGGGGAGCGCTATCGACTCAATCTCGACGTGGTCAGCGAGCAGGTGGATCCGCAGTTTGGCTTCATGACCCTGGACTGGGATGGCCGCATCCGCATGGATCCCTCATCGGTCTGGGCCATGCAGCGTCTGATCGGACTGAAAGATCGCTATGACATCGCCTTTGCGTGCGACACCGACCATGACCGACATGGCATCGTCACGCCCGCCGCGGGATTGCTGCCGACGAATCACTATCTGAGTGTCGCGATCGATTATTTATATCGTGAGCGCGGCGGCTGGAGTCCGAACGCTGCCGTCGGCAAGACCGTGGTCAGCAGCGCCATGATCGATCGTGTGACCGCCAAGCTGGGCCGCAAGCTCTACGAAGTTCCCGTGGGCTTCAAGTGGTTCGTCGACGGGCTGATCGACGGCCGGCTGTGCTTCGGCGGTGAGGAGAGCGCCGGGGCGACTTTCAACCGCCTGGACGGCAGTGTCTGGACGACGGACAAGGATGGCATCGTCTCGGCCCTGTTGTCCGCGGAGATCACCGCGCGCACGGGGCAGGACCCGGGCAAGCACTACCTCGAGCTCGCGCAGCGCTTCGGCGATCCGGCCACCGATCGTGTCGAGGCCGCGGCAACCCCGGATCAGAAAAAGCGGCTGGCGAAGCTCTCACCGCAGCAGGTACATTCGACGCAACTGGCAGGAGAGAAGATCGAGCGAGTGCTGGACCGCGCCCCGGGCAATGATGCGCCCATCGGCGGTATCAAGGTGATTGCACCTAATGGCTGGTTCGCCGCCCGGCCCTCGGGCACCGAGGATATCTACAAGATATACGGCGAGAGTTTTCGCGGCGCCGAGCATCTGCGCGAGATCCTGCGCGAGGCGCAGAGCATCGTGGATGCCGCGTTGCAAGCGACCTGACGAAACTGGGAGCTCAGTGCGCGGGACTCCTGACCCAGCGCCACGAGCGCAGGATCGCATCGAGCACTCTTCGATCGCTCTGGTATTGCTGCGGCGAGCTGCGCAGGTCCAGGCGGTAGATTTCCCGATTGCGCAATACGATGAGCTCTTCATGCACGACCGGCTGCGCCTCACCGCGGCATTGCAGGAGCAGCACATAGCGCCCGCCCGCCACATCAGCGAGTGCCACGTCCTCGGCCCGATCGTTGAGCAGCGCATCGTGCATACGAATCGCATTGATATCGCGCCGATGTACGCCCTGCGCGGTGATATCGTAGAAGATGTCGTACGCGGCCGAGACGGTCAGGGTCGAACCTGCCGACTGCGATAACATCATGAACAGGTCGCGCTCGGGCCCGCTCTGGTCGGTGTACGCGGTCAGTCCGGCGGGTATGGTCAATGAATAGCCATAGGTGGCATTGACATAAAGGCCCGTGCGAGCGTGTGGCGGCAGTTGATCGAAACCCGCCGGCACACCGGGCCCGCAATACAGCTCGCGCACCTGCGCCGCGACCGGCGCGCTGGCGCAGGCCAGCGCTGCGCACAGGCCGGCAACAGCCGCCGGCCCGAATCTGATCCTCGATCCAATGGGGTATGGCATTGCTGATCAAACCATTGCGTTCACGGTTGCCCTTGATGTATCAGCCTGCGTAGGATTCAGCCTGCACCGAAGCCGCGGACACCGTCAACGACTGCGCTGCGCCGCGCGATATATATTCAACTCATGCCAGGCACGAGCAAAATCCAACTTGATCCACTGCCCGACGTGGACGATGAACTGCGCTCACTGCTCAGCGCGATACTCGACGGCCGCCGCACGGAGGAGCTTTATCTGCGCGACGTGTCGGCGCTGTGCCGTGCAAGACCGCAATCCGGACGCGCGTTGCTGCTGTGCATCGACCGATACCACCGGCTGGGCCGCATGCCCGAGTCGCAGCACGAGAGGCTCAAGACATGCATCGAGCGCAGCCTGAGTGCGACCTTCTCCGGCGCGCTTGATCTGGAAGACGATGACAGCGACGACCGCAATGAGGAGCGCACCTCCGACCTCGCCTCCGAGCCCGCCGTGGTCATCGGGACAAACAGCGCGCGGCGCGCCTCTGGCAACCGGCAGCAAGCATCGAACGATGCGCCCGCGGCGCAGCCCCGGCCGCACGGCGCACCGCTTGCGCGCTCGCACTTGCCTGCATCGCAGGCGTCGGCCGCCGCGACATCGCGCTCAGCACAGATCGCGGCCCGACCTGCTGTCGCCGCCCCACATGCTGTCGCTGCCCGAGCTGCTGTCGCCGCGCGACCTGCCATCGCTGCCGGACCTGAGTCTTCGCCGACCGGCGGCGCCGAGGTTACCGCAGTCGGACAGGTGTTGCGGGATCGCTACGTACTACAGCGCGTCGTTGGGC
>JBEKUL010000072.1:0-16005 GCA_049515055.1 Steroidobacteraceae bacterium | reverse complement strand
TTGCGACAGGGCGTCAGGCCTCCGGCCTGCGACACGTGGATGCGAATGAAATCGATCAGCCGTTCGATCACCAGTGACATCCATTCGTGCGGATTGTTGAACAGCTCTCCCATCGCGATTGCAGTCGTGCATTGCTGTCGAATATTTCTGTAGTAGGGAATGTCTTCGGGGGAGAGGACATCCTCCAGATAAAACAATCTGAATTTTTCGAGATCCTTGGCAAATTGCACCGCCTCGGTCGGATTCACGCGCTCATGGGCGTCGTGAATCAGCTCGACCTCATCGCCCAGCTCCTTGCGGCAGGCTTCGAACATCGCCAGCACGCGGCGGATATAGCCCTCGCGCTCGAATACCGGAGCGGCGTGCAGAGCTGGAATGCGCGAGGCACCGCCGGCTCGCGGTGCCCCATACCCGTCCATACCGGGCACACCGACTTGCACGCGTACATGACGGAAGCCCTGTGCCATGATTTTCCTGGCACTGTCGATCGTCTGAGCGATTTCGTCACCGGAAGCGTGCGAGTAGCAAGCGGCCGCTTCGCGGCATTTTCCGCCCAGCAGCTCATACACGGGCATGTTCGCCTGACGGCCCTTGATGTCCCAGAGCGCCATGTCGACCCCGCCGATAGCACAGTTCAGGACCGGGCCGTTCTTCCAGTACGAGCTGTCGTAGCACAGCTGCCAGGTGTCCTCGATGCGGTCGGCCGGGCGACCGAGCAGCAGCGGCTTGAGATATTTATCGACGGCTGGCTCAATCAGATCGGCACGCTGCGTGAAGGTCGCGCAGCCGTAGCCATGCAGGCCGTCCTGATCGGTCGTGATCTTGACGATGGACAAGCGCACGCCCTGGGGCGCAGTGGAAATGACACTGATATCCTTGATGCGCGGTGAGCGCATACCGCGCGCGCCAGCCGCGACGGCCTGCTCGGCCCGGGCGTCCTTGTGCGCCAGCAGCGCTGCGCCAGCCGCAACCATCGATCCAATGAGCTCGCGCCTGCGCATAGCAGCCCCCAGCCTGTTCTTGGTATGACATCGAAAATGCGCCGCCTCAGGATACCCCAGCGCATTTGGGGGCGCGAGCCCAGAGCACCCCAGCCCCGCGTGCAGTCAGATTGCCGCGCCCACACCGGGATGCTGGTGCGCGCTGGAGGTCCCGGAAGCCGATGCGCTCCAGGCGGCGCCGCCCGGGAAGCGATAGCGCTGCATGGACTCAGGCCGCATCGCTGCAGAGAAGCCGGCTGCCACAGGGGCCAGATAGCGGGCACTGCGGATGCGCACGGGATCGATGAAATGCTCGTGCAGATGATCGACATACTCGATGGCACGGTCTTCCATCGATCCCGTGATGGCCACGTAGTCCGCCATCGCCAGGTGCTGCACGAGCTCGCACAGTCCGACTCCGCCGGCGTGCGGATACACACGCACGCCGAATTTGGCGGCCATCAGCAAAATGGCCAGATTCTCATTGACGCCGCCGACGCGCGTGGCGTCAATCTGCACAATATCCACGGCCTGGGCCTGAAATAGTTGCTTGAACATGACGCGGTTGTGCGTGTGCTCGCCGGTCGAGATGGGCACCGGCGCGACTGCGCTGCGAATGGTGGCGTGCCCGAGCACATCGTCCGGGCTGGTTGGCTCTTCGACCCAGGCCAGATTGAAGCACGCAAGCTGCCTCACCCAGTCGATGGCCACGCCGACGTCCCAGCGCTGATTTGCATCGACCGCGAGCGCAATATCCGGACCGATCGCCTTGCGTGCAATAGCGCAGCGGCGCACGTCATCCTCAACATTGAGTCCGACCTTGATTTTGATTGTGCGAAAGCCTTCCTGCAGGGCAAGCTTGCACAGGGAGGCCAGCTTATCGTCGGCGTAGCCGAGCCATCCCGGTGAAGTCGTGTAAGCCGGGTACCCATGCGAGCTCAATCTCGCCACGCGCTCGGCCTTGCCCTTCGCGGCCGCACGCAATATATCAAGCGCATCCGCGCGCGTGAGCGCATCGCGGATGTATCTGAAATCGATCTGATCGGCGATCTGCTCGGGGCTCATATCGGCGATCAGCCGCCAGAGCGGTTTGCCGGCCTGGCGCGCGGCCATGTCCCACGCGGCATTGACGACGGCACCGATGGCCATGTGCATGACGCCTTTTTCCGGTCCGAGCCAGCGCAGTTGCGAGTCGCTGGTCAGACTGCGAGCAAAGGCGCCCAGATCGCCGATCACATCGCTGACTTCTCGCCCCACCACGAGGTAGCGCAGCGCCGCGCAGGCCGCGGTCTGTACGTCATTGCCCCGACCGATGGTGAAGACGAAGCTATGGCCGCAAAGACCGCTGGGCTCATCGGTGCGCAGCACCACGTAGGCGGCCGAGTAATCTGGGTCCGGATTCATGGCGTCCGAGCCATCCAGTTGCAGCGAAGTGGGAAAACGGATGTCGTAGGTTTCCAGCGCAGTGATCACGGACACGAGCTATTACCTCTGTGATTGCGAGCTCCGAAGCGCGTGGCGCCCGGGGAGCTCAAGCCGATAAAAACGCATGGCATTGGTGGCAAACACCGCCTCTTCCTGCCCTGGAGCATGTCGATGCACGAGCTCGAGCGCGATCTGCAGCCATCGGCGGTAAGAGCCGCGCAATAACAACACGGGCCAGTCGCTGCCCCACATGACGCGTTGCGCGCCGAAACAGTCGAAAATGCGCTCGACGAATGCATCGAGCTGTGCGGCCGTCGCGCCCGGGGACGCCTGCGTGAGCAGCCCGGACAATTTACAATATATCGTGCTGCCGCGGGCGAGCGCCTCGAGCCCTCGCGCCCAGGGCTCCAGCGCGCCACGGGCAATATCGGGTTTGCCGGCATGATCAAGCACCGCCCTGAGGCCCGGATGGCGGCGCAGTCGCCGCGCGAGCGGTTCCAGATGCTTAGGGCTAACGAGCGCGTCGAACGCAAGATCATTCTCGATTGTGGCCTCGAAGGCCGCATCCAGCGTCGGACGATCCAGCCAGTGCGGATCAGTGATGTCCTGGATCATGGGGCGCAGCCCCTTGAGCGCGCCCGCGCCTTCCTGGACCAGATGGCGCATGCGATGTGCTACGTCACTGGCTTCAAAGTCCACCCAGCCCACCACTCCGGCCACAGAAGGATGCTGGCGCGCGAGCGCCAGCAGGTAGCGCGTCTCAGCTTCCGTGGGGGCGGCCTGCACCAGTACGGTCGCACTCACCGCGCAGTCAGCGAGCTGCTCGCTCAGATCATCCGGAGCAAAGTCCCGATACAGTACTGCGTCGGCCGGCGTCAGCCATCCATAGTCGCCTCGCTGCACACTCCAGTAATGCTGATGTGCATCGATGCGCATGAATTCAGGCCACCCCTTCAAGCGCCTTATTCTTATGAATATCGCTCGACAGGTATGATAGCGTAGGTGCAGGGGTGGGGCCATCGAGGCCGGGCGTTAATCTTTGCCGCATAAGCAATTCCGGTGTCGAACACGCCCATACGCATCGTGGACCGACGCTACCTGTTAGCGTTCGTGATCGTCACCAGTCTGTTCTTCTCCTGGGCGTTCGCGGCTTCGCTCAACGATGTGCTGATTCGGCAGTTTCAAAAAGCGCTCGCACTGACTCGCACTGAGTCCAGTCTTATTCAGCTGTCGTTCTACATCGGCTACTTCTGTGCCGCGTTGCCCGCGGGCCTGCTCATTCGTCGGGCCGGCTATAAACGCGCGATCATCGTTGGGCTGGCGCTGTACGCCATCGGCGCGTTTCTGTTCTATCCCGCGGCCGACGCACAGCGCTTTATTTTCTTTCTAGTGGCGCTCTACATCATCGCGTTTGGTCTGGCGTTTCTGGAGACCTCGGCCAATCCCTACATATCAATCCTCGGGCATCCCAAAACGGCCTCGTCCCGTCTGAATCTGGCTCAATCGTTTTACGGTGTGGGCGCGATTCTCGGACCCATCATCGGCGGCATGTTCATATTCTCCGGGATCGAACATACCCCCGCCCAGCTTGCGGCGATGAGCCCAGCGCAGCTGGCGCTGTATCGGACCGCAGAGTCTGCCGCCGTAAAGATTCCGTACGTCGCCGTGGGTGTGGGCATCACGCTGCTGGCGTTGCTGGTCGCTTTGACCCCCTTCCCGCAGCTCACCGAAGCGGCCGCGCCTGCAACGCGCGCGACTCCGAAGCACCCGACGCTGGATACCATTCGGCACCAGCGGCTGCGCTGGTCGGTGGTGGCACAGTTTTTCTACGTCGGCGCGCAGGTCAGCATCTGGAGCTTCTTTATCGATTTCACGAAGAGCGTAATGCCGCAGTTACCTGAAAAGACCGCGGCGTTCCTGCTGTCCGCGAGTCTGGGCCTGCTGATGATCGGTCGATTCAGTGGCGCCTTCATGCAAACGCGCATCAGCCCGCCGCGTCTGCTGTGCTGGTATGCCGCGGCGAACGTACTGCTGTGTGTGACCGCCGCGCTGGCTTCCGGCTGGACAGCCGTCGGTGCGCTGTGGCTTACCAGCTTCTTCATGTCGATCATGTTCCCGACCATCTTCGCGCTGGGCGTGGAGGATCTGGGCGACGAGACTGAGCTGGGATCATCCTTTCTGATCATGTCCATTATCGGCGGCGCACTCATTCCGCCCCTGACCGGACTGCTCTCGGACCGCATCACGGGTATTCGTCACGCGATGATCGTGCCCGCTCTGTGTTTCATGATCTGCCTGGGCTTCGCAATCAAGGTTCCGCGCATGCGCCGGAATAACGCCCCGTGAGCCAGCGCCTCTGCTTCGCGTTGGATCTGGTGCACGATGCCGCGCTCATTCAGGAGTACTGCCGCATGCATGAGCCGGGCTCGGTCTGGCCGGCCGTCATCGAGCATATTCGTGCGCGCGGCGTCGAATCGATGCAGATCTGGCAGCGCGGGGATCGGCTGTTCATGATCGTCGAGGCGGCCGACGATTATCCGCGGCCTGATGCCTCGCTTGCCAATGTGCAGGAGAATGAACGTTGGGAAGCTTACATGGGGCGATTTCAACGACTGCTGCCCGACACCAGTCCGGGTGAAAAATGGGCGCCGCTGCGCCTCATCTTCCGGTTGGCCGATCACCCGGGGCGCGCGCGCTCATGAGCAGGGCGCTCGCGACCCGGGCCGTTAGCAGCACGAAACTCAGGCTTACCGAGCTGGGCTTTGGCGCCGCCCCGCTCGGCAATCTGTACCGCACCCTCAGCGATGGCGAGGCCAGAGACACGGTCATTGCGGCGCTCGAGACGGGCATCGGCTACTTCGACACCGCGCCCTACTACGGATTCGGTCTCAGCGAGCGGCGTCTCGGGGATGTACTTCGCGGCGTCGATGATTTCGTTTTGTCAACCAAGGTCGGGCGACTACTGCAAACCGATCCGAGCGTGCCCGCGTTTGGCGAGCGTTGGGGCTTTTATTCCCCGATGCCGTTTCAGCCCGTCTACGACTACAGCTTCGATGGCGTGATGAAATCGTGGGAATCAAGCCTGCAGCGACTGGGCCTGGCCAGAACCGACGTTTTGTACGTGCACGATATCGGTCGCCTGACCCACGGTGATCGGCATGAGAGCACCTTTCGTGAGTTGACCGATGGCGGGGGATTGCGGGCGCTGGAACAATTGCGCGCCGGCGGCGCCATCCAGGCCTTCGGAATCGGAGTCAACGAGATTGCCATCTGCCTCCAGGCCATGCGGCATGCACAGCTGGACGTGATCCTGCTCGCCGGCCGTTACACCCTGCTCGAGCAGGATGCACTGGACGATTTGCTGCCGGCCTGCGCTAAGGCAGGCACCTCAATCGTCATCGGCGGACCCTACAACTCCGGCATTCTGGCAACCGGTACCCGGCATGGCGGTGCGCTGCATTACAACTACGCGATCGCTCCGCCAACGCTAGTCGAGCGTGTCAGCCGAATCGAGGCGCATTGCGAGCATTACGCAGTGCCGCTCGCGGCAGCGGCTCTGCAATTTCCGCTGGCCCATGCGCAAGTGGTGAGCGTCATTCCTGGTCTTAGCACTCGCCACCATGTTGAGCGAACGCTCAGTTTTTATGAGACGAGGATCCCCGATGAGTTGTGGCAGGAACTCAAGCACGAGGGCCTCTTGCGCGCCGATGCCCCAGTGCCGGCAATGGTAAAAGGAGATCAACGATGACGGGTGGACGACTGACTGGGAAGATCGCGATGATCACGGCCGCCGGACAGGGAATCGGACGAGCCACCGCGGAGATGTTTGCCGCCGAGGGTGCAACGGTATGGGCCACCGATCTGGATACTGCGCTATTGGCGAACCTTGCCGGTTGCCGCACGCGTCACCTCGATGTGACTGATGCCAAGGAGATCAAAACGGCTGTGGCAGAGATTGGCACGATCGACATCCTGTTCAACTGCGCCGGGTACGTGCACGCCGGCACGATACTGGAATGCAACGAGCAGGCATGGAATTTCTCCTTCGATATCAATGTCACGAGCATGTATCGTCTGATTTCCGCCGTGCTGCCCGGAATGCTCAAGCGCGGCCACGGCAACGTGATCAATGTGGCTTCCGTCGCTGGCGCCATTAAAGGCGTGCCCAACCGCTTCGTTTACGGTGCGACCAAAGCGGCTGTGGTCGGGCTCACCAAGTCTCTGGCTGCCGATTTTGTTGCCCGGGGAATTCGATGTAATGCAATATGTCCGGGCACGGTGGATTCGCCATCGCTGCGGGCACGACTCGAGGCGACCGGTGACTATGCCAAGGCCAGGGCCCAGTTCACCGCGAGGCAGCCGATGGGGCGCCTGGGTCTGGCCTCTGAGATTGCGTCGCTGGTCCTGTACCTGGCCTCGGATGAATCAGCGTTTGCGACCGGCCAATGCTTTGTCATTGACGGTGGTATGTCCACTTAGAGCACGGAGCCGCGCACCAATGAAGCTTCTCAGATTCGGTTCAAGCGGCGGCGAACGCCCGGGCGTTGTCGACGACAACGGTATCGTTCGGGACTTGAGCGCAGTGGTCAACGACATCAGCGGCGCGACGATCTCGCCCGACTCGATGCAGCGCCTGCGTGCCGTGAAGCTCAGCAGCTTGCCAGAAGTGCGCGGTGCGCAGCGTCTGGGGCCCTGCATCGCAAAGCCGGGCAAGTTCGTATGCATCGGGCTCAATTATGCGGATCATGCCGCCGAGACCGGCGCCACACCGCCCAAAGAGCCGATCATATTTCTCAAGGCAAACAGCGCGCTATCGGGTCCAAACGATCCGATCATCAAACCGCGCGGCGCAACCAAACTGGACTGGGAAGTCGAGCTCGCTCTGGTCATCGGCTCAGAGTGTCGTTACGCGGACGAGGCGAGCGCGCGCTCAGCGATTGCCGGTTACTGCGTATGCAATGACGTGTCGGAGCGCGCATTTCAACTCGAGCGCGGTGGACAGTGGGATAAAGGCAAAGGCTGCGACAGCTTCGGCCCGCTCGGACCATGGCTCGTGACGGCCGATGAAGTCGGTGACACCGGCGATCTGGCCATGTGGCTCGAAGTCAATGGCCGGAGATTTCAATCAGGCTCCACGCGCACGATGATCTTCAAGCCGGCGTTCCTGGTGTCCTACCTCAGTCACTTCATGAGTCTGCAGCCCGGCGACGTCATCAGCACGGGCACCCCACCTGGGGTCGGAATGGGACAAAAGCCGCCGCTGTATCTGAATGTGGGGGACAAGGTCGATCTGGGCATTGCCGGGTTGGGTGAACAGCACCAGATCGTCGTGGCTGCCGAATGAGCTGACGTGTCCGTCGGCGTGCTGGTGATTGCATTGCTGCTGGCCGGCATCGAAGCTCGCGCGAGCCTCTTGCTCGGCTCTGGACTCGCAAGGCGCCGCAGCCTTCCGAGTACGCTCGAGACCTGGATGATCCTCGCTGCGTGGCTGAGCAACGTCGCATGGGCTCTTCGCGCCTGGCCATGGTACTGGGCCCTGGGCTGCGTGTGCGGGCTCGCGCTTGCCGCAGCGCTACTCGTCACCCGCCGATCATCGAGCTTCTGGCTTGCAATGAGGCCGCTGGTGGCTGTAGCCACGAGCGCCTCGGCGGCTTTGCTGTGGATCGCATACCCGCCCGCTCGATAGCTCTTTTCAGAGCAGCTCTCGCCGGTGCGCCGAGACCATCCCCGCCATGTCGTCGAAGCGAAAGTCGTACCTGGGCATGACGACGGGGGCCAATGTTGCGCCTGAGCCCTGCCTGTCCTGGCCTCGAGTGATCCACGCCGAGGCAACTTCGAATTGATTAGCCAGCGCATGGTCGTGAAACAGACTCTGCGCCGTGTGCAGGATATCCGCCCGGTCCAGACCGAAATCGGTCTTCAGGCGCATCAGCAGGTACTCAAAATTCCTCGGATCCGGTTTGTAGGACCCGATATCCTGAGCGCAATAGATCGCATCGAAATCAACCTTCAGCCGCTCGTTGCTGGCACGGAACGACATGCGGTCCACGTTCGACAGGATCACGAGCTTGTAGTGTCCCTTCAGGTAGTGCAGCGCATTCACCGAGTCCGAAAATTCCGGCCAATCGGGAATCGAGGCGCCGAAAGCAGCAGCTTCCTTGTTGCTCGCACTGACGGCCCACTCTGCGGCCACGCGCTGGTATACGACCGACAGGAGCTGCGAGTACGGCATCGCCGGGGTTTGTGCTTGCTGCGCGACCTCATGTTTCGCGAAAGTTTGCAGCATTTGTGCGCGCGGGATCGCCACCGGCGACTTGCTCGCCAGTGGCCTGAGCGCCGCGGATATACCCGATTCCCAGTCAATGAGGGTGCCATAGCAATCCAGCGTCAGCACTCTGAAATCGCTGAGCTTCATGGGTCGGCGCCGTCTCTAGCGGCGCACGGCAGGAGTCTCGATCGCCAGTCCTCGGGCGCGCCAGCGTTCAAAGAGCTCAAGGTCGACGTACTCCTGCGATCCGAGTGGGTACGGCTCGGCACGCACCGCCTCGTTGCACCAGACGAACATGCGATGTGTCGATCCCATAGTCTGCCAGAGCTCTCGATAAATCGGAAAACCGTTGATCTGACCCTGACTGATGGTTTCCCCATGCAGACGATAGCCCGCATATCGCTCGTGGCAGTTGGCGCAGGCGAGATTCAGTTGGCCACGGCGCCGATAAAAAAACGCCCGGCCGCGTGCAAAGCTCGCCGCCGCCGGCCCCTCGATGCTGACGTTCACGGGCTGACTTTTGGCCTGATGCGAAATAAAAGCTGTCAGTGCGAGCAGATCCTCTGACTCGTAGGCCAGCGCGCTGCTTTTAAGTTGAGTGACCCGGCAGCGATTGATCTGCTGCTCCAGATTGATCACGCGGCCGAGGGCCGGTGAATACAGCGGATAGCGAGTCGCGACCGTGCGCATGGAGTCGCGTGCCTGCCCGTGACAGGATTGGCAGGATTGCGCCGCCGCGCCGGCGCCCTGGCTCCAGAGCTCCTCGCCCTTCTGCACCCATAACATGCCGGGATTGGCAAAATCGTCGTCCTGGAGCCGGCGTGTTTCTTCTCTCAAGTAGCTGTAGCCGGAACGCGGCGCTGCGCTCGCCGTGCTATCGGCCGCCCATGAGCCAGCGCAAACGAGCAGGCACAGCCCCGCCCCTGCCAGATTGCCGACCACCAGGGGATTCACGTGACCTGCAGCTGTGCCGAATTCGTCGTGACGGTGCCATCCTGGTCGGTCCAGGTAAACTCGACCGGCCCACTTCGGGTGGCCGTCAAATAAAACGAAAAATAAGGGTTTGCGGACAGGCCGGGTTGCAATTGGACGCGCACGACCTGCGCGCCGTCATAGGTACAGAGGAAGTCGGTGATGATGTGGACCGGGATTGTCGTGCCTTGCGAGTCGAAGTTAAAGCCATTTTCCATCGGGTGCATGATCATGGCGCGGATCTCGATGCTCTCGCCCGCTGCCGCGCTCTCGGGCACCTTGATGCGTGAGTTGGGCACCGGCAGTCCTAATACCGCAGCTGCAGCGCATCGCAGGCGCCGACCGTTACGAGCACCCGTACCTGTGCGCTCCAGAGCGAATGATCGCTCATTTCCGCGATGGCGATGACATCCTGTGTGCCGCTGAGCCGGATGTCGGTACTGAATGTGGGCGCACCGCATTTGGGTCCAAACAGCACCGTGACCACCAGTGGCCGCGGATTGCGGTTTGCAAAGACGCTGGATCGCAGTACCCGATCGCTCTGCGTCATCGGGCTGTCGATCGTGAGCGTCAGGGGCACGGAATTGCCGCTCTCCGCAAGCGCGGGCAGCTGCAGGCTTATGCGGCCCGCTGTGGGTTCGCGATTGCCATAGAGCTGCCTGATGGCCGCTGCCGTATCCTCATCGGCCGCCGCCCCGGGCAGCGCAACCATCGACAGCAGTGCACCGCCGCCCATGGCGAGCATCGCTGAGCGCCGGCTCAGGCGCCGGCAGCGATCAAGGCCAGTGCCGTCGGGCGATTCAGGCGTTGGCCGATCCGTCATTTGAGACTCACGAGATAGGCTACGACATCTTCTATCTCTTGCGCTGACAAAATGCTCTTCCCCGCGTAAGGCGCCTGCACGCGGTACAGGTGCGTCGCAAAATATGCCGGCATGATCGTATCGGCGGACAAGGACTTCGGATCAACGATGCGTTGGCGCAGCGTCTGCGCGCTCTGGCGCGAGCCTATGCCGGCAAGCGATGGACCGATATTGCCGAATGCAGCAGTCGGGATCTCCGGTATCGGCATCGCGTGACAAATAATGCAGTTGCCCTTGTTTGGATCCACGGCAATCGCCCTACCCCGCACGGGATCACCGGGCTGGCCGCTTAAGGAATGAGCCATTGCGCTATGCGAGAGTTCCGCGCTGCTGAGCCACAGCAGCGCGCCGACAGCCAGAGCTTTCAGCCAAACATCTCGGCGGTAATGTTGGCGTACCATGACCTCGCGCTCTGCGCTTCCCGGCTGTGCTCATCGTCCGACGCCCCGATGGGTGTCGTGCGATTGTCTTCGAATGTCAAATGCAGCGAATCATCCCGGACAGCGAATCCGTCGACGATCGAAAAAGCATAGTTGGGGTCCGCCAGGCTGTAGCAGATGTTCAGCAATTTGGCGGGCACTGCCGCTGCGCCGGCGATAGCCGCAAGGATCGCGCGGCCGCAGGCCTTGGCCTGGCCATTGGCGCTGAAGCCGGACTTCGGCATCTCCCCGGCAATGGTTGCATCGCCGAGCACATAAATGCCCTTATGAACCCGCGACTCGAAGGTAACCGGATCAACCGCGCAGTAGCCCGTGCCCTGATCCAGACCTGCGCGCACGGCGATAGCTCCGGCACGCTGTGGCGGAATGATGTTGGCCACTGCGGCCTTGTAGTCGTCGAAACCGGTCGAGACGGTCAGAGTCGAGGGGTTAACCGCAAGCACTTTGCCCGATTTTGACCCCGGGACCCATTCGATCATCCCGGGATACAGCCGCTGCCACGCCTCCATGAACAAATCCTGCTTTATGAAGGCATCGCTCGCATCAAGAATGATGATCTTCGATTTCGGCTTGTTCGCCTTCAAATAGTAGGCGATGAGTGAGGCACGCTCATAAGGCCCAGGCGGGCAGCGATACGGCATCGCCGGCACGCCAATCACGACCAGCCCGCCATCGGGCATGGATTCGAGCTGACGGCGCAGCAGGCTCGTCTGCGCTCCGGCCTTCCAGGCGTGAGGCATCAGCTCGGCGGCCTGCTCGTTATAGCCTTTGATGCTGTCCCAGATCAAATCGATACCTGGGGAGATCACGAGGTAATCGAACTTCAAAGTGCGCCCGCCCGCGAGCGCCACTGTTTTGGCGGCCGGATCGATGTTGGTCGCCTCTTGGTTGATGACGTCGATGCCAGCGGCCTTGACCTTCGCGTATGTGAAGCTGATCCGCGAAATAGGATAGAGGCCGCCCAGCACGCCGTTGCTGAACGGGCAGGTGGTGTACTGCGCATCGCGCTCGATCAACGTGATCGCCAGCGAAGGATCGTGGCGGCGCAGATACCGAGCGAGTGATACGCCGCCGAAGCCGCCGCCGATGATGCCGATTCTCGCACCCTTCGCTGCCGCGTAGACTGGCGCGAACACAAACGGTGCAGTGGCGGTGGCGGCCGAGCTGAAGATGAATTTGCGTCGATTCAGCAGTTTCATTGCCGCGGCCTGGAGCTGAAATACTCGGCGAGGGCCTCCAGCTCGGGATCCGTGTACGCGCGCGCGATCCGGTTCATGATCGTCGCCTGCGCGCTCTGCGCACGGAAGGCTTTGAGCTCCTGCAGCAGCGTGGTCTTGCTGACTCCTGCGATGGAGGGAATGTAGCCCTTGCTGTGCCCATCGATGCCATGGCAGCTCGTGCAGGCATCGCCCAGCGCCTGGCCGTTGGACACCGGGGCGGCGATGGATATGCCTGGCGCCACCGCCGCGATCAGGACGATGACAGCGAATCGCCTCAGGAACTCGCGCCCCCCGCCGCATCGATTGCTCGCTGGCGGCGTTTCGCACTCAAGCATGCTATCTGAGCCTCAGTACGATGACATGATCGCTGGTCGGGTCTGTGGCGTCACGCAAAGCGTGCACTTGCCGCGCCGATACGGGCGTATTGTTGTTGCCCCAGCTCGCGCGCACGAAGGTTGCGATATCGGCAATTTGCGAATCGGACAGCAATACCCTGAACGGAGTCATGCGGTAGGAGTCCGCAATGCCATTCACGACGATGCGCCCCGCGCCGTTCAGAATGATATTGATGATTGATGCCGGATCATGTTCGAGCGCCGCCGCGTTGCCGGCGAGCGGAGGCAGCAGATCGCCATGGCCTTGTCCATCACGGCCATGGCAGAAGCTGCACTGGTTCAGAAACAGCGCCGCGCCCGGCGCGCTCAGATCCCCGCTATCGAGCGCGAGCCGCGTATGCTCGTCGAAGGTATATCCCGGATTGGATGTATCGGCCGGAGCCAGTGACTTCAGGTAATGCGCAATCGCGGCCAGATCCTCGCTAGTCATGAACTGCGTACTGTTATTGAATGCATCGAGCATCGAGCCGTAGACGGTCGCATGAGCGTTATGGCCGACCCGAAGAAAATTCTCGATATCCTCTTCCGACCAGCGACCCAGGCCGAGCGCCGGATCGGCGCGCAGGTCCGATGCGTACCAGCCATCGAGCAAGGCACCGGCGACGTAATTGCCGCTGCGCTCATCCAACGCGGTCTCGTTGAAGGCCCAGCCACGCGGCGTGTGACAACTGCCGCAGTGCCCAGCGCCCTGCACGAGGTAGGCGCCGCGATTCCAGGCCGCGTCATGCTCGGGCTTGGCCTGATACGTGCCCCCGGGTGCGAACAATGCGTCCCAGAATGCCAGTAGCCAGCGCTGATTGAGCGGGAATGCGATCTCGGGCGCGCGGTTGGCCTGCTGCACCGGATACACGGTGTGCATGAAAAAGCCATAGAGCTTGCGCACGTCATCGTCGCTGAGCTTGGCATAGGACGGAAACGGCATCGCCGGATAGAGCCGATGCCCGTCCTTGGCAACCCCGCGGCGCACAGCCACATCAAAATCTGCCAGCGAATAGCTGCCGATGCCAGTTGGTCCATCAGGCGTGATGTTGGTCGAGTAAAGCGCTCCCATGGGCGTGCCCATCTTCAGGCCGCCGGCGAACGGGGCGCCATCCGGAACCGAGTGGCAGGCCACGCAATCCGCGAGCCTTTGGACGTACTCTGCTTCTTCAGCCGTCGGCGGCGTGGGCCCGGTCGTCAAAGTGCTGTGTGGAATTCGCTCGACGAGCAGATAAATGCCCGCTGCAATCGCAACGAGCACGATCAGGGCCACCCCCCACCCTCGCCTCACGGCTCAGATTCCCTTGGTCCGAAGCAGCTAAGCTCTCAACCCCAGGCCAGGTCCTGACGGCGAAATGGCGTACTGCGAAGACGCTTGCCGGTCGCCTGAAATATGGCATTGGCGATTGCAGGCCCGATCGTTCCGGCCGGCGGCTCGCCGATCTCGTTGTAGCGCGGATTATCCGAGAGGCCGCCAAAGTGAACGTTGATGACCCGCGGCGCATCGGCCATGCGCAGCAACGGATAGACGTCGAAATTGCCTTCGACGACCTGCCCATTTTTGATCGTGAGGCCCTCATTGAGGCTCATGTTCAACCCGAACAGCGTGCCCCCCTGCAGCTCCACGCGTATGGCTTCCTCATTGCAGATGCGGCCGGTGTCGAAGGCACAGTCGACTTGCAGTATTTTCAGCTTGCCGTCCTCGCTGACCTCGACCTTGGCAACCGTCGCTATGGTCGTTCCGGCCTCGGGCTTGCCGCGCATGCCCCAATTGGCAATCGCGACGCCGCGGCCCTGTCCTTTAGGCAACGCCTGACCCCAGCCCGATTTCTCCTTGACCTCTTTCAAACATTTGACCCAACCGATGTCGGGCCATTTTTCGTAGATCTTCAGGCGATATTCCATCGGGTCGATGCCCGCGGCCAGCGCGCACTCATCGGTCATGGTTTCGACAAAGAACGCGTTGGTATTAAAGCCCGGTCCGCGATATGGCCCCGTCTTGAGGTGAAACGGCACGACCTGCGACTCGATCTGCACGTTGGCAAGCACGCCCGTGAATGCCGTATCGGACAGGCCTGACACCGAGAAGCCTGGGCCGCCTGCCTCGCGTCCGAGAATCGTCGTTGGCAAGCCGTCAGCCCCAAGCCCCACTTTGAGCTTACCGGCCACCAGCGCACGGTAGCGGCCCTGCCGCATGGCCTCCTCGCGTGACCAGATGACATGCACCGGTCGGCCCGGAAACTGCTTGGCGACGGCAACAACCGTGCGAGCATCGTCCGACAAGACGCGTCGTCCGAAACCGCCGCCGACATAGGTTTGGTGAAAATAGACGTTTTCAGGTGCGATGCCAGTCTCGTCCGCGGCGACATAGAAGGCCATCAGCGAATGCTGGGACGGGTGCCACAGCTCTACCCGATCCTTTGTGACCAGCGCCGTGCCGTTGAGCGGCTCGAGCGGACATTGTTCGCAGTACGGCGTCAGATACGTGGCTTCAACGATCTTATGCGCCGCCCGGAACCCGGCTTCGACGTCGCCGACACTCTTCTCGACCTTCTCGCCCTGCTTCTGCACCGCCTGGATCGCGGCCTCATTCATCTGCTCGGTCGTTTTCCACTGCGCGCCGGCCCCGTCGTCCCACTCAACCGGAAGCGCGTCCAGTGCCGTTCGAGCCTGCCAGTAATGCTCGGCGATGACCGCGACGCCATGTGAATTCGTGGAAACGCCGAATGGAAATGGCGGCTTCAGATCGGTCGGTACGTTCTCCTTCGGACGCAGCGCGACCACCGCAAGCACGCCGGGCATATGCTTGACCGCATCGGCGTCGTAGCTCTTGAGGGTTCCGCCATGCACAGGGGACTGCCGCAGAGCGGCGTAGACCATGTTGGGCAGGCGTACGTCGATGCCATAGATGGCCGCACCGTTGACGAGCTCGGGCAGCTGAATCTTGCCGGGATTGGCCTTTCCCAGAAAAGTCCACTGCGAGCGATCCTTGGGCGTCGGCTCGACCGCGAGCTTGACCCTCGCGGCCCGAGCCACCACCTGGCCAAAGCGCAAAGTGCGCCCGCTCGGTTTGTGCGTCAGTACGCTGTCCTTCGCCTCGACGTCGGCAACCTTGACGCCCCACTGCTCCGCAGCCGCAGCCTTCAACCGCTCTCGCGCGCTGGCAGCGACCTGCAGATAGGTCTTCATGCGCTCTGGCCCCGTTGAGCGACCGCTGAAATAGGAGGTGCTTCCCGCAACCGTCGAATACACGCGACCTTCCCGATAGTCGCGGTTACACGAAGCGTACTCGGGCCGGATCTTCTCCCATGAGCTGCCGAGCTCTTCCATGACGAATGAGGCAGCGCCGGTCATCACGCCGTTGCCGATATCCGGTGTCGCCACGCGCACCAGTACGGTGTCATCCGGCGCGATACTCAGCCAAGGCGTGAACTCTGAGGATCCGGCCGGATCGGGTTTGTCCC
>JBEKUL010000071.1:0-16013 GCA_049515055.1 Steroidobacteraceae bacterium | reverse complement strand
ATCGCGCAGGTGCTGCCGAATTCGGGCGACATGTTGCCGATCGTGGCGCGATCGGCCAATGGCAGACTGGCCAGCCCATCGCCGAAGAATTCGACGAACTTGTCCACTACCCCCTGCTGGCGCAGGATTTCGGTGACCGTGAGCACCAGATCGGTGGCGGTCGCCCCGGGATTCAGCCGCCCCTCGAGCCGAAAGCCCACGACCTGAGGAATCAACATCGTGATCGGCTGTCCGAGCATCGCCGCCTCGGCCTCGATGCCGCCAACACCCCAACCGAGCACCCCAAGGCCGTTGATCATCGTCGTGTGCGAATCGGTGCCGACCAGTGTATCGGGGTAGGCCTCGGGTGCATCGGGGCTGCCCGCCTCGAACACCACGCGGCCCAGATATTCGAGATTGACCTGGTGCACGATGCCGGTATTGGGCGGCACGACTTTGAAATTGCGGAACGCCGATTGGCCCCAGCGCAGGAACGCATAGCGCTCGCCGTTGCGCTGGAATTCGATGCGATTGTTGTCGGCGAGCGAGTGCGCCGTGCCGTAGCTGTCGACCTGCACCGAGTGATCGACGACGAGCTCGGCGGGCGCGAGCGGATTGATATCGTCGGGATTGCCGCCCAGCCGAATCATCGCCTCGCGCATCGCCGCGAGGTCCACCACGGCCGGCACGCCGGTGAAGTCCTGCATGATCACGCGCGCCGGCGTGAAGGCGATCTCGTGACTGGGCCGCAGCGAGGGGTCCCAGTTGAGCACGGCCTCGATATCCGCGCGTGTGACGTTCACGCCATCCTCGAAGCGCAGCAGGTTCTCCAGCAGAATCTTCAGCGCATAGGGCAGGCGTGCGACCTTCTTCGCGCCCAGCGCCGGCAGACTCCAGATGCCATAGGACTTCGCACCCGATAGCAGCGTAGTGTGCGTCTTGAAGGAATCGATCATGGTCTCTCCGGCTCCCCACCCGCGTGGCGCAGCGCTAAATGGCGAGGCGGAATTATATCGGGGGCGGCTGCGGCCCGATATGCAGCCAGCGCGTCGCGAGTCAGGAGTCGAGCTCGGCGCGCTCGACCACGCCGCCGCCAAGACAGCGGTCGGCCTCGTAGATGACGGCGAACTGTCCCGGCGTCGCCGCGCGCTGCGGCTGCTCGAAGACGATCTGCGCGCTGCCGTCGCCTTGTACATGGACCTGCGCTGACTGCGTCGGCTGGCGGTGGCGCAGTCTGACCTGCGCCGGGAAGACGCCGTGGCGTGGCGTGCTCAGCCAGTGCAGCTGCGCGGTACCGATCGCGCTCGACTCCAGACGCTGCTGCTCGTGGCGCTGCACGACCAGCAGCGCGTTGCGCGCCGGCTCCTTGCGCGCCACGTACCAGGGCTCCTCGGCGCAGCCGCGCGCGCCGCCGAGTGCCAGTCCCGCGCGCTGGCCGAGTGTGTAGAAGGCCAGACCGCCGTGGCGCCCGAGAACGCGCCCGTCGAGGCTCTCGATCGGACCGGGCTCGCTCTTGATATAGCGGCTCAGGAATTGCGCAAACGGGCGCTCGCCGATGAAGCAGATGCCGGTACTGTCGGGCTTGTCGTGCACCGGCAGGCCCGCACGGCGCGCTCGCTCGCGCACCCGCCGCTTATGCCACTCGCCCAGCGGAAACAGCACGCGCTGCAGGCATGAGCGCTCCACCGCGTGCAGAAAATAGGACTGATCCTTGTCCCTGTCGTGTGCCTGATAGAGGGCCGGTCCGTCGCTCGCATCCAGGCGGCGCGCATAGTGCCCGGTTGCAAACAACGCGCCGCCCAGGCGCCTGGCATAGCGCTGACACAGACCGAATTTGATTTCTCGATTACACAGCACGTCGGGGTTGGGTGTGCGCGCGGCGCGGTATTCCTGCAGCAGGTACTGGAATACGCGCTCGCGATACTGCTGCGCAAAGTTCACCCGGTGCAGCACGATCCCGAGCTCCTGCGCTACCGCACGCGCATCCTGGTAGTCCTGCGCCTGGGTGCAGTACGCGTCATCCTCGTCCCAGTTGCTCATGTAGAGCCCGTGCACTTCGTAGCCCGCCTCGCGCAACAGCAATGCGGCGACGGCCGAATCGACGCCGCCGGACAGACCCACGATCACGCGGACGGAGGTTGAGGCTCCCATGCGGCCATTGTAGCGGCGTCAACCATCGATGTAAGTGCGCCCAGCGGCAAGCGGCTGCCGGCCAGATAATCATCGATACAGCGCACTACCAGCGGTGTGCGCAGCCGCGCCGCGCGCTCGAGCACCTGCGCGCGTGTGAGCCAGTGCGTTGCAATGATCGGCGCGTCGAGCGTGCGAGTCGTATCGAGCTCGCGCAGTGCGCCGCTGAAGGCGAAGCGCAGCGTGCTGCGGCCGCGCCGGCTGCGCCAGAGATAGATTCCGAGCAGCCATTGCGGCTCGAATCCCCAGGCGGTCTCCTCCAGTACCTCGCGCGCGACCGCGCGCACCAGAGTCTCGCCGTCTTCGAGGTGACCTGCCGGCTGATTGAAGACCCGGCGGCCGCGGATGCGCTCCTCGACCAGCAGAAAGCGATCCTCACGCTCGATGACCGCCGCGACCGTGACCTCGGGCCTCCAGACCATGCGGCAGGATACCGCGCAGCGCTGTCGAGGGGGGCGCGAATCAGCGGCGCGCCACCCGCACGTCGCGCTCCTCGGTGGCGCTGGCCTGCCAGATGGCGTCGAATTCCTGCAGATACTGGCGCGCGATGGGCGGATTGTTCAGCCCGGCGATGCCTTCGGCACGATCGGCCCGCACGCGATAGACAATGCCCCGATCATCGCTGATGCAGTAGGCGGCGGTGAGCTCGCGGTACTGCGGAGCGCGCAGACGGATTTCCAGATAGCTGGTGAGCCGGTGCGCCATGGCCATGAAGCGGTTTGCGCCGTGGCCCACGCGCGCCTGATCGCGCATCAGGATGCGCACCTTGGCGAAGCTGCGGCCGAGCACAAAGCGTTTAATGATTTCGAGAAACGCGGGCTGATCGTAGATCTCGGGCTCCAGATCCGGAGTCATGATCGAGATCAGGCGCCGGCCGCTCGCCGCGACATGCTCGGTGGCCGTGCGCACCTCATCGATGGTGCTCAGCACATGCAGCGTTTCCGGCGCGCTCGCGCGCTCGGCGAGCACGGGGGCTGGCATCGGAGCATCCTCGAGCCCGAAGCTCGACAGGCGCGCCGCAGCGGTCGGACGATTTTCCCTGGGTGCTGCCACCGTTTCCCCGGTTGCGAAAGCTGGTTTGGGGGGATGTTAGAGACAGCAGCTGCCCACGCAGCGCCAACCGCTTCACGTTTTCTGGCGCTGGCTGTGTGAGCGGGCTAACGAATCCGGTCATTACAGCCCCCCTCAGCCCGCGCCCGCGACAAAGCGTCGCGCCAGCTGGGCGGCCAATCCAACATAATCTGCCGGCCGCAGCCCCTGCAGGCGCGCGCGCTCGGCGGCGTTCAACGGCAGCGTGGCGATGAAGGCGCTCATCGCGGCTGCATCGATGCGTTGACCGCGTGTGAAATCCTTGAGCAACTCGTAACCGTTGGGCACGCCCGCGGCGCGCAAGACACTCTGGATCGCCTCGCCGATGACCTCATAAGCACCCTCGAGATCCTCGGCCATGCGCACGCGGTCCGGACTGAGCTTGTCCAGACCGCGCTGCAGCGAGCGCCAGCCGATCAGGCTGTGGCCGAGCGCCACGCCGAGGTTGCGCAGCACCGTCGAGTCGCTCAGATCGCGCTGCCAGCGCGAGATCGGCAGCTTGTCGGCGAAGAAGCGCAGCATAGCGTTGGCCATACCGAAATTGCCCTCGGCGTTCTCGAAGTCGATCGGGTTTATTTTGTGCGGCATGGTCGAGGAGCCGACCTCCCCGCGCAGCGATGCCTGGCGCAGATAGCCCAGCGAGATGTAGCCCCACAGATCGCGACTCAGATCGATGAGTATCACGTTGAGTGCGGCGCAGGCATCGCAAAACTCGCCAATCCAATCGTGCGGTTCGATCTGCGTGCTGTAGGCATTCCACGCTAGTTGCTGCGACTCGATGAATTTCTGACTCAATGCGAGCCAGTCCAGCTCCGGCCGCGCGGCCACGTGGGCGTTGAAGTTGCCGACCGCACCGTTCCACTTGGCCAGGACCGGCACCGCCTCGAGCCGCTGCAGCGCGCGCTGCACGCGCGCGCCGACGTTCGCCATCTCCTTGCCGAAAGTGGTCGGGCTCGCGCTCTGCCCGTGCGTGCGTGCGAGCATCGGCAGCTCGGCATGTACTTCGGCCATGCCTCGCAGCTGCGCGCCGATCGCGCGCAGCTCGGGTAGCAGCACGGCGCTGCGCGCAGCGCGCACGAGGCGCGCGTAGCTCAGATTGTTGATGTCCTCGGATGTGCAGCCGAAGTGCACGAGCTCGAGCAGCGCCGGGCTCGCGCCGGCCGCGCCAAGCGCATCGCGCACGTAATATTCCACGGCCTTGACGTCATGATTGATGCGCTGATCGATGGCCTTGACCGCGGCCGCGGCCTGCGGGCCCGGATCCTGCGCCAGCGCCGCGGCGCGCGCGCGTACCGCCGCGGACAAGGGTTCGCGCAGCAGCTTCGCCGGCGCCGCCGTCAGACATTCGAACCAAAGCGCCTCGACCCGGATGCGCTCGCGGATCAGCGCCGCCTCGGACAGATACTCGCGCAGCGGCTCGACCGCAGCGGCGTAGCGGCCGTCCACCGGCGAGAGCGCGCTGAGGGCAGAGGGTTCCATACAGATGCGGCGTTTGATTGAAATGTTAGACTGATCATCATAACGCAACAAGTCCAAACCAATCGATCATGAACTCACCCTATCGTATTGAACGCGACAGCCTGGGTGAGCTGCGCGTACCGGCCGATGCGCTCTGGGGCGCGCAGACACAGCGTGCGATTGAGAATTTCCCGATCAGCGGGCTGACTTTGCCGCGCGCTTTCATTCGCGCGCTCGCACTGATCAAACAGGCCGCAGCGGCGGCCAACGCCGAGCTCGGACTGCTGGAGCGCGGCATCGCCGCCGGCATCGAGCGGGCCGCGCAGCAGATCGCCAGTGGCGCCTGGGATGCGCAGTTCCCGATCGATGTGTTTCAGACCGGCTCGGGCACCAGCAGCAACATGAATATCAATGAGGTCATCGCGCACCTCGCGGCGCGTGAAGGCGTAGCCGCCCACGCGAACGATCAGATCAACATGGGCCAGAGCAGCAACGACGTCATACCGAGCGCGATCCACGTCAGTGCGGCGCTGCTGTTGCGCGAGCAATTGCTGCCTTCGCTGCAGCATCTGGCCGACGCGCTGGGGCTGCGCGAGCGCGAGCTCAGCGAGGTGGTCAAGACCGGGCGTACGCATTTGATGGACGCCATGCCGCTCACGCTCGCTCAGGAACTGTCCGGCTGGCGCACGCAGATCGAGAACGGCGCGGCGCGGCTGCGCGCGGTCGAGCCGCGTCTGCACGCGCTGGCACAGGGCGGTACTGCGGTCGGTACCGGCATCAATGCGCACCCGCAATTCGCCGCCACATTCTGCGCGCAGTTGCGCGCGCTGACCGGCATCGAGTTTGAGCCGAGCCGAAATTTCTTCGAATCACTCTCCGCGCAGGACACCGCGGTGGAGCTGTCAGGCCAGCTCAAAGTGGTGGCTGTGAGCCTCACGAAGATCGCCAATGATCTGCGCTGGATGAACAGCGGCCCGCTGGCGGGCCTGGCCGAGATCACGCTGCCGGCGTTGCAGCCGGGCAGCAGCATCATGCCGGGCAAGATCAACCCGGTGATTGCCGAGGCCACGGCCATGGTCGCCGCGCAGGTGATCGGTAATGATGCGACCATCACGATCGCCGGGCAGTCGGGCAACTTTCAGCTCAACGTGATGCTGCCCGTGATCGCCTACAATCTGCTCGAGAGCCTGCGGCTGCTGGCCAACGTCACGCGCCTGCTGGCTGATCAGGCGATCGCGGGCTTTAAGGTCAATCGGGCACGCCTGGCGGAGGTGCTCGAGCGCAATCCGATCCTCGTGACTGCCCTCAATCCGGTGATCGGCTATGAGAAGGGAGCCGCCATCGCCAAGCAAGCCTATGCGGAGGGGCGGCCGATCCGCGAGGTGGCCGCGCGCGAGACAGGACTGCCGCGCGAGCGATTGGATGCGCTGCTCGATCCGGCCCAGCTGACCCGCGGGGGCATCAAGGGCCGCTCGGGCGGGGGCTCCGGCTAAGGCGGTGGCCGCGAGCGAGCAGGCGGCGCAGCCCGCACTGCCGACCGACTGGTGCGCGCGCCTGCGCCGCGCGCTGTTGCCGGCGCCGGATCATCGGCTCGATCGCAGTTATCTGGGCGCACTCACGGCTCCCTTGTCCGCTGAGCTGCAGCGCGAGCTGCGCGCGCGCCTGCCGGCAACGCTGCGTGCCGCGGCCGTACTGCTGCCCATCGTGCTGCATGCGCAGGGCCCGAGCCTGCTGCTGACGCTGCGCTCGACGGGCCTGCGAGACCATGCCGGTCAGATCAGTTTTCCGGGCGGCAGACTCGAGCCCGATGATCTGGATCTGGCCGCTGCGGCGCTGCGCGAGACGCGCGAGGAAATTGGCATTCAGGCCTCCTCCATCGAGCCGATCGGCTTCTTGCCCGATCACATCGTGCAAAGCGGCTACCGCGTGACCCCAGTGGTGGCGCTGGTGCAGCCGCACTTCACGCTGCGGCTCGACAGCAATGAGGTCGCTGAGGTGTTTGAGCTGCCTCTGGCTTTCGCCTTGGCGCGCAGCAGTTATCGCACGCGCCGGCGCAGCCTGCACGGGCTGGAGCTCGAGCTCTGGGAGCTGCCCTTCGGCGAGCGCCGTATCTGGGGCGCGACCGCCGGCATCCTGGTCAATCTGTGTGAGCTCGTCGCCGGGAGCAAACTGTGAGCGAGGCGGGCGATGAGATCGAGGCGCTGCTCGCACTCATACGCGCCCTGCGTGATCCGCAGTCCGGCTGTCCGTGGGATCGCACGCAGAGTTTTGCGACCATCGCGCCCTACACGATCGAAGAAGCCTATGAGGTGGCCGATGCGATCGCGCGCGCTGACCTGGAGCGGCTGCGCGACGAGCTCGGTGATCTTTTGTTTCAAATCGTATTTCACGCGCGCCTGGCCGAGGAGCTGGGTCGCTTCGATTTCGCAGCCGTCGTACGCAGCATCCGCGACAAGCTCGTACGGCGCCATCCGCACGTGTTCGCCCAACCGCGGCCGGTCGAGCTCGCGCAATTGCACCTGTCCTGGGAAGCGCAAAAGGCCGCCGAACGCCTGGCGCAGGGCGCCAAGGCAACGCTCGCCGACGTGCCGCGAGCACTGCCGGGGCTCGCGCGCGCGGCCAAGCTCGGGCGACGCGCCCGACGGGTCGGATTTGATTGGGAGCGGCCCGAGCAGGTGCGCGCCAAGATCGATGAGGAGCTCGCGGAAGTCGATCAGGCCCTGCGCGCTGGGCACGGCGCGCGCGTGAGCGAGGAGCTCGGGGATCTGCTCTTTACCATCGCCAATTGGGCGCGTCATCTGGAGCTCGACGCCGAAGAGGCGCTGCGCGCGGCCTCTTTGAAGTTCGAGCAGCGCTTCGAGTCGATGGAGCGGCAGGCCCGTGAGCGCGGCCTGATCCTCGATGAGCTCTCGAGCACGCAGTGGGATGAGCTCTGGCGTGCTGCAAAATCAGACGAAGCCGCGCGCTGAGAACGCGGCGCGCGCCGCGTGTTAGCATTGACTCATGCGCTCCACCGACAGCAATTCCTGGCATCCGGCGAGCTGGCAGTCGCGCCAGGCCACGCAGCAGCCGCTGTACGACGATGCCGCCGCCCTGAGCCGGGTGCTGGCCGATCTCGCGCGCCTGCCCCCGATCGTGGTCTCGTGGGAAATCGAGAATTTGCGCGAGCGCCTTGCAGCCGTACAGCGCGGCGAGGGCTTCCTGCTGCAGGGAGGCGATTGCGCGGAGAGCTTCGAGGATTGCGAGTCTGATCGTATCGCCAAGCAGCTCAAAGTGCTGTTGCAGATGAGCCTGGTATTGCTATCGGGCATGAAGCGCCCGGTGGTGCGCGTGGGGCGCATGGCTGGCCAGTACGCCAAGCCGCGCTCAGCCGATACCGAGACGCGCGAGGGGCTGACCTTGCCGGCGTATCGAGGCGATCTGGTCAATCGGCCGGAATTCACGGCTGAGGCACGCCGCGCCGACCCGCAGCTGCTGCTGCGCGGTTACGAGCGCGCCGCCCTCACCCTGAATTTCGTGCGCGCGCTGGTCGATGGGGGCTTCGCCGATCTGCATCACCCGGAATATTGGGAGCTTGGCTTCATGCGCCACGCGCCGCTGCGCGAGGCCTACGAGCGCACCGCGCGTTCCATCGGCGATGCGCTGGATTTCTTCGAATCCCTCAGCGGCAAGCGTGTACACGAGGCCACGCGCGTGGACTTCTACGCCAGCCACGAGGGCCTGCATCTGCTGTACGAGCAGGCTCAGACGCGCTTCATCGCGCGCCAGAATCGCTGGTACAACCTCTCCACGCATATGCCCTGGATCGGGATGCGCACGGCGCAGATCGATGCCGCACATGTCGAATACTTTCGCGGCATTTCCAATCCGATCGGCGTGAAGATCGGCGCTGCGATGAGCGAGCAGTGGCTGCAGCAACTGGTGGCCGTGCTCAATCCGCAGAATCAGCCCGGCCGCCTCACGCTGATTCACCGCTATGGCGTGCGCGAGATCGAGAAGTCCCTGCCGCGGGCGATCGAGGCGGTGCGGCGCACGGGTCAGTCGGTGCTCTGGTGCTGCGACCCGATGCACGGCAACACCGAGACCAGCACGGGCGGGCTCAAGACACGGCGCTTCGAGAACATCCTCGGGGAGCTCGACCTCGCGTTTCGCATCCATGCCGAACACGGCTCGTACCTCGGCGGCGTGCATATCGAGCTCACCGGCGAGGATGTCACGGAATGCACGGGCGGGGCTCGCGGCCTGACCGACTCGGACCTGCAGCGCGCGTATCGCTCGCAGGTCGATCCGCGACTGAACTACGAGCAGGCGCTCGAGCTCGCGCTGCTGATCGCCGATCGCAGCGCACGGCAGTCCTGAGGACTGCGAGGGCACGCTGATTCTTCGGCCCGCGCCGGCCGCCATGAGTGAACGCGAATTCGATGCCAAGGGCTTTGTAGCCTCGTTGCCGCAGCGACCGGGCGTCTATCGCATGTACGATGCGGACGGCGAGCTGCTCTATGTCGGCAAGGCGGCGCGGCTGCGAGATCGGGTCGGCAGTTATTTTGTCCGCAGCGGCCTCTCGCCCAAGGTCGCCACACTGGTGGCGCGAATCGCGCGCATCGAGGTCACGGTGGTCAACACCGAGACCGAGGCGCTGCTGCTCGAGAGCAATCTGATCAAGGCCCAGCGCCCGCGCTACAACATCATCCTGCGCGACGACAAGTCCTTTCCTTACATCCTGTATCAGCCCAATCACGAGTTTCCGCGGCTGCAGTTCTATCGCGGACCAAGACAGCGCGGCGCTCGCCTGTTCGGCCCCTTTGCGAGCGCTTACGCCGTCAGGGAAGTGCTGCAGCATCTGCAAAAGGTGTTCCGCATCCGCAACTGCCGCGATTCGTTCTTCGCCAATCGCACTCGGCCATGCCTGCAATATCAGATCGGGCGCTGCTCGGCGCCCTGCGTCGGCCTGATCAGCCGCGAGGACTACAGGGGCGATGTCGAGGGGGCGATCGGGGTGCTCGAGGGCCGCGATGTCGAGGTCGTCGCCGATCTGCAGCGGCGCATGGATGAGGCCGCCGGCGCCCTGCAGTTCGAGCAGGCGGCGCGGCTGCGCGATCAATTGCGCGAGCTGCAGGAGATCCGTGCGCAGCAGATCGCCCAGGCGCGCCGGCCCACCGATACCGATGTGATCGCGCTCGCGGGGGAGCCCGGACAGTATGCGATCTGCGTGCTGCCGGTGCGCGAAGGCCAGAACCTGGGCACGGCGAGCTTCTTTCCGGCCAGCGCGCTCAGCGAGCCGGGCGAGACGCTGGCGGCTTTCCTGATGCTCTACTACGGCCGCGAGAGCATACCGCCCGAGGTGCTCATTAATATGGAGTTGCCCGACCGCGAAGCACTGATCGAGGCGCTGGGCGGGCGCACGCGTGCCTTGCAGTTGCGCGTGCCGCACCATGGGCTAGGGCTGAAATGGGTCCAGCAGGCCCAGGACAATGCCCGCAACGCCTTGCGCATGCGTCACGCGCAGGCCGAGGCGGCGCTCGCCGGACTGCAAGTGCTCGCGCGCGTATTGCGCCTGAGTGCGCCTCCCGAGCGCATCGAATGCTTCGACGTCAGCCACACGGCCGGGGAGGGCACGGTCGCCTCCTGCATCGTGTTTGCCGCGGACGGGCCGCGCAAGCGCGAATACCGGCGCTACAACATCGAGGGCGTCACCGCGGGGGATGATTACGGCGCCCTGCAACAGGCGCTGCACCGGCATGGGCTGCGCATCGCCGCCGGCGAGCGTCCGCGGCCCGATCTGCTGCTCATCGACGGCGGCGCCGGACAGGTCGAGGCCGCACTTGCCGGGCTCGCGCAGGCCGGTGTGCAGGGCCTGGAGCTCGTCGGTGTGTCCAAGGGAGCCGATCGCAGGGTCGGGCAGGAGCGCTTGCACCGCGTCGGCGAGAGCACGCCGATCGTGCTCGAGCCCGACAGTGCAGCGCTGCACTTCATTCAACGCGTGCGCGATGAAGCGCATCGATTTGCCATCACCGGGCATCGGCGCCGGCGGGCTCGACGCTATCGCGAGTCGGTGCTCGAGGCCGTGCCCGGGCTCGGGCCGGCCCGGCGACGGGCGCTGCTGACGCACTTTGGCGGACTGCAGGGGGTCATGCGTGCGGGTGTCGCGGATTTGGAAAAAGTTCCGGGCGTCGGCGCGTCCATGGCGCGTTCGATCTATGATCATCTGCATCCGGGGGCCTGATGATCTGGAACTTGCCGAACATCCTGACCTGGCTGCGCATCGTGGCGATCCCGCTGATCGTCGTGCTGTTCGTATTCGGCGGTCACGACCCGAACAGTCTGGCCGATCCGATCGCCGGCTTGTTGTTCGCGGCCGCGGCCATTACCGATTCGCTCGACGGCTATCTGGCGCGCCGGCTCGGGCAGACCACTCGCCTGGGTACCTTTCTGGATCCGGTGGCCGACAAGCTCATGGTCGCGGTGGCACTCGTGCTGATCGTCAGCCGCGATGCCAGCGCGGTCATGGTGCTGACCGCGGTGGTGATCATCGGTCGCGAGATCGCGATTTCGGCGTTGCGCGAATGGATGGCGGGCATCGGCCAGCGCACGGCCGTGGCGGTCTCGCGCATCGGCAAGGTCAAGACCATCGTGCAGATGGTCGGTCTGACGATGCTTTTGTTTCGCCATCCGCTACTGGGGTTACCGATCTATATGCTGGGCCAATGGCTCACGGTGCTGGCTGCTGTGCTCACACTGATCTCGATGGTGCTGTACTTGCGCGCCGCCTGGCCGCATCTGTCGGCCCAGACCTAAAGGCGCGGGCAGGCGCGCGAGGGCAGATGAGGCCGCAAGCGCAAGCCGATTGGGCGGCGCTGTTGGCGGCGGCGGGCTGTGAGCCGCGCGATGCGCCGGCGATTCGCGATCGGGCTGCGCAGCTGGTACGCGCGCAACGCGCAGCGCTCTCGCAGCGCTGGATCGATTGCCTGCTGCAGCAGTACAGCATCGGCACGCCCGAAGGACTCGCACTGCTGACGCTGGCCGAGGCGTATTTGCGCATTCCGGACCGGCTCACCGCGCTCGAGCTGCTCTCCGAGAAGCTTGCCGCGGGCAACTGGAGCGCCCATCGCGGCGCCTCATCGCGCTGGCAGGTCAATGCGCTCACGCGCGCGCTGATGCTCGCACGCGCATGGCTCGGTGCCGAACCGGTGCGGCGCGCGCGCTTCTTGCGACCGCTGGTGAGTCTGACGCTGTACGCGCTGGCGGGCCATTTTATATTTGGACGCGACATCGAGCGGGCCCTTGCACGCTCGCGACGTGGCAGCTCGCACCAGTATCGCTACTCCTTCGATATGCTGGGCGAATCCGCGTGCACACAGGCGGATGCGGATCGATATCGCTCGGCCTACGAGCGCGCGATCGCGCGCGTGGGCGCGGCGGCTCACGCGGGGACCGGCATCAGCGAGCGTGATGGCATATCAGTCAAGCTATCGGCGCTCTACGCGCGCTATGAGCCGCTGCAGCGTGCGCACGCGGTGCCGCAACTCGCCCAGATCCTGACCGAGCTCGCGCGCGCGGCTGCGGCGTGCAACATCGGCCTGACCATCGACGCTGAGCAAAGCGAGCGTCTGGAGATGGCGCTGGATATTCTCGCGCGCGTGGCAGGAGATCGCAGCCTGCGCGGCTGGGAGGGCCTGGGAATCGCCGTGCAGGCCTATCACGTGCACGCCGCGGCCGCGATCGAGCGCATTGCCGAGCTCGCACGCACGAGCGGCCAGCGCCTTTGCGTACGCCTGGTCAAGGGCGCCTACTGGGACATTGAGATCAAACGCGCGCAGGAGCTCGGTCTCGCCGAATTCCCTGTTTACACGCTCAAGGCCGCGACCGACGTGAGCTATCTGGCCTGCGCCCGGCGTCTGCTGGCCGAGCCCCGGTTGTATGCGGCCTTCGCGACCCATAACGCGCACAGCGTCGCGAGTGTCCTGCACTGGGTCGGTGCGCGGCGCGATTTTGAATTTCAGCGCCTGCATGGCATGGGCGCCGGACTGTACGAGCCGCTGATCGCGAGCGAGCAGGTGCGTTGCCGCGTCTACGCGCCGGTCGGCAACACCGCCGAGTTGCTGCCGTATCTTGTGCGTCGCATCCTCGAGAACGGGGCCAACGCCGGGTTTGTGCATCGGCTCGCGCAATCGAGCATGCTCGATGAGTCGCTGCTGAGCGATCCGGTCACTGCAGTGCAAGCGGCCCGCTGGCCGCACGATGAGGCGATCGTGAAGCCGTTGAACCTGTTTGCTGACCGTCGTAACTGCGCCGGTATCGATTTCTCGGACCTCGTCGAGACCGAGCGCCTGCGCGGTGCACTGGCGGCGAGCTGGGCGCAATCGTGGCAGGCTACCCCGATCATCGGCGGGCGCGAGTGCGCGGGCTGCGCCGTCTCAGTGTACGAACCTGCCGCGCTCGAGCGCACGATCGGCACGGTGGTGCAAGGCACTGCCGGGCAGGTTCGCGAGGCCTTCGATCGCGCCCAAGCCGCGCAACCGCACTGGGCTGCGCGCAGCCCCGGTGAGCGTGCGGGCTGCCTGGAGCGCGCCGCGGACTTGCTCGAGAGCCAACGCGAGCCGTTCATGGCGCTGGCGATACGCGAGGCCGGCAAAACCGTAACCGATGCACTGGCGGAGGTGCGCGAAGCCGTCGACTACTGCCGCTACTACGCGGCGCAGGCGCGCGGCACGCTCGCGCCGCTCGCACTACCCGGGCCTACCGGCGAGCGCAACGAATTGCATTGGGCCGCGCGCGGCCTCTTTGCATGCATCAGTCCCTGGAATTTTCCGTTGGCCATTTTCCTCGGACAGATCAGCGCTGCCCTGGTGACCGGCAATGCGGTCATCGCCAAGCCGGCGCCGCAGACCCCGCTGATCGCCGCCGCGGCCGTGCGCTTGCTGCTGCAGGCCGGTGTACCGCCCGACGTGATGGCATTGCTGCCGGGCGGGGATGAGCTCGGGGCCGCGATCACGGCCGAGCCCCGGCTCGCGGGCGTGGCCTTCACGGGCTCGCTGCAGAGCGCTCGGCGTATCGCTCGCAGTCTGCTCACCGGTGAGGGCCGGCCGCTCGTGCCGCTGATTGCCGAGACCGGCGGACTCAACGCGATGATCGTGGATTCGAGCGCACTGCTGGAACGTGCGATTGGCGATGCGATGGTGTCGGCATTTCAGAGTGCCGGCCAGCGCTGCTCGGCACTGCGGCTGTTGTGTCTGCAGGAGGACATCGCCGAATCTGCGTTGCAGCTGCTCACCGGCGCGATGGCTTTGTTGCGCATCGGGGATCCAACGCAGTTCGACACCGATGTCGGCCCCGTCATCGATGCGCAGGCCCAGGAGGCGCTGGAGGGCTACGTGAGGGGCCTGAGCGCGGAGCAGCTGCTGTATCGCTGCACCTTGCCACGCCAGTGCGCTGGCGGTCATTACGTGGCCCCGACGCTCGTGCGACTACAGCGCATCGAGGATCTGCGCGAGGAATTATTCGGGCCCGTACTGCATGTCGTGACCTGGCGGACCGGTGAGCTCGAACAGACCCTCGCGCGCATCAATGCGAGCGGCTATGGGCTGACCATGGGATTGCAGACGCGTCTGGGTCAGCATACGGAGCTTCTCCGGCGCGAAGCGCAGGTCGGCAATCTCTATGTGAACCGCTCGATGATCGGCGCCGTGGTCGGCGCGCAGCCCTTTGGCGGCGAGGGTCTGTCGGGCACCGGTCCGAAGGCCGGCGGCCCGCATTATCTGGCGCGCTTCATGACGGAGCGCACGGTGAGCATCGATACGACCGCCGCGGGCGGCAATATTCAGCTGCTGCGCCAGTCCAGCTAGTGCGCCGGCCGGGGAGGGGCAGTCAGTGAAAGTCGCGGGAATCGCGCTCGAGATTACCGAGCCAGTGCGAAGCATTGTGCAGCCGTCGCGCGATCACATGGGCAACCCGATCGCGTCTTTGCAGCTCGCCTTCGATCACGAGCAGACTGGACTCGAGCGCACAGCGGCGCTGCGCGTTGAATACGCTGGGCCAGAGAATCACGTTGACGATGCCGGTTTCATCCTCCAGCGAGGCGAACACCACGCCCGAGGCCGTCGAGGGCTGCTGCATATGCGTGACCAGGCCGCCGACGCGCACCTCGATCCCATCGGGCAGCCGCTGCAGCTCGCTGCTGCTGCGAAATCCCCGGCGCGAGAGCGCCGGGCGCAACAGGGCGAGCGGATGGCGGCCGCTGGTGAGTCCCAGATGCCGATAATCGGCCAGGATGTTCTGGCTCTCGGTCGGCTGCGGCAAGCTCACCGGCGCTTCGCTGGCCGCGAGGCCTTCGATCAGCGCAGGCAGCTCCTCCACGCCGAGCGCACGCCAATGCGCTTCGTGCCGATGTACGCTCAGGGCAGCGAGCGCGCCGGCGGCGGCGAGCATCTGCAATGCGCGTCGCGAGAGCCGCGCGCGCGCACCGAGCTCATCGATGCTGGCGAACGCTCGCTGCGCGCGCTCGGCTACGATGCGCTGGCCATCGGCCTCGAGCAGGCCGCGCACCAGGCGCAAACCCAGGCGCAACGCCGGGGCGTGCAGCGGGGGCTCAGGCTCGAGCGTGCATTCCCAGTCGCTGAGCGTCACATCGACCGGCAACACGCTCACGCCGCGGTGGCGCAATTCCTGCGTGATCTGGGCGGGCGCATAAAATCCCATGGGCTGACTGTTGATGAGGGCTGCTGCGAAGGCGGCGGGCTCATGGCATTTGAGCCAGCTCGAGACATAGGTCAGCAGTGCGAAGGAGGCTGCGTGTGATTCGGGAAAGCCGTATTCGCCAAAGCCGAGAATCTGCCGATAGATCTGCTCGGCGAACTGGCTCGAATAGCCCTTGTTCGCCATGCCCGTG
The DNA here is from genome assembly GCA_049515055.1 of Steroidobacteraceae bacterium. Taxonomy (GTDB): domain Bacteria; phylum Pseudomonadota; class Gammaproteobacteria; order Steroidobacterales; family Steroidobacteraceae; genus FEN-1191. The sequence goes on along the minus strand of JBEKUL010000071.1, from coordinate 412 downwards.
AGCAGCCGCTCGCGGTAGGGCGAGAGTCCGCCGCGGCGTTTCCAGGCCGCCATGGCACGGCGCAGTCCATCGGCCTCCCCCGGAGTGAAGTCCGCCGCGACGATCGCGATCTGCATGACCTGCTCCTGGAAGATCGGCACGCCGAGGGTCCGCTGCAGCACGGATCGCAGCGCCTCGCTCGGATAGGTCACGCTCTGCGGATTGGCGCGCCGCTGCAGATATGGATGCACCATGTCGCCCTGGATCGGACCGGGCCGCACGATCGCCACTTCGATCACGAGGTCGTAGAAGCAGCGCGGCTGCAAGCGCGGCAGCATGCTCATCTGGGCGCGCGACTCGATCTGGAATACACCCACAGTCTCGGCGCGGCAGATCATGTCGAAAGTAGCCGCGTCATCGGGGGCAATGTCCT
>JBEKUL010000070.1:0-16162 GCA_049515055.1 Steroidobacteraceae bacterium | reverse complement strand
GCAACCTGCCTGCTGACGAACTTCAAGGTGACCGCGCTGGTCGTCGATGCGGCTGGCGTACCAATCACGATGATCTCGGGTGATGGCGCGGCTGCGATAACACAGCGCATTGCAATGGGAAAGGCGCAGACCGTAATCAAGTACAAGACGACCAGCGGCGCAGCGGCCGCGAAGGCCAGCGCTGATTCGTCCTTCATGGCGCAGCTCGCGGCCGATCCGCAGGTCGGTCCGCCGCGCCAAGGGGCCATCCCAATCGTGGTCGGCGAACAGATGATCGGCGCTATCGCGGTCTCGGGTGCGCCGGGAGGCGACCGCGACGAGCCGTGTGCGCTCGCAGGCAGCGCCAGGATTCAGAATCGGCTGAAGTAGCGGTACATACGGGGCCGCACTACACGATCTAAAGTACTAAGGAGCAGCTGCCATGCGTCTATTCCCCTTGATAGCCCTCGGGGCCTCCAGCCTTTTGCTGGCTACCCCGCTGTTTTCGCAAACCCAGGACCAGCTGATGAGCGCCGGTCCGACCGCGACGTCGGTTCCACTGCCCGACCCAACGCATATCCCGATCGTGTTCGGCAAGGACATTAAGTGGAAAGGGGACCCGGCGCACGAGCAGCAGGCGCCGCTGTTCGGTGATCCGGATCAGCCTGGGATCTACGGCGTGCTAATCAAATGGAACCCCGGCGCCAATAGCACGCCGCATTTCCATTCGACCGTGCGGTATATCTATGTCGTGTCGGGTACCTGGTGGGTGAGCTCAAGCACGACCTACGATAAGGGCAACATGTATCCGGTTCCGGCCGGCAGCTTCGTCACCGATGTCGCCGATACCATTCATTGGGATGGAGCCAAGGCCGAGACCGGTCCGTGCCTGCTGCTACTGGTCGGAGTGGGGCCGATGAAAACCACCCGCTATACGCAGAAGGACCCCAACAGTCCCGTATACACGCCCGATACAAAGTAAGTCGCCACTTCACGGATACCTGGCGTGCGGCCGCGGCACGCCAGGGGTGCCGCGTCCGCGGTCAAACCAGCTAATGCTGCAGGATGAATTTCTGCACGCGCTTACCGGTGTCCACCTCGCCGGTATAGAGATTGCCCTTCGAATCGATCCCAATCTGGTGCACCCAGTGGAACTGGCCGGCGTTGCGGCCGCTGTGCCCGAAGCTTCCGACCTCGACCCCATCGCTGCGGCGAACGATCGCGATCCGGTTGTTCTCGCCATCCACGACGAACAGGTATTTCTGTTGCGGGTCGCGCGAGAAAGTCAGCGTCCAAGTCGAGCCGTTGCCCAGCGTGTTGGTGCGCAGGAAGAACTCCGACACGTACTTGCCCTGCTTCGTAAAGACCTGGACGCGATTGTTGTGCCGATCGCATACATAGACCAGGCCATCGGCCGACAGCCGCACGCAATGCACCGGGGAGCGGAACTGCTTGTCGGGCGGGTCCCCGGGTGCGTAGGGCGGAATCGAGCCGGCCGCGGGCACATCTCCTTCGACGCCCTCGATCGTGTTTGTGACTTCGCTCAGCGCAATGCCGTAGGCACCCCAGCCGCGCTTGAACGCTCCGGTATTCGAATCGAAGACGACGATGCGGTTGTTCAGGTACCCGTCGGCCAGATAGACCTCGTGGCCCGCATCGTCGACATCAATGCCGGCCACACGACCGAGCATTGTGGTGTCCTGGTTATTCTTGCGCTCCTTGGACTTGCGGCCGATTTCCAGCAGCTGCTTGCCCTCGGGTGTGAATTTGAGCACCTGCCGATCATCCACGCTGGAACCGCTGATCCAGACGTTGCCGCCCTTGTCGACAAAGATCGCGTGTTCGCCGCTGGGCCAGTCCGGCACGAACCCCGGACCGCCCCAGGAGCGGATGAGTTTGCCTGCGGTGTCGAATTCGAGCACCGCCGGGGTCGTCACACAACAGTCGTTGCGCGGCGGGGTCTGCGATGCGCCCAGCTCGTCCTTGGTCGAGGAGCGAGGCCGCTGCAGGACCCAGATATGATCCTGGCCGTCCACCGAAATTCCGGCCACCTGACCCATGACCCAGTTGTTGGGTAATTCCTGGGGCCAATAGGGATCGACCTTGTAGCGCGGCACGTCGTCGCTCGCGGCACGCACCAACGAGAAAGCCGAGGCGCCAAGCACCGCCAGCCCGAGAACCGCGCTTCTGAAACCAGACATGGTTAACCCCCCGATTCGTGGCCTATTGTTTGACCCTGATCGCGTAGACGCGGGCATCGTGCGTCACGATGAACGCCTTGTCCAGCGCGCCTCGCATTAACGAAGACTAATCATTCGGGATTTATGCGCTGCCAGCCCGTTGCGCTGCTACCCCGCAGCCGACCTGCGCGCGATTATCCGCGCCGCTGCGACACTTTTGTCATAGAATTTCCGTGCAACATTCCGACGGGCGCGCCCATCGAGCCCGCAGACTCTAAAATAAAAGGGGATCAATGCGCATGAATACGAATCGTCGGGGGCATCCTTTTAAGCGGCGGGAATTCATCACCTCGGCGCTCGCCTGCTCGGGCGTGGCCGTCGCGGCGGGCAGCCTTGGGATCGCTCGCGCCTTTGGCGCCGAGTCGCACGCGCTCGATCCGGTGAATCCAGATATTCGCTATGGCATCACCGGTTCGAGCTGGGGCGAGTGGTCCAACGGGCGCATGCACGACATCACTGATATCCCGCGCATCATCGCCGATATGAAACGCTACGGCTTTCAGGGCTTCGAGCCGTATTCGGATCAGGCCAGGCAATACATCGACCAGCCGCTCGCGTTCAAGCGGCTGTTCGATGACGCCGGCATTACGCTGGTTGACGTCGGGGATTTGCCCCGACGCGGCGCGCCGCCGGCCCCCGCGGCGCCCGCTGCTGCCAGATCCGGCGCAGGCGCCGGCGCTTCCCCGTTCGGCAATGGTCCGTTTCCGTGGCTCGGTGAACAAGGCCATGCCGAACTGGTCACCGACATGGTGAGCTTCGCCCGCGACTTCCTGGCTCCGTGCGGCTGCGATCATTGGAAAACCAACCTCGGCGGACGCCCGGCGAACGGTCCCAGCGACGATCAGCTCAAGAGGCTTGCCGAAACGCTCAACGAAATCGGGAGGCAGACTATCGCCTACGGCGTGCGCCTGGGTCCGCATCCCCACATCTGGGGCCCGATGGAACGCGAACACGAATTTCGCCGCGTCATGGAGCTGACTGATCCAGCCCATGTCTGGCTGACGCTCGATACGGGACATAATGTTCTGGGCGGCATGGACGTCGTGCAGATCGTCAAGGACTACCTGCCCCGCATCGCGGAATTCCACCTGAAGGATACCTATGCCAAGTATCGCGGCAACAAGTCCACGCCGCCGGCATCGGACTATGCTGCCGGCAATATCTGGGGCACGATGGGCGCCTATGGTGGCGTGGATTTCCCTGGCATCTTCCAGGTGATCCGCGCGCAGAAGTGGAAAGGCTGGGCGCTGGTGGATGTTGACGCGCCGCGACCCGGTGATGGCACCGGTAGCATCGATGATGCGCTCGCAGCCAACGTCAGTTATCTGCGCAAAACGCTGCAGGTGCGCCTGCCCCCGCCGCCATCGGCCCACGCCTGAGACCCACGAAGCTCTCGACACCCGTGAGCAACGTCGTGCTCGACGTTGAGTGCGCCGATTGTGGCAGCTGGGTCAGTGCCGCATTGTGCCGCGGCCTGCGCGCTGGCGGACTAAGGCGTTGGTAGTCCTTGCACGGCAAAGAGCCGAACTACGCTCGATTGCTCCCGCAGCGGCCGCGCGGCCGTATAGGCCGGTGAATTCCACCAGTCCTGCAGCGCCTTCATGCTGGGAAATTGCAGGATCACGATCTTGCCCTCCGGTAGGATCGAGGAATCAAGCCGCACCGGCGTGGCATCGCGCACGAGCCTGTGACCGCCATACGGTGTAAAGGACTTAGTTGCTGCCTCCCGGTATTGGGCGAATGTCGCCGCGTCATTCACGCTCTCAATGTTGGCCACCAAATAGGCCGGCGCGCCAGCGGACTGCGCATGCAGCACCTGCATCGCCGATGCGCCGGCAAGAAATCCCAATGCGCCCGCCAGTGAAATCTTGAATGCGGTCCTCATCGTCCACCTCCCCATTGAATTCGACGCGAACGAGCATAGCGCTAATCAGGCAGGCGCCGCTTAACCTACGACCCGCGCATTACGAATGCTAATTTGCCACCTTTGGCACCCGCGCCAGATTGCTAAGTACTTGAAAATATCGGACTGTGGCGGCCGGTCGCGACCGCTCGCGGCGCCTGGTTCCGGTAGAGTCGACGACTGGCGCGGTTGCGGTAGGCACCCCTCAACTGTTGCCGCCCCTTTCGTGTGGCGGTGTCGCAATCGAAGCGCCGTGGCGCCGTCGCCAGTCGCCGCTCATCGAACCGGACATGCGGGTCCGCATCCGGCTCTCGGACAAGGTCTCAGGCCATCGCTCTCGGAAAGTCGGCAGGCACTGTGGTGAGCACGACGAGTCCCAACGTGTTGTGCAGGTACTCGTACGGGAAGCGACTCGCCCCCGAGTTGCGCACCTTGTGCTTGCGGCATAACCACCGGCATAGCCGGCGCGGTGTGTACTCATTGATCGCGCGGTAGGCTTTCCCGGTCGCGCCCAGACTGAAGTAGTTGGCCCAGCCGAGGAGCTTGCGGTTGATCGTGCGTACCACCTCGTCGGCCTCCTGCCACTGCGTCCTTCGTTCGGTCACCTCCCGGATCGCTCCGATGAGGCGCTGCACACTGCGCTTGGACGGCCACGGGCATATGATCGCCCGGCCCGTCTGCGGCGAGTGGTACCGCCCGAAGGTGTAGCCCAGGAAGTCAAATCGCTCCTGCGGCAGGTAACACACGCGTGTCTTGGCTTCGTTGACCGTCAGCTTCAGCCGCCGCATCATCTCGCGCATTTCGGCCAATGCCTCATCGACATCGCCTTTGCAGCAGATGACGTAGTCGTCGGCGTACGAGACGATCCTCGCCTTCAGCATGCTCTCCACTCCGCGCCGCTTCCAGCCCAGTACAAACCGGCGCATATATAGGTTACCGAGGAGCGGTGAGAGCGGAGAACCCTGCGGTACCCCGCGCCCGCTGTCCTTGCTCGGCGTCGTTCGCTTCTTTCCACCCCTGCCGTCGTCTTCCTCCACCGGAGCGGTTAGCCACATCTTGATCAGATGTAGCACGTACCGGTCACAGACCCGGCGCGCCACCGATTTAAGTAGCTCGGCATGTGGTAAGGAATCGAAGTAGCCGGCCAGATCCCCTTCGATAATCTTCGTATGACCGGTGTTGATCAGACCGCGCACTGAGCGCACGGCCGTATGGGCACTGAAGTTCGCACGATAGGCGTGCTGCTCGTCCGGCAAATCGGCCTCGAAGATGGGGCTAAGCACCACCACCGCGGCCGTCATCACCGTCCGGTCAGCAATACAGGGGACGCCGAGCGGGCGCTTGCTGCCGTCCGCCTTCGGTATCCACACACGTCGCACCGCCTCAGCTCGATACGTCTTCCTGCGGAGTCTCTCCGCCAGTTCGCCCAACCACCGCTCTTCGCCGTACGCCTCGATGTCCGCAAAGTCCTGCTGGTCCACCCCCGGTGCGCCTGCATTGGCCTTGCAGCACCGATAGGCGTACTCCAGAACATCTTTGCGATGCAGCTTGTCGTACAGTAGATAGAAGCGATAGTCAGGCGCTTCCTTCGCTTTCGCCTGTAACGCTGTCTGTAGCTTCTGAACACTAGCCGGAGGTTCCAGGATCATCGATCCAATCTCCGCGTCCTTCACCACTTCTTGCATTCACCTTGAACCAGGGCTCCTTTCCTCCGCCGGCATTACACCGACCTCATCGGTCTTACGAGCCCATCCGCCACCCCGTGGAGTCGAAGCTAATCCTCACGGATACTTCGTTGACCGGCCACGTCCGCCGATCGCTCCATAGGGCTTCCCGTGTTGCCACGATTCCCCTGCGCACACATCCCGCCGTCACTACCCCGGTGGAATCGTCAGGTGCTCTCTTCGCTCACTTCCCCGACGATCACAGCCTTCCCCGTTTTGTGGCCGGGTCGGCTTCCACATCAGCCCTTTCGGGGCCTGCACGACGTTCGCTATCGCTGCAGTCTGCATGCTCGCCAGATCACCCAAGGTGATCCTCTACACCGAAGGCTTCGGCCGCTTCGTTTCCTCCACGACCGCTCCGATTGCTACCGGCTGGAGCGAAAGTTACCGGGTGGGTTTAAACTCAACCCACTGAGGAATCGCGCCTTTCCACGGCGCACCACAAAAACCGGCACACTATAAAGAAAGCGAAATTTAGTCGTGTAAGTGATTGATTTAAATGCCGGAGATAGGAATCGAACCTACGACCCGCGCATTACGAATGCGCTGCTCTACCAACTGAGCTACTCCGGCGCGAAGGGCGGGTATGTTAAGCAGAGCACCGCGGCCGGGCAACCGGCGGCGCGCAGGATGGCTGCTGCCGCGTGAACCTCAGCCCTCGCCGTGACGGCGACGCAACCTTATCACCACATCGATGCCAGCCACTTCCATGCCGCTGGGCGGTTCGGGCAGATGACTGAACTGCACGTCGCTGAGCGCCACGTCCTGCAACGCACCGGATTGCTCGTCCTGAAAATGATAGTGCGGTCCCACGTTCGAATCGAACCAGGCGCAATCCCCATTCACGCTGAGCTGACGTATGAGCCCGCGCGCGGCAAACAGGTTCAGGGTGTTGTAGACCGTCGCCTTGGACACGCGCGCACCCTGGTGGCGCAGCGCCTCGGCTATCTGCTCGGCGGAAAGGTGCTGGGGCGCCGACAGCAGGATCCTGGCAATCTGCAGTCGCTGATCGGTCAGTCGAATTCCGCAGGCCAATAGCCTCGAGGCGGCCTCAGCGTCGTTCAATTCCGGTCGAGCAGACTCCATGCTCATGCAGTATACAGCGCCTACACCCGCAGCTCACGCGGCAGGCCGAAGACGACATATTCCTCGCGACCCTCCACCTCGGCGGGCAGTTCCCCACCCCAGCTGCGCAGGCGCTCGATGACCCGCTGCACGAGTACCTCGGGTGCGGAAGCTCCGGCGGTCACCCCTACGGTGCCCTTGTCTTCAAACCATTCGCGATTCAGATCATCGGCATCGTCGACCAGATATCCCGGAATACCGGCCTTGTCGGCGAGCTCACGCAGCCTGTTGGAATTGGAGCTGGTGTGCGAGCCCACCACGATCAGCAGATCGCACTGCGCCAGTAATTTCTTGACCGCATCCTGTCGATTCTGCGTCGCGTAACAGATGTCCTCTCGCCGAGGCGCCTGGACCGACGGAAAGCGCGTGCGCAATGCCTCGACGATCGTGGCGGTATCGTCGACCGACAATGTTGTCTGCGTAACAAACGCCAGTCGTTGCGGATCGCGCACCTGCAGGCGCGAGATATCCTCGATGTCCTGGATCAGCGTAATGCTGCCGCCGAACGTGGTATCGAATCTACCGATCGTGCCTTCCACCTCGGGGTGGCCAGCGTGACCGATCAGGATCACTTCACGTGCCTCGCGCGCATAGCGCGTGACCTCCATATGCACCTTGCTGACCAGAGGGCAAGTCGCATCGAAGACCTGCAGCCCGCGTCGGGCCGCCTCGTGCTCCACGGCGGTGGGCACACCGTGCGCAGAGAACACAACCGTGCCGCCGTCGGGTACCTCATCGAGCTCCTGGACGAATACGGCGCCGATCTCACGCAGGCGCTCGACCACGTTGCGGTTATGCACGACCTCGTGGCGCACGTAGATCGGTGCGCCGAAGAGCTGCAGTGCGCGCTCGACGATCTCTATCGCGCGATCGACACCAGCACAGAAGCCGCGGGGGTTGGCAAGCAGAATACGCATGGCCACGATTTTAGCCGGCTTGACCGATTGCAGCTTGAACTATTTGCGCGGCGGGCTGGAATCGCTGTTGGCCTCGCGCCGCCGGCCCGCGAGCCAGGAATCGAGCAACAGCAAGCCCGCGCCAATGCAGATGCAGGAGTCGGCGACATTGAAGGCCGGAAAATAATGCTGATTCCAGTGGGCATAAATGAAGTCAATCACCTGCCCGAGCCGCAGCCGATCGATGACATTGCCCAGCGCACCACCGAGAATCAACGCCAGAGCGCTCGCAAGCGCCGCGTTGCTGCGATTGATGCGGCGCAGCCACAGCGCCAGCACGCCGCTGACCAGTAACGCCAATGCTGTGAACAGCCAGCGCTGCCAGCCTGCGGCCGTGGCCAGAAAACTGAACGCCGCGCCGCTGTTGTGCAGGCGCGTGATCTCGAGCACCGGTAGTACCGAGACGCTCTGATAGACCTGCAGCCCTCGCTCGACCGCGGCCTTGCTGAGTTGATCCAATACGATCACAGCGGCCGAAAGCCACAAATACACGAGGCTGCCGTGCTCGCGCGCTGTACCGTGGCTACTCATGCGTCAACTATAGAGGCGCTGCTCGCCGGGCATGGAGAGATTTCCGATGCAGCGGCTGCACAGTTGCGGGTGCTCGCTCGATGCGCCCACATCGGGTCGGTGATGCCAGCAGCGCACGCACTTGGGATCCTCGGCCACCCTGACTCGGATCCAGACCCCGCCCTCGGAAAGACCGGAGGCTGCGACGGCTTGCGCCGGTACCTGCGTCGGGACTGCATTGTCCGCCGTGCCCTGCACCTCATGCACCATGGCCCAGGACGTGATCATGAAGAATCGCAACTCCTCGCCCAGCGCATTGAGGCGGCGAAACTGCCGCGGCGTGGCCCAGATGTCCAGTTGTGCATCCAGCGGCGCGCCGATACTGCCGGCGACGCGCAGACGCTCGAGCTCGCGCGCGACATCGGCGCGCAATACGATGAGTGCCGGCCAGTCGATGTCCGTCGCGCTCAGCTGCGGCAATTCGTGCCAGGTGCTCAGGAACACCGACTCCGGCCGTGCCCCACGCAAATGCCGCCACATCTCTTCTGCCGTGAATGACAGGATCGGCGCGAGCCAGCGCACTACCGATTCGGCGATATGCCACATGGCCGTCTGCGCCGAGCGGCGCGCGCGCGAGCCTGCGGGAAACGTGTAGAGCCGATCCTTGAGTATGTCCAGGTACAGTGCGCCCAGATCCACTACGCAGAAGTTATGTACCTTCTGGTAGATCAGGTGATAGGCATAGTCCCGGTAGGCGGCGCTGATCTCCTCGTGCAATGCGCGCGTGCGCGCAATGGCCCAGCGATCGAGCGCCACCAGCTGCGTCTCCGGGACCGCCTCGGACAGCTCGAAATCATGCAGGTTGCCGAGCAGGAAGCGCACCGTATTGCGCATGCGCCGATATGAATCGCTCGTGCGCTTGAGGATTTCCTGCGACAGGCTCATCTCGTTCGCATAATCGGTGGCAGCCACCCATAACCGCAGTATGTCGGCGCCGAGCGTGCGCCAGATATCCTGCGGCTCGATGCCGTTGCCGAGGGATTTGGACATCTTGCGGCCCTTCTCATCGACCGTGAAGCCGTGCGTGAGCACGCCGCGATAGGGTGCGCGCGCATACAGCGCCTCCGACATCAGCAATGAGCTGTGGAACCAGCCTCGGTGCTGATCCGAGCCTTCCAGGTACAAATCCACCGGCGCATGGAAATCGGCTCGCAGTGCCGGGACGCATTCAAACGACAACCCCGAGTCCGCCCAAACGTCCATGACGTCCTCGAGCTTGTCGTATTGCGCGCTGTCCTCGCCGAGCAGCTCTTTCGGATCAAGCCCGAACCAGGCGTCGATACCAGCCTTCTCAACCCGCGCGGCCACCTGCTGCAGCAGTTCCTGGGTACGCGGATGCAGCGCACCGGTCTGCTTGTGCAGGAACAGCGACAACGGTACGCCCCAGGTGCGCTGGCGCGATATGCACCAATCCGGGCGATTGGCGATCATGGCCGTGATGCGCTGCTCGCCCCACGCGGGCGTCCAGTGCACGTGCGCGATATCGCGCAGTGCGTGCGCACGCAAGGCGCGCTGATCCATGCTGATGAACCATTGCGGCGTGGCCCGAAATATCAAAGGCGTCTTGTGCCGCCAGCAGTGCGGATAACTGTGTCGCAGCGGCGCCTGGTGCAAGAGCGCGCCGCTGCTCTCCAGCTGGCGCACGATCACCGCATTGGCTTCATCGACGCGAAGCCCAGCCACCAGCGCCGTACCGGCAGCGAAGCGCCCATCCGGGCCCACCGGATTGATCACGGACAATCCGTAGCGCGCAGCGACGAGGTAGTCCTCTGGTCCGTGCGCCGGCGCGTTGTGCACGGCACCGGTACCCGCCTCAAGTGTCACATGCTCGCCGAGGAGCACCGGAACCTGGCGATCGAGCCAGGGATGTGCGAGCTTGAGCCCTTCGAGTGCGCGGCCCGCAAAGCTACCCAGTATGGTCCCAGGCCCAAGCCCGTAGCGCAGCAGGCAGGCTGGCGCGAGCTCGGCGGCCAGCACCAGCACCTCGCGCTGCCCGCCGCGCTCGACCTCGATCGCGAGGTATTCAAACTCATCGCGCAATGTGACGGCCTCATTGGCCGGCAATGTCCAGGCCGTCGTGGTCCAGATGACGAGCGTTACGCTCTTGCCCAGACGCGTTGCCTTGATAGCGGTGCGGCGCGCGAAGTCCTCGACGTCCAGCACACGAAACGCCACGTCAATCGCAACCGAGCTTTTCTCCTCATATTCGACTTCGGCCTCGGCCAGCGCCGAGCGACAATCCAGGCACCAATGAACGGGCTTGGCGCCGCGATAGAGGTGCCCGTTACGAATGATCTGCCCGAGGGCGCGGATCTGCTGCGCTTCGTAGCGCGGATCCATGGTCAGGTACGGATGCTCCCAATCCCCGAAGACCCCGAGGCGCTTGAAGTCGGCGCGCTGCAGGTTAATCTGGGCTGCGGCAAATGCCCGGCAGGCGGCGCGAAAGCCCGCTGCGTCGAGCGTCGCGCCGGGCTTGCCATATTTTTTTTCCACCGCCAGCTCAATCGGCAGGCCATGGCAGTCCCAACCCGGGATATACGGCGCATCATATCCAGCCAGGGTGCGCGACTTGACGACAATGTCCTTGAGAATTTTGTTGACTGCGTGTCCGAGGTGAATGACGCCATTGGCGTAGGGCGGCCCATCGTGCAGCACGAAGCTGGTGCGGCCCGCGGATACTTCGCGCATGCGCTCGTAAATACGCTGCTGCGCCCAGCGCTCGAGCTGAACGGGTTCTCGCGCGGCCAAGTCCGCCTTCATCGGGAAATCGGTCTGCGGCAGATTCACCGTGCGCTTGTAATCATTCACCCTGTCACCTTCCATCACGCGCCGAGGATGCTGCGCGCCTCGGCGGCGTCGCGGTGCATCTGCACCACCATCGCATCCATCGAATCAAATGTCAGCTCATCGCGCAGTCGCGCGACGAACTCCACTTCGATTTCGCAACCGTACAGATCGCCGTCAAAATCGAACAAGCACGCCTCGAGCACCGGCAGACCGCCGCCGGCCATCGGCCGCGTGCCCAGACTCGCGACCGCGGGCCAGGGCTCGCGCACAGTTCCGGCTCCGCGCACCCAGACGGCAAATACCCCCGAGAGGGGCACGCGCCGGCGCTTGACGGCGAGGTTAGCGGTCGGAAAGCCGAGTGTTCGACCGAGCTGCGCCCCGCGGCAGACGCGACCGCGCATCGAGTAGGGCCGGCCGAGCAGCCGCTGCGCCGACACGAGATCGCCGGCGGCCAGCGCCGAGCGGATTCTGCCGCTGCTCACGCGCTCACCACCGCTGGCTACCGCCGAGACGACGTCGACCGTGAAGCCGTAGTGCCCGGCCTGCTCGAGACACCATTGCGCACTCGCCTGGCCACCCCGACCGAAGCGAAAGTCGTGACCGATCACGATCACCCGTGCCCGGGCGGCGTGCAGCAACTGCATAAACTGTTCGGCGGACACAGAACGCAGCGACTCGCTGAAGCGCAACAGGCACAGTTGATCGAGGCCGCGACCGTAGAGCAGGCGCCAGCGCTCACGAAAATTCGTCAGCCGGGCGGGCGGGTCGGCGGGCTGCAGATACTCGCGGGGCAGCGGCTCGAAGCTCAGCATCATCGATGGCATTTGTCGCTGCGCAGCGTGGCGCAACAGTCGCTCGATCAGCGCCTGATGGCCGAGGTGCAGGCCATCGAAGCTGCCAATGGTCACGACAAAATCGCGAGGCTGAACGGTGTCTAAGCGGCGGATGAGCTGCATGGTCCTCGAGCATAGGCCGGGTACCGGCGAAAGCCGGTGCGCCGCCAATCCGGCCTCACCTCGGCTCAAAGCGTTGAATTATAGCCACATTGGCCGCACTGGCTCAGGGCCGCGTCGCGATGCTTGATTGACAACATTTTGACCCCTGCCCACACTACGCGCCTCCCGAGGTGTGGCAACCAAATTTGAGTACCGGGCAACCGGGCGCTGGAGCAACGCGTGGCGAATACCAGATCGGCGGAAAAGGCGGCAAGACAGGCCGAAAAGCATCGAGCTCACAATGTGACGCTGCGCTCGCGCATGCGCACCGCGATCCGCAAGGTCCTCACGGCGGTTGCCAAAGGCAGCAAGGAGGAGGCCCAGAGCAGCTATCGCGCAGCCGTACCGCTGATCGACACCCTGGTGAACAAACACCTGATCCATCGCAATCAGGCGGATCGGCACAAGAGCCGTCTGGCTGCCCGCGTCAGGTCGCTATCGAGCTGAGATCGCGGCTCCATGCCGTATCTCGTAATCCTCGAGCGACAGCAGCAGCGATAAGCGCTCATCCCCGCGCGCGACCTCGCGCCAGTGCCGACCTTCGGGCCAGGGCTCGAGCGCGCCGGCGAGGGACCAGAACAGGTTGAGCGAAGAGCTCACGCGCGCGCGTTTCAGCTCGGCAAACGCACGCACCGCGCCGCGCCGGCGCAATTCCTCAGCTGTAAGCACGCCAATCTGCGCCAGCATCTGCTCCGAGCGCGCGCCCAGATTGCGCAGGTCGCGTATGCGCAGGCGCAATTTGCCCGCGGCGATACGTGAGCGAACTTTGCTATTGCGCATTGGCGCATTCTCGCCCAGCCCCGCCTCTGGGTGCGACTGTGCACCGCTCAGTGCCGGCTGCGTGGCCGGGGCTTAGCTTCCAGGAATTGCATGAGCGCATCGGCCAACTCGCGTGTGCCGCGCTTGGTCGCAGCCGAGATCAAAAAACGAGGACCCCGGTAGCGCAGGCGCCGTGCGATATCGTCGGCCCGTGCTTGCGCCTCTGCATCGGGGAGCAGATCGCGCTTATTAATCACCAGCCAGCGCGGCTTGGCCGCAAGATCACGGCTGAATTTCCTGAGCTCGCCCACGATTGCGCGAGCATCGCGTACCGGGTCCGCCTCGGGCTCCGGCGGCAGCAGATCCACCACGTGCAACAACACGCGGGTGCGCTGCAAATGCTTGAGAAACCGGATGCCCAAGCCCACTCCATCGGCCGCGCCTTCGATCAGACCAGGTATATCGGCCATGACGAAGCTGCGCTGCTCGCCGCAATCGACCACGCCCAGATTGGGATACAGCGTCGTGAAAGGATAATCGGCGACTTTCGGCCGCGCCGAGGAGAGCGCCCGAATCAGCGTTGATTTGCCCGCATTCGGCATGCCGAGCAAACCGACATCGGCAATGAGCTTGAGCTCCAGCTGCAGGGTGCGCTTTTCTCCGGGCAGACCTGGACCAAATTGTCGCGGCGCACGATTGGTGCTGGATTTGAAGCGCGCGTTACCCCAGCCGCCCTTGCCGCCCTGCGCGACCTTGAGCTCCTGTCCTGCCGGGGTCAGGTCGCCGAGCTGCTCGTCGGTATCCGCATCGATCACCACAGTGCCGACCGGCACAGCGATGTACTGGTCCTCACCACGGCGGCCGGTGCAATCATTGCCAGAGCCGCCCTCCCCGGACTGTGCCTTGTAGGTTCTTTGGATGCGGAAATCCGCGAGCGTGTTGATGCCTTCGGTCGAACGCAGCCAGACGCTGCCGCCCTCCCCGCCATCGCCACCATCCGGGCCGCCGAAGGGTACAAACTTCTCGCGCCGAAAGCTTACGCAGCCGCGGCCCCCATTGCCGGCCTGCACCTTGAGCTTGGCCTCATCGACGAATTTCATGCAGCTGGCCGCGCGCGGGCACAGCGTTCCAGCCTGGATCGGGGATTTTAGTTCGACTCGGGAAGCACGCTGACATAGAGCCGCTGATCGGCTCCCCGGACACGGAACTGCACACGGCCGGTTGCCACAGCAAATAGCGTGTGATCGGTACCGACCCCGACGTTAGCGCCCGCCAGCACGCGCGTGCCGCGCTGGCGCACGAGGATATTGCCCGCCAGGACCTGCTCGCCGCCGAAGCGCTTGACGCCCAGGCGCTTGCTGTGAGAATCGCGGCCATTGCGAGTGCTGCCGCCTGCCTTTTTGTGTGCCATGAGACTGCTCCGCGCTGTGGCCGAGTATAACGCCCGCCCCTCAGGGCGCGCTGATGTCCGTCACGCGCACTTGAGTGTAGGCCTGACGGTGCGTCTTCTGCCGCATGTAGTGCTTGCGGCGACGGAATTTGACGATCGTCACCTTATCGCCCTTGGCATGCTTCTCAACCGTCGCCGTGACCTTCCCACCGGCGAGCAAGGGTGCACCGAGGCGCACGGCATCGCCGTCGGCAATCAACAGCACCTCGTTGAACTCCACCGTGGCGCCGGGCTCGAGCGCAAGCTTCTCGATGCGCAGCACCCCGCCCTTCTCCACCCGATACTGTTTGCCGCCCGTGGCGATGACCGCGTACATTTGCCCAACACTCCGTGTGAGTCACCGCCCCAGCGGTTTCACTAACCCGCAGGCACTTGTGAGCAGTGCGAAAAGGTCGCGCATTCTAACGATGGGGCGGCGGCGGGTCAAACGACGCATTCTCTTGGAGAAACAGAGAGTTGAGTATCGATCCTGGCAGCCGTGAAGCGCTCGCGAAGATTCGTGCGCTGGTACAGAGCGAACTGCGCGCGGTCGATGAGGCCATCCGCCGGGGCTTCTACAGCCCGGTTCCCCTGATCGATCAAGTCGCCGAGCACATCGTCGGTGGCGGCGGCAAGCGCCTGCGGCCGCTGCTGGTGGTGCTTGCAGGCCGCGCCTGCGGCGGCACCGACACGGACTGCGTGCAGGCCGCCGCGTTCATCGAGTTCATTCACACCGCGACGCTACTGCATGATGATGTGGTCGACATGTCAGCGCGGCGGCGCGGCCGTGATACGGCCAATCAGGTCTACGGCAATCAGGCCAGCGTGCTGGTGGGCGACTTCGTCTATTCGCGCGCCTTCCAACTCATGGCCGCTTCGCGCTCGCAGCGCGTGATTGAGATCATGGCGAACGCGACCAACCGCATCGCCGAAGGTGAGGTACTGCAACTGATGAATGCGCGCGATCCGGACACCACGGAGCTGCGCTACCTCGAAGTCATTCATCGCAAGACCGCGCAATTGTTTCAGGCAGGAGCCGAAGTCGCCGCTGTGCTCAGCGCGGCGAGCGAGGCGCAGCAGGCCGCGCTCGCGGCATTCGGCCGTCATCTGGGCACGGCGTATCAGCTCATCGACGACGTCCTGGACTACCAGTCCGATCCCCAGACTCGCGGCAAGAATCTCGGCGACGATCTCGCCGAAGGCAAGCCGACACTGCCGCTCATCCACGCCCTGGGGCACTGCGCGCCGGCACGCGCCGACCTGATACGGGATGTGATCAAGCGCGGCGGGCGCGAGCAACTCGATGAGATCGTCGCCACGATTGAATCGGCTGGGGGGCTTGAGTACACTTCGCGGCTCGCACAAGCCGAGGCGGACCAAGCACTTGCCACGCTCGGGGTGCTGCCCGAATCGCCGTTTCGAGAAGCGCTGGCTGCGCTGGTGCGCTTCGTACTCGCACGCAAGCACTGAGGTCGCGGAGCCAATTCGGGGTGTAGCTCAGCCTGGTAGAGCACTACGTTCGGGACGTAGGAGTCGCAGGTTCAAATCCTGTCACCCCGACCAATGATTGAAGTGTAAGGTCTCATGACTTCGGTAACACCCTGGCAGATGCTTTTCTCGCCAGGAGCCGCTCGTAAGGCGTTTGCCCGTCGAGGGCACCGTGGGGCCGGTGGTAATTGTAATAGTCTTCCCATT
>JBEKUL010000069.1:0-16327 GCA_049515055.1 Steroidobacteraceae bacterium | reverse complement strand
TACCAATGCGTTCGTTGCCGTTGTGGACGATCTCGATCGCGCGTCTGGAACGCTCACACAGCTCGCAGACGTCCGCGTATGGCAGTGAGGTATGCCCGCCGTTAATGTGCCCAATAATGTCGGCGTCAGCTTCCAATACAACATCTTTGTCAATCAGTCCGGAACCGGGAATTGAAGGGCCGCCCGTATGGATTGTGCTCTGAATGCCATACTTGCGCGCCCAAGCGACCATGCGCTGGGCTTCCTCTCCGCTCTTCACAGATCCGAGTCCGACCTCACCGAGCAATGTGACGCCCGCGGCCGCGAGCTCGGCGAAGTCCGACTCGACCATGCCTTTCTCGAGCACCGGGGCTCCTGCCAGAACCTTCACACCCGCAGGCCGAAAGTTCGCAAAACTTCGCTGCGCCGTGATCGCGAGCGCTTTGACCCCCAGGATGTCCTTGGGTCGACCGGGAAAGTGAACCTCGCCGGCAGAAATGAGCGTCGTTACGGCCCCATTCAACGTCGAGTCGATCCATCCAATTTGGTTTTGACGCGGCGTCCAGTCTCCGGCCACCGGGTGGACGTGCGAATCGATAAGCCCCGGTGCGACAGTGGTGCCGCGCGCGTCAATGCTCCTGTCAGCGCGCTCGGTATCGCAGTCGCGCTCGCGGCCTACGGCGAGGATCCGACCCGCTTCAATAACGATGGTATCCGCCTCGAGAATGGGTGCGCCAATGCAGCCCGAGAGCATCAGACCGATGTTCCTGATGACGACTTTTCCGGAGTCCTCCGTGTGTGAGGGTGCAGTCACGTCATGGTTCTCCTGCGATCTGGCTCGCGAAGCTCAGCGCAGCCCGTCCTCGCCCTTGATCTCGTGCTGCTGCAGTCCGCCAACGCGTGCGAGCGGACGCCCGCTGTCCGTGACGGCTACGGCGACAACAATTTCGTTCGCGCGCGGAGCGTCCGACACTCTGACCTCAATAGCATCAAAGTGGCTGCGGACGAATGCCGCGTCTTTGTGCCCGAGCGGCACATCGACGGCGGTGCCGAGACCGCCCATTTTCTTGGATGAAGGTACGAGCGCGGCGCCTTTCGAGACCGCTCGCCGCAAGGATGCTCCCATCCTGGGATGCAAAATCGCGGCAGCGTGCTCCAATTCACCGGCCTCACCGACGATCGCTGCCTTGCCGTAGCTCTGTGCCTGATCGGGCCGAATACCGAGTGCCTCAACGCACTTGGAGCCGAGCAGCCCACCGAGCTCCTCGCCGATCGCCGTGAGCTGCTCCAGATCCTCCGAATAGCGGCCCGCAAGGGGATTCGCGATCACGGCAATCGCAACCGCACGGCGGGTCGCGGGCGTGATCGGCCGGCCCATCTCGATACGCGTTTCATCGACCTGCACGATGATCTTACGAATAGCGGCAATCATTTTGCACCCTCAACGTTGACCATCCCAACGACTGATCTGCTCCGCGCGCAGCCCCCCAAGCCTTTCGTGAATGCGAGGCCCGGCGCTCATGACGAGAATGAACGCGATCTCATCGGCGCACGGAGCGCCTGGCAGGCGCACCTCGATCGCGTCGAGATGACTGCGGACGTAGCTGGCATTGATATGCGTGATCGGCACGTCGATCGGTGCGCCTGGGGCGCCAACCTTATTCGTTGATGGCACAATCGCAAGCCCGTTGCCGCGTTCGCTTTGACCGGGGATGAGCGCCTTACCCTCCTGCCAGCCCAGCACCTCTCGCATGGCATAGCCGCCAGGTACGTGCCACAAGGCCCCATGTTCGATCTCGCCGGAAGCACCGACGATTGCGGCCTTACCGTAGCCCTGAACTTCGGCCGCGCTGACGTCCAGCACCGATACGAGGCGCGTCGCGAGCTCGAGGCCCAGGGGCTTGAGCTCGTCCATGTATGGGGCCAGTTCCGATTCAAAGCGTCCGGCAAAGGGGTTTCTGATGAGCGCTATCGCGGCGGCACGCCGCAGCGGTTTCGCCGGGGGCGGTCCGAATTCGTGGAAGACGCATTCCACGTGAGTGAATAGGCGTCTGAGCTCGATCATGCGCCAGCTCGATCACAGCTGACCCGTGGCTGCGCGCGGGGAGCTGACACTATGGCTTGCGGCGCTAGAACTTCGATCTCGCCTTGCAAAAACAGCGCCGCCGCGTAGATGAGCCCACGGCCACGCCAGTATTCAGCCTCGGTCCGCCCCTTCTCCAAAGCGGCCGCTCTCGCTCCTAGCGGCAGAGGCGGAACATCCACAGTGACAAGCCGACTTCCCAGGTCGGTGTCGTCCTTCAATTCATCGGCCGGTGCACGGCTGATGCCTTCAAAGTCACAATTCACCGCATTGGCAATCATGGTCGCAGCCGCGTCCGCCGCGGCCCCGCTGCCTGCCAGGACGGTGACGCTGTCAGCGATTCCCAGACTGAAGCTCCTGCCACGCCAGCCGCTGCTCGCAACGCCCCGCACGGGTATCTGCGCGCCGACTGTGAAAATACTGTCCAGGGCGCCCCCCGGAGCATCGCGCAAGTGCAGGCGCTCGAGGTCAGTCCAGATCCCGACGCGGTACTTCTCGCCCGAGGTCAGATGCAGCGCAATGTCGCCGCCGTTATTGATGAAGGCGCGCGTAATGCCCGGTCGCCTGAAGGATTCGATCAGCTCGTCAGCCACGGCGCCCGCAACCGCCGCCATCGGCGTGATGAAACGCTCGGCCGCAAACGGTGTGCAGGCTTGCACCATTCGAGTAGCAATGGCTCCCTGTACGCTGGGGCGTTCATGGGCCGGCTGTCGCAGCGCCGCCAACTCAGTGACCAAGGCCGGCAGAACGCTCTGGAAGCGATCCCAGCAGTGCGCAATCGATCGCTCGGCAGCATCCCGGTCACCTTCGGCATGCAGGATCAGATCGATCGGTCCGTGCTGAAAATGCCAGCGGCCCCCGGCAACGCGGGCACGAACTGGCCCAGATGTCATTGGAGTCATCCGAGCAGCGCCTTGCCACCAATCGGCCAGGGATTCGTCGCATCCTGCCGGATCACGCGCTTTGACGGGCGCGCCCACACGTCGCTCAACGGTACGATGCTCTCGATGTGTCCGCCAAGGGTCGTGTAATCGGTAAGGCGCATCGTAAATTCGATGGGTGCGACGATCGCGGGGGTCGGAACCGTGCCAAAAGAGTTGGCAGGCATCCGACTCACATCAACCATCACTGTAATGCCTCCGCCGGGCCAGATGTATACGGGCGCGCCTCCACAGGTCACGTTGACGAGCGCGTCTTTGATTGATCGGGTCAGGCGTACAGGACTTTGCGTGACTCCTGCGCGCAAACTTCCGCCGGCCCCACCCACAAACAGGACAGTCGAGAGTGCCGGCTCACAGTTCTCGGCAACGCGCTCGACCACCTGGCGAACGGCTGCCGGCATCTGCGCAATTTGCGGGTGCAGCGCTTCGTCCAGAACGAAATACGCAGAATGTTCCCCTGTCGTCGAGACCATCAGGAGACGCAGACCCGGCCAGCTCACCGAGGCGTCAAAGCCTTGAATAATCGACAGCGGATCATCGATATCAGTCCCGCCCCACCCTGTTCCTGGATTGGCAACCTTGAAATAGCGTCCGGGAGTCGACCTGCGGCCCTTCAACTCGATCCCGGATGGGCTCATGCCCAGACAGCGACCGGCCTGATGTTCAGAAAGCACCCCGGTAATGTGATCGTCGACCACGACGACGTCATCCACCAAGCCAAACCACTGTTGCGCGAAAATCCCAATGGTTGCCGAACCGCAGCCGACGCGCATGCGACTTTCCGGCGCACCGTTGACGATGGGCGGCTGTCCGGCCTGTACGATGAGGTTCGCACCACCTTCGATTGAAAGATCCACTGCCTGCTTGTTGCCGAGAGCTGCCATCAGATCGCAGGTAACACGACCCTCTTTCCTGCTGCCGCCCGTGAGGTGATGCACTCCGCCCACGGACAGCATCTGCGAGCCGTACTCGGCCGTGGTGACGTGACCAACGATTTCGCCCTTGTGTCGGACGTTGGCTTGTTCCGGTCCCAGGAATCGGTCCGTATCAATCTTCAGCTTGATGCTGCAATAGCTGAAGATGCCTTCGGTGACCACAGTTACCATATCGACGCCTTCATGCTGACTTGCCACGATGAACGGTGCCGGCTTGTAGTCCGGATATGTGGTTCCCGCGCCTACTCCCGTCACGAACACAGCCGCCTCATCGGGATTTGTCGACTGGCGCTGCGCCAGCACGATCGGGTCGACGCGTGTCAGCACGCCATCGACGTTGCCCCAACGGTCACAGGCGCCGGTGCGGCCCGCCGTAATCTGACACAATACTGGACAGGCCTGGCACAGCACCTTGTTGGCGGCAATCCGCGGCAACGCCGCGCTCTTCAGTATCGTCGGGCCGGCTGTCAGCGGCATTTCCGGGTCGATATTGTCCGACCCGTGATCAACCCGCGTGTGCTCGGTCAAATGTTCGTTCATTGTGAGGACTTCCTACCCAAGCCGCGCTCAGTTAAGGCAGCGCGCAGGCGAGCCGGCGTCGCCGGAATCGTCGCAACCCGAACGCGCACAGCGTCATAGACCCCGTTGAGAATGGCAGGAGCCGTGGGAATCAGTGCGGGCTCGCCGACGCCTTTGGCGCCGAATGGTCCGAGAGGGTCACGATCCTCGATAAGATAGATCGAAATCGGGGGAATATCGCCGACGGTTGGAATGAGATAGTCGTGCAGGTTGTCGGTGCGACCGCTGATGTATTCCTCCATGAGCGCAAAACCGATTCCCTGCGCTATGCCGCCATAAATCTGGCCCTCTACCAGCGTCGGATTGATGGCGCGCCCGACATCGTGTGCCGCGTGGATCCTGATGAGCCGCACGGTGCCGAGGTCCGCATCGACCTCGACCTCCGCGATCTGAGCCCCGAATCCATAGGCCGCATACGGCACGCCCTGACCATTTGCGTCCAGCGGCACCGTGGGGGGATTAAAGCAACCCTGCCCGCGAGCGACGTCGCCGTGAGCGTCGGCGGGTAGCGCATTTAAGTCCACTCGCAGCTCCCGCCCGTCGTCGTTGGCAACCAGAAGTGCGCCCTCAAGGGACAAGCGCGCGTGCTGCGAAGCGCCCGCGAGCTTCAGCAGCATGCGGCGTAATTCTTCGCCGGCAAATCTCGCAGCGTTGCCTGAAACGAAGGTCTGCCGCGACGCAGAGCTCTTGCCTGCATCTGCCGTGAGATCGGTATCGCCCATGACCTGATCGACGAGTGCCACAGGTAATCCTACAGCGTCAGCAAAGATTTGCGGCAGTATCGTGGCCGTGCCCTGACCAATCTCCTGGGCACCGTTGTAAAGAAACAGCCGCCCAGTGTTTCTCAATGAGCCAACCATAGCTGACGGATTGGCAATGACCGTGTTGCCAATGCCGTACCACATGCACGCAATGCCGGCACCGCGACGCAGCGCAGAACAAGCTTCGAGCGCGCCACGATTGAAACTGTCTCGCTCGGCCAATGCGGCCTTCCAGGCCGGCCGCAATGCATCGAGACATTCCGCGAGCCCAACGCTTGCCGTCAGGCATTGTCCGGTCGCGGTCGATTGCCCGGCACGAAGGGCGTTGCGATAGCGAAATTCCAACGGATCCATCTGCGCCGCGGCGGCAAGCTCATCGACCAGCGCCTCGGTCACGACGACGGTCTGCGGTAAGCCAAAGCCCCGGAACGCACCACCGATGGCGTTGTGCGTGTAGATCGCGCGCGTCAATGCACGCACATTTGGTACCGCGTAGGGACCACTGGCATGCACCGGAACACGATTGGCCACGGTGCTGCCCCAGGAGGCATAAGCACCGGTATTGAAATCCGCCGCCAGATCCACCGCAGTCAGGTAACCATCCCTATCGCAGCCCATGCGCACCCGCAGGCGCGATGGGTGGCGCTTCGTGGTCGATATCATGGATTCGGATCTTGAGTAGACGTGACGAACGGGTCGCTTGAGTTTCCAGGCTGCAACAGCCAGCAGGGGTTGAATGGCAATGTCGAGCTTGCCGCCGAATCCACCACCCATGGCCGACGGCACGATTTGCACACGGCTCTGCGGCAAACTCAGGATACGGGCGATCTCATCCCGATCCATGTAGGGGGTCTGCGTAGAAGAAAAAATACGAATGCGCTCGCCTTTCTCGTCGCAGAAGACTTCCGCGTAACCGGCCTCCGGTTCGATGTAGGCGTGCTCGATGTACTGGCTACGACCCTCCGCGTGCACCACATGTGCGGAGGCTTGCAGCGCGGGCTCGACATCACCTTTGACGAGCCGACCGCGGCACAGAACATTGTCCGGCGCAAAGCTATGCACCAGATCGCCGGTCGCCGCTAAGGCCTGCTCGGGCTCTTCGAGAGCTAGCTTCGGGTGCCACTCGATCGGCAGATCCGCATCCGGAATTGCGGCCATTGCGTCGCCGTCACCGACCAGACACAGCACGGCTTCGCCACGGAAGCGAACCTCGCCCTCCGCAAGCACCGGCTGATCCTTCGGGTCAGGGAATACGGCGAAGCTGTTCTGCGGAACGTCTCGTGAAGTCAGTACGTCGACTACTGAGGGGTATTTTGCGCGAAACGCCTGCAAGTCCCCGATTACGAAACGTGCCCGCGGATGCGGTGAACGCACGAGCCGCAGCGACAACGCGGAAGCTGGCCAGTGATCCGCGCCGTATTGCGCCCGTCCGGTCAGTTTCTCGGGTCCATCGAGCCGGGCGAGTCGGCTACCGACTGCCTTGCCGGCGGCGGGCGGCGCGATCTCGCCGCCGCCGTCGACATCGAGAATCGCCGCGACGATCTGCCGATAGCCCGTGCAACGACACAGCACCCCACCGATTGCCGCTTGTGCGTCGCTCTCGGCTGGCCGTGGATTTCGCTGCAGCAGATCGGTCGCAGCCATGAGCATGCCGGGAGTGCAGATTCCGCATTGAGCGGCCCCGTGACGCAGAAACGAGCGCTGCAGGGCGTTCAGGGCACCGTCCGACGCGAGACCTTCGACCGTCGTGATCTGCTGATCCGCCGCCTGCGCTATCGGCACCAGGCAAGCGCAAACCTGGCGCTCACCCATCAGGACGGTGCACGCACCACAGTCGCCCGCGTTACAGCCGATCTTGGTTCCCGTGAGCTCAAGCTCATCGCGCAATACGTCGGACAGGCGTTTCAATGGATCGACGCAGAGCGTCATTGCGCGGCCGTTGACAGTGAAACAGATAGCGCGCGTCAGATCATCCACCGCACACCTCACCAAGTGCTCGCCGTAGCAAAGTCGCCAGAGCATCGCGTCGGTAGACCGCCGTTGCGCGAATGTCATCGATCGGCGAGAGCTCGGGAATCTCCTCCGAGATCGGTACCACTCGCGCCGCCGCCCGCGTCAGACCCAGCAGCTGCGATTCGAGTGACTTCAATCGCCGTGCACGATCTGCGCAAGACCCAACAGCAACCCCTGCGTAGCAGATGCGTCCGTTTGCATCAAAATCGACGCTCACCGCAAGCGAAACGATCGAGATGACCAGAGAGCTGCGCGCCCCAAGCTTGTAGAACACCGACCGGGCACGCGCCGAGAGCACCGGTATGCGCACCGCGGTAACCAGCTCCTCGGCCAGGCAAATGGTGCGGCGCGGTCCGAGTACGAAGTCCTCGAGCGAAACCGTGCGATTGCACCTCGCGGAGGCCAGATCGATGAGCGCGGACAGCGCCAGCAGCGGTGGCGTGCCGTCTGCAGCCGGTGAAGCGTTGCAAAGATTTCCAGCCACTGTCGCAGCATTCTGAATCTGCACTCCTCCGACTTGTGCGGCGGCCTGTATGAGGCCTCGCAACCAGACTGGAAGATCCGCTTCGCGCACGTCCGCCCAGCTTGTCGTGGCTCCGACGAGGATTTCAGCGCGATCCACACGTATACCGCGCAGCCGTTCGATCGCCGTGAGGTCCAAGACATTCTGGCGCAGCTTCGGCGGCATTGGAGTACCGGTCGCGTACAGATCAGTGCCACCAGCCAGCACCACGCGAGGCGAGGCAGCCAATGTGGCAAGGGCGATTGACAGTTCGCTCGGACGCAGATATCGCGCGACATCGGTATTCATCAGAGCACGTGCTCGCCTGCGCGACCGCAACCTTTTTGGAATTAAGTATTTACTTCATTTAATCCACGCAGGAGCGTAACGTGGATAAGAGCGCAATTCAAGTTTGCCAGGCGTGCGGTCCGGGCCCGGGCGCAACAGGGGAATATTCGTCCATGTCTGAACGCAAGTCGCGGCTTACCGCTCGCGGGCGACCGAAAGGCCGGAGTGTTACCAGGGAAAATATTCTGCGCGCGGCCATCGACGTATTCGCAAAAAATGGCTATGCCGGAGCCCGCGTCGACAAGATTTCCAAAGCGGCCCGATCGACGGATCGGATGATCTATTACTACTTCAACAGCAAGGAGGATCTGTACGTCGCGGCGCTTGAGACGATCTACAAAGAGCTCGGAGACGCGGAAGCAGCCCTTGAATTATCGGATCTGGACCCGCACGAGAGTCTGCGCGCGATCATCAGATTCAACTGGAATCATTACCTTGCTCACCCGGAGATGCTGACGCTGCTCAACAACGAGAATCTGCAACAGGGTAAGCACCTGGTGCGTTCACAACGCATCAATAAGCTGTCCTTCCCGCTACTTTCGATTCTGTCCAGGGTGCTCGCCCGTGGCGTCAAAGAGAAGCTGTTTCGGCGCGACATCGACGCCTATGATCTGTACATTGCAATTTGTGCCCTCCCGTACTTCTATCTTTCGAATCGCTTTACGCTCTCGGCCTTCCTCGGCAGAAATCTCATGGCTTCCCGATCACGTGCCAACTGGCAAGAAGTGATACAGGACATCATTGTGAGATTCGTATGCGTGACGCCGCGGTAATACGCCTCATGAGCTGGTCGCTCGCCAGCGGGCGATCAGAGCTTCGAGGTATTTTCGCGCTCGAGGAGAGTGCGTGACCTCCTGGTCCAAGGATAATCGATCCACTTCGCGGCAGACCGAATCCAGGGCTGAGGCTTTTTGGGTCAAGATCGCGAGCTGATCGTCCATCGGAGGGTCGAGCTGCAGCAACGCCGCCAGTATAGAGGTAACGATCGGCGGGGGTAGGCTCTCGCCGATGCTGTCCAGCAGAAAATCTGCCACGCCGAGCGGCGTAGGCCGAATCTTTCCCAGCGAATAGGCGGCCTCCGCCCGCACCAGCACTGGAGCGCTCGGATCGGTGACGACCGCCATCAGCGCGGCCGCGGCGACTTCAGCCCCAGCCGCGCTCAATCGGCCAAGCTCAATGTGCGCCCGGCGTCGCAGCTGCCGGAACTCGTCGACGTCGGCACTGCGCTTGAGGGTCGTGCTGATCGTGTGATGCAGTTGTTCGCCCATGTGCGTGCGGGCGTCGCTGATCACGGTTCGCACCTCGTCGAAGCTGTCAACGAAGATGCAGATCAGGCCGTAGCGCCGACGCAAAACCAGGGCACGCGCCTCCTCGTCCTCGCGTTGGCCGCGCTTCCAGATATAAACATGCTCGCCGACACCGCCGCCGAAATTCGCCTCGAAGCTCTGCAGCAGATCCCCGAAGTCCGGGTCGTTCAGCCCGAATCCAACGATCAGCGCACTGAAGCGCGCCAGCACATGGTGCGCGAAGGCTCGATAGCCGAGCTGACGGGCCATCACCTCCCGATACGAGGCACGATCCAGCACGATGGTCTTTGGCCGGGAGATGCAGCCGTGCGCTTTGAGCAGAAAGCGGGACCGGAAGTCTTGCGCGATCACCGCGCGCAGCTTGCGCTCGTCGGAATAGATCGCGCGGTGCATGCGGTGCCGATCGCGCCGGCGCGCGCGATAGGCATTCTCGTGCCCGAGGTCGTAGTTGAAGGTAATAATACCCAGCGGCTCCAGATCCTCGATCAGATCGTGCAGCGCAGTTCGCGCATCGTCGGCAGCGGTCGTGAGCTGAACCACAGCGTCCCGATAGTCCCCCGCGCCCACGGTTTCGCGAATCAGCGTGGCGGCCTCGATCAGATAGTCGGAAGTTCTCGGCTGCGCGCCCAACAAAAGGTCGACGTCCGCCGCGACCGGCCCCAGGCGCGAGGCGAAGCGCTCCTGCAGCTGCGTCAGAACCGAGTGCCATGTGGGAAGTGTGATCGGATCCGAGCCCGGTTTGGCCAGACCGACCGAGACCCCGCTGCCAGTCACCACCACGAGGCGTCGATAGGCGACGGCATCGCAGAGGACCCCGAATCCCGGATTTTGGCTATGCAGTAGCATGACCTCGCAGTCTACTGGATCAGGCTAGAATTGCTGCGTGCACGGCGTCAAACATGCTGACAGCAGCTTCTCGAGCATCGTTCAGCGCGAGGGAGGGCTGAAGAAAACACTCAGCGCCGCCAAGCTGTCAATGATCGCCATCGGAGGCGCCATTGGCACCGGATTATTTCTCGGCAGCGGCTTCGCGATCGGGACGGCCGGCCCGGGCGTTCTGATCAGTTACGCCATCGGAGCGCTCATCGGGCTACTGCTGATGGGATGCCTGGCCGAAATGACGATCGCTCATCCGACCACCGGATCCTTCGGCGCCTACGCGGAGTATTACATTGGTCCGTTGGCCGGCTTCCTGGTGCGCTACGCCTATTGGACCTGCGTGGTGCTTGCGGTTGGGACTGAAGTCACCGCCGTTGCCATTTACATGAAGCTCTGGTTTCCCGTAGTGCCCGGCTGGATTTGGATCATCGGGTATTCGGGCGCACTGATTGGCGTGAACGCGTTCAGCGTGAGCGTGTTCGGCTCGGTCGAGTA
This sequence comes from Steroidobacteraceae bacterium, assembly GCA_049515055.1. Taxonomy (GTDB): domain Bacteria; phylum Pseudomonadota; class Gammaproteobacteria; order Steroidobacterales; family Steroidobacteraceae; genus FEN-1191. The sequence goes on along the minus strand of JBEKUL010000069.1, from coordinate 5,505 downwards.
CTGGTTCTCGTTCATTAAGATCATCGCAATCGTTGCGTTCATCGTGCTCGCCGCCTATGTGATCTCGGTGACATCGGACGGCACGGTGGGCTTTCATAACTACACTGCCTACGGCGGCTTCCTGCCGCGCGGCATCGGTGGCGTGTGGATTGCGGTCATCATCGCCGTGTTCAGCTACTTCAGTATCGAGATGATCGCGGTCGCGGCTGGAGAAACAGCGCGCCCCGAGATCGCGATCAGGAGCGCCTTTCGTTCGACGGTTATACGTCTGATTCTGTTTTATCTGCTGACTTTGGCCCTCATGCTGGCGGTGATCCCCTGGACGCTCGCGGGCTCAACACAGACCCCATTCGTGCTGGTGATGCGGGTCTCGCGCCTGCCGGCCGCAGCCGGCGTGATGAACTTCGTCGTGCTCGTCGCCGCGCTCTCGGCCATGAACAGCCAGCTCTACATCACGACCCGCATGATGTTCAGCTTGTCGCGCGCCGGATATGCACCGCGTAGCCTGAGCCGCCTGAGCAGGCGTGGCGTGCCGCTGAACGCGTTGCTGCTATCGACCTCCGGCATTGCGTTCGCGACTGTGATCACTATCATCTCACCGGGCAGCGCCTTTCTCACCATGCTCGCGATATCGGCGTTCGGCGCCATGTTCACCTGGATGATGATCTTCGTGACGCATTTTTTCTTTCGTCGCGCAGCTGCAGACGCACCTGCATCATTCCGAATGTGGGGATTTCCGGCAACTACTTTGCTCGGAGCCGCATTGATGGCGATGCTGCTCATTACCACCGCATTCACGCACGTGTTTCGAAGCACGCTGATCTTCGGTGTGCCGTTCCTGGCGGCGCTCATACTGCTCTATTACTTTCGTTATCAGCCTGCCGTCAGAGACCTGCCGACAACGCCGTGATGCTTGATCGCGCACGAGCGCACGCACCTTGGCTTCAGGGCCGCGAAGCTTTCACCGGTAGACCTTAACCTGCGGCCAGTAATTCTGGAGCGGCATCTTCATGCCGCGCAGGACATATATCGGCTGGTCCGTTTCGTAGGGCATCGCATACGGCGTGGTGATTTGACCGCCGATTTCGAACGAGCTGAAGAGTTCGGCATAGTGTTTGGTACTGCCACCGACGATGATGATTACGCTGCCGTCGTGGCCACGAGGTCCCCAGATGTAATAGTTGTTATGGCCGCTGATGGCGGGCGGCAGACCCAGTCGGCGGCCGAACACGTCGACAGCCGCAGCTTCCCCATAGTTATTCCCAAAGAACACCGCGCGCTCCCGATCCTGCGGCGGCAGCGACCGATAGACAGCGGCAACTTTTTCGGCCATTTCTCGCCAGCCGAACATATCGGCGTAGTACTGCGGCAGCACGCCAAGCTTCTGATGCTCGCCCCCGGAGGGCATGATGCCCATAGCCTTCTGATAACGAATGAAAACATCGACTGGAAGTATCGGCAACGTGAGGGGTGCGACCAGAACACCCGCGAGGACTACACTCGCCAGCGCCGCAGCGCGCGCAATCGCGTTGCCAAGCCATGCTTCGATCCGTACTGCACCGAACGCCAGCAATGTCGGATAGATCGCGGAGAGGTAATAGGCCTTGCCGTGCGAGGCGTCGAACGCCAGCAGCAGAATGAGCCAGGCGATCGGGAAAACCCGCGAAACCGCGAGCTTCGAGCGAACCACGCCTGCCCACAGCCCGCAGAGCCATACGACCGCCGCCAAGGGACCTATCAGGAGGAACTGTTGCAATAAAAAAGCGACCGGCGACATCTCTATGTTCTTACCGCTGCTGCCCGCCTTGCCCAACTCGATGAAGGGCCAGCCGTGCGCCTGCTGCCACAGCAGATTCGGCAATACCATGAGGCCGGCGAAGAGCGCTCCCAGGTAGACCCAGGGATGCAACAGCGATCTGCGTCGCGGCGTGGCAAGTAGGCCCACGGCAAGGGCCAGCAGATAGAATGCGATCAAGTACTTGGTGTTGAGACTGAATCCCGCGATTGCGCCGAATGCCAGCCACCAACGCTCGTCGCCTGTCTGTTCGAGTCGCACCAACACCCAGCCGAGCCCGAGCCAGGTTAGCGCCTGAAACAGGTCGGTCGAGAACAGCACGCCCTGGAGAAGGAAAATCGGCCCGAGCAAAACGCACAAGCCCGCAAGCCATTGCGCGAAGCGTCCGCCGCCGACGGCACGCGTAAATTCGCAGGTCAGCGCCACGGCTGCCGCCATCACGAGCGCCGGGAGCAGACGGAAGCCCCAGAGGACATCGCCAAAAATTGCGTGCATCCACGACGCGAGCAACGGCACGATGGCAGGCTGATCGACATAGCCCCAATCGGGCCGGTCGCCACAGACAATGAAGTAGAGCTCATCGCGAAAGAAACCGTAATGCGCGTTGACCAGTGAGTGCAGCACGAGACTGGCAAATGCAAGCAGCACGGAGGGTTTCATCCAAATCTGGCTGAATTTTTCCGTCACGACACCACCCGTCGCCAAAACCGGTCAGAAGTCTTCGCGGTACAATTCACGGGCGAGCGTATTGCAGCAATGGAATCTGAAGGTGCAAATTGAAGCCCTCACATCAAACACGATCCGATTTTCGGCTGCGGCGCCTGCATCGAGCGGACCTCCCGGTGGATACCGTGGAATTGGCGCGCTATTTGATTGGTAAGGTCGTGGTCCATGACACTGACTCCGGCAGGTTAAGCGGGCGCATTGTCGAGACGGAAGCTTATCCGGTTGGTGATGCAGCCGGACATGCATTCCGTGGAAAGACGCGGCGCAATCAGTCTCTCTTTCTGGAACGAGGGCATGCCTATGTATATCTGAGTTACGGGACATCGTTCCTTTTGAATGTGACGAGTGAGGTGCCCGGGGTGGGTGCCGGCGCTCTATTGCGCGCCATCGAGCCGCTGGAGGGCATCGACGAAATGATGACCGCTGCTGATGGCACAACACGCCTGGCGGACCTTGGCAGAGGCCCGGGGCGCTTGACTAAGGCATTGCAGGTTGATCTTGGGCAAAACGGGTCCGACCTGTGCGTTGCCGGCCCGCTATGGCTGGCCGCCACTACGCAAGGGACAGGCAGGATTGGCAAAAGCGTTCGCATCGGCATCACACGCGATGCAGATCGGCTGTTGCGTTTTTACGAACGCGGTAACGCCCACGTGAGCGGCGTCAGGAAACTGCGCCAATAGCTGGTAATCATTAGCGCGTCGCCTGCATAGTGTCTGCGCGCTCGCAATGCACTTGCGCTTCTACTTAACCTATCCTCTCATTTCTTCAATGGATACGGCGTTCCATCGCGGTGAGTGTACCCCCTATCATCGGCGATCATATCAATGTCCGGGTATGTACAACGGTCTTGCGGATCGGTTGTGCCAATTTCCAGTACCGTGGCTGGCCGCCCAGATTTGTTTACCAGATGATGGCCATCGGGATCGCCACTCCTGAACGCCGCGCAGTCCCCGGCGCGCAATGTTTCTTCGCCGGCACCAGTGACCAGCGTCAACTCGCCATCGAGCACCCAGACGAACTCGTCCTCAAGGCTGTGCCAGTGACGCTGACTGGACCAAGCTCCCACCTCGATAACCGTCACGTTAACTCCGAATTGAGTAAGCCCGGCATAACGCGCCAGTCGTTGGCAGGATTGAGCTCTGCAGGGTTCGTCAAAGGGACGCGGATAGCTGCCGCCGGGCTGCGCAGGCACAATGGAAAGGTCTATTTTCTTCATGGCGTTGGACGCTCATAGGTGAAAGCTAACAGCTCTTATAAGGTCAGCTCGTGGCCTTGCGCCGCCGATCAACTGCATTCTGATGCCCCTTCCCCGACTCAGGCAAGTGACGAACACTACTTTATGATCGCGATTACTTAGCGCCGGTAGCTAATCAGCGGCGGTAAAAATCAAGGTGCCTGCTCTTGTCGGGGGAAATCCGTCTGCGGGATGACGGGTACCGTCGTAGACCGGCACTTCGTGAAAATCGAATGGGCTTATCGCCTCGAGACATGCGACATTGACACCGTATTGTCCGGGATTTGAACGGCGCTGGTGATAGGTGTAGATGCCACAGCGCGAGCAAAAGTAATGCTTCGCGGTGTTGGTATTGAACTGGTAAACGGTGAGCAGTTCGCTGCCCTGTGAGACGTTGATGCCGTCCAGATTCGCCGACACCGCAATTGCCCCGCGCATGCGGCAATACGAACACGCGCATCGCCGCGCCGAACGAAGTCCATCCGTTAGCGTTGCCGTGAATCGCACACCGCCACAATGGCAGGCGCCGTTGAGAGTATCTATCGCAGTCTTCATCTGCGCCTCCTTATCCGGTAATCGCGTTGCCCGGCATCCCCTGAATTGCGCCCGGATTTGTGCCTAAACCCCGCACATGTTAGCGTTGTCCGCAAGGCTGAGTAGGAAATAAAGATGAAAACTACTGGCGAATTTCGATTTGCTGGTCTGCTCGCATCAACGATCGTTTTAGTCGCCTGTCAGACGCCCACCACAAAAAGCACGCCAGCGGTTACCGCGCCATTGAATGCTGCTTCGGCCCCGGTCCTGCAGGCCGTCACCATGCGTATGAATGTTCCAGCTGGGAACGGAATCGTCGTGAGCGTTGTGCCGGATTTCCATTTCGTTGCACCAAACGGTAATGCCATTGTTCTGCGCCGCGAGCTCGTGGACACAAATGGCGCTATCGCGCAAACACAAATAGCGAGCGAAACCATCAACATTCCCGCAGAGGCGCAGAAGAAAGGCGCTGTGCTGTCTGGCGGCTGGAGATGTGGAGTCGCGCAGTACTACGTAACCCTGCGTGCATACATCATGGATTCTGACGGCAATCGCAGTAACGCCATCGAATACACAATTCATTGCAATGGGGGTTAGGTGCTCGGAAAGCGCACGGCTGCATCGGACGTAACCTATCCGCAATAGCTCGGTCGCCGCTCCGACATCGATGCACAGGCGCCTGCAGTTGTCGGTTAACCCGCGGAGGAAATATGACCGATACGAAACAGATTTCCCGCAGGGCGATGCTTCGCACGTCCGCAGGAGCGCTGCTTGCCGGCGCTGCCAGCATCAACCCGGGCCAAGCGCAGCAACCCTATACCCCGCATTCGGCGAGCCGCATCGGCCAGCCGCAGGAAGGCCCCGATACGCCCAAGCTCACGATGTATATGGAGGACCTGCTGGACAAGGCGGAGGCGCGGCGTCTGAAGCAGATCGGCATCACCTGGGTCGACACCCAGGCTGTTCCGGAACAGCCCTGGGGGATGGATTACCTGCAGCCGCGCGTGGACGCACTGAAGTCCGAGGGCATGCATATTGCCATCATGATGGTGCGCTGGTCGTTCAATGGCGGCATGGATCCCAATATGTCGCAGATCGTTTATGCCGGCCCGGATCGCGACAAGGAGATTGCCAAAATCAAACAAACTATAGTCAATTGCGGCAGGCTGGGGATCCCCGTAGTTGAATACAATTTCTACAACCATCGGGCGACGGA
>JBEKUL010000068.1:0-16453 GCA_049515055.1 Steroidobacteraceae bacterium | reverse complement strand
GTGTGCGCGTTCTGCTCGCGCACCCAGTCCATGGCGCGCTCGCTGTCGACCTGTTCGAGCCACAGATACGAATCGTTAGTATCAAGCGAGGCTGCGCTTGACTCGGCCCGAACGCCGGCGCAGGGGGCGATGAGCAGCAGCGCGGCAAGCGCCGCCTGAGCCGGCGATACAGGCATCTGCAGTGCTATTTCAGGATCAGCTCCTGGCCGGTCCAATCGCCCAGGACCCGCCGCATCTTGCCGCGCTCCACGGCGTGCTGACCGGCGACGTCTAGCGAACCTTCGACCTGCTTCGTGATCGCATCCATCTTGGCAGTCATGCCATCGAAGGCCGCCCAGTTCTTATAGTTAGTGACCAGGTAGATGTCCGGATCGTTCTCAGTGCGCGGCTGTACCGTGATGACCCGGTAACTGATAACAAGTCCGGCTTTTTTCGCGGCTTCCTGCACGGCCTTCCAGTTTCCGTCGAGGTACTTCATATACTCGTCGAACTTGCCGTATTCGGTGCGAACCGCGGACACGCTGACGACCGGACCATCGGTAAAGGCATGGTCATCCGCAAGCACCGCGCCGCTGGCGCAAGCAAGACCCAGCATGGCCGCGCACGCGGTAAAGCTACTTTTGATCGACATCTTAGTGCTCCCTTGTCTGATAGAGGACTTGAGTGATAGGTGATTTTATTCTGCGAGCCCGCAGGCCCAATGGCTCGAGTTGCATTCAGCAACCGCGAGTCATGTTATGAGCGGGGCCCCGATCCGTCAATTTGCTGGCCGGCGCGAGCGAGCGTTCGCTTCACCCCACCTGCACCGCGAGCATGGAGATGGATCCGCCGTCGAAGCCGGCGACTGGAAAGCCGATTGATTCGCCTGCGTGATGTTGCGCGAGCACGTAGAGCAGAGGCAGATAATGATCTGGTGTGGGCGCAGACAGCAGCGCGTCGCTGCCCAGCTGTTCGTAGTCCACGAGCGGCCAAAAATCAGCCGCCAGCAGCAGTTCACGCGCCCTTTGCTCAAAGCGCAGAGCCCAATCGTACGGCTCGATTGCGTGGCGTCCCCACGAATAGGCGTGCAGGTTGTGCACGAGATTGCCGCTGCCCAGGATGAGCACGCCTTCATCGCGCAATGGCCTGAGCCGCCGTGCCAGATCGAAGTGCCAGCTCGCCTCTTTGGTCTCATTGATGCTCAGCTCAATGACCGGAACATCGGCGGTCGGATACAGGTGAACGAGAATCGACCAGGCGCCGTGATCCAATCCCCACCCGCGATCGGCTTTCACGGGCTCGGGGCCCAATAGTTGCGTTACGCGCGCAGCCAGCTCGGGCAAACCCGGCGCCGGATACTGGATCTGGTATAGCGCCGGCGCAAATCCGCCGAAGTCATGAATCGTGCGCGGTCGTGTGGTCGCCGTGACCGCCGTCTCGGGCAGGTACCAATGCGCGGAGATGCAAAGTACCGCTTTGGGGCGCGGCAGCGCGACTCCCAACGCCGCCCAGGCACGAGTCCAGTCGTTATCCTGCAGCGCATTCATGGGGTTGCCGTGCCCGATGAACACAGTGGGCATGCGCGATTCGCCGGACACGATACCGGCATCGTCCCGGCGTTTACCCACGAGCGCGCCCGGCGATCAGATTGAAGCTACTTCTGTGTTCGTTACCAAACAGACCGCGCCGTGTGGATGGCTCATTGTCGGCACATCGAAACAAATACAGCTCGGCAAACATAAAGGTGGGACATATGCGTGGAACTACTTTCATCGTATTAGCTGCCGCTGCAGGCTGCTTCACGGCAGCGAGCGCAAACGCACAGGTTCAGGTCGGCGTCAGTGTTGGGTTAGCTCCGCTGTGCCCCTACGGCTACTACGACGCCGCACCCTATAACTGTGCCCCTTCTGGCTACTATGGTCCAGAATGGTTCAGTGGCGACGTCTTTGTCGGCGCGGGTCCCTGGTTTCACGGCCCCGGCGATTTCAGGGGCAACGTCAATAACGCGTTGCACCCGGATCACGGCTATAAGGGCGCGATGCCAAGCCGTGGCGAGAAGGCTGAGCCGTCGAGGCGTGTGGATGCAGCACACTTCACCGGAAATGAAGTACGGGATGGACGTGGCAACGCCAGCGAGCCGAAGCGCTGATCCAGCGCTAGATTAAACCGGCGGCTGACTGGACGAGCCGAGCGTGGCGTTGGACGTGCGCGCCCGCATCATCCACACCTCCGCGGTGCTGCAGAAGCTGCATGATGAGGTACCGAAGGAGGGCTTCACGCTCGGCTGGCTGCTGGGCAGGCTGCGCACGCGCTCCTTCGGCGTCATCATGCTGCTGCTTGCACTGATCGCGATCGCACCAGGTGCCTCGATCATTGCCGGTCTGCTGCTCATGATCCCGGCGTTGCAGATGATCGCGGGCAAGCCTGCTCCGATCTTCCCCCGTCGCATCGCTGCCCATGCGCTGCCGGCGCGGCACTTCGCCGTTATGGTGCAGCGAGCCGTGCCGATCTTGAAATATCTGGAAAAGATCATCCATCCGCGCTGGCATACCCCGCTCGAGGCTACCAAACGCGTTGTCGGTGTCGTCGTCCTGATACTGAGCGCCACGCTGGTGTTCAGCCCAATTCCGCTGAGTAATGTTCTGCCCGCCCTGGTGATCATGCTGATCTCGCTGGCCTTTCTCGAGCAGGACGGGCTCGTGCTCTTGATCGCTCTGATGGGCGCCGTGATTGTACTGCTGGGCGCGTTCGCGACGGTTTGGGAGACAATCCGCGGTGCGAGATGGCTCAGCGGTGCCTGGTAGCCATCAGCCTGCAACGGCGTGAGCAGCGGCAGCATTGCGGCACAGGTCCAACGGCTTATGCCGTGCGTTTGCCCCGATTGGATGATTCGAAGCGTAAACTAATGCGTAAACGAGATTAAATCCACACGGGAGCCTGGCACGCATGTCGTACGCACTGGATCAACGAACGGGTCCGTATGCAGCGCTGCTGCTGCGAGTCACGCTTGGGGCGCTCTTTATCGCTCATCTGTACTGGAAATTTGCGATCCTGCCTGGCGGGCTCGCGCATTGGTGGGCGAGCTTCGCCGTCAATGGTTATCCCTGGTTCGTCCCGTACTACGCTATCTCGGCGGAATTTGTTGGCGCGCTGCTGCTCATTCCGGGTCTGTATGCCCGTTGGGCAGCCCTGTATGCGCTGCCGTTGATGATTGGCGCGGCGCAATTCTGGGGGGTACGCAAGGGTTTCTACTTCACCGCGGCCGGTTGCGAGCTGCCCGTTGTCTGGAGCCTGATGCTGATCGTTCAGGCGATGCTGGGTGATGGCATCTGGGCGCTCAGAGGCTCAGGTCTTCCCCTGACGCGCCGCCCGGCTATTTGAGCGCGAACACCCAGAGCGCGCCGCCCTCGGGGACTTCCGGGTATTGTCCCGGAAAGATCGAATTCAGCAGTCCCTGCATTACCGCCGAATCGATGCCCCAGCCCGACAGCACCGCGATGTACTGTTTGCCATCGAGCATGTAGGCCACAGGCTGGCCCAGGATGCCGGAGTTGGTCGGGTACTGCCAGAGCAGTTTGCCCGTGGCCGCGTCGAACGCATGGAACAGCCGATCGTTGGTGCCCCCACCGAACACGAGTCCACCGCCGGTGCTCAGTAGCGGCCCCCAGTTCTGTGAGGTTGCGTAGTTGTGGCTCCACACCTTCTGGCCCGTGTCGACATTCCAGGCCTGAACCTCGCCAATGTGATCGGCCCCGGGCTGCACGCTCAGCACCGTGGTTGTACCCGTAAAGGGCTGGCCCGGGGAGTACTCGGGCGCGGCGCTCGGGGACGTAGACGTCATGCAAAGATTGTCATTGGCCGGTACGTAGAGCAGGCGAGTCTTTGGACTGAAAGTGACCGGTGGCCAGTTCTTGCCGCCCCATTGCGAGGGGCAGAACGATACGGTCTTGCCGGTCGCGGGCTTGTGCTCTTCGACGATAACCGGGCGGCCCGTCCTGGGCTCCAGACCCAGAAAGGCGTTTTGCTTAACGAACGCTGTGCCGTCGACGAAATTCAGGCCGTGATCAGTGCGCTCGAGGTAGCGAATATAGCCGTCGCGCGCCACATCGATGAGACCGCGGATTGTCTTGCCGGCGCGCTTGTAGTCCACCAGAAGCGGCGGCGAGGTTTCATCCCAGTCCCAGGAATCGTTCGGATGGTACTGGAAATAGCCTTTTATGCTGCCCGTTGCGACATCCAGCGCGAGGGTGGAGCTCGTGTAGAGGTTATCGCCCGGGCGCTGATCCCCGATCCAGGGACCACCATTGCCGGTGCCCCAGTAGGCGATGTTGTCCTGCGGATCATAATTGCCGGTTATCCAGACCGATGCGCCGCCGGTTTTCCATTGCGCACCGCCCGCCGGCCAGGTCTCGCTGCCCGGCTCCCCGGGCGCGGGGATCGTATAGGTGCGCCAGAGTTCTTTGCCCGTATCCGGATCGAAGGCGGCGATGAAGCCGCGAACACCGAGCTCGCCGCCGGAGGTACCCACCAGTACTTTGCCTCCCGCGACCTGCGGTGCGAGCGACATGTAATAGCCCGCGGAGTTGTCCGCGACCTTGCTCGTCCAGATCTCCTTGCCCGTGCGCGCATCCAGCGCGATCAGCACGGCGTCGCCGGCGGCGAAAAACACCTTGTTGCCGTACAGGGCCACGCCGCGGCTGGTCGGATGCAGCATGATCGCGTCTTCGGCTATTTCATGCCGATAGCGCCAGAGCAAGCTGCCCGTCCTGGCGTCGAGCGCGAGCACCTGCTGGCCCGGTGTCGACACGAACATCACGCCGCCATTGATCAGCGGCGCGGCCTCATGGCCGTTGGTCTGTCCCGTCGAGAAAATCCAGACAGGCTGCAGTCGCGAGACATTGCTTGTGTTGATCTGCGTGAGCGGGCTGTAGCCCCAGCCGTTCCAGGTGCGGCGAATCATCAGCCATTCGCCTGGAGCAGGATTCTTGAGCCGCTCGTTGGTCACCGGCGCGTACGCGGCCAGCAGTGGATTGATGGGTGTCGGGCCGGAAGCGGCCTGAAGGCCCTGCGCCATCGCCGGCAGTGCCGCGCTCAGCATGACTGCAGCCAGATTCAGCGCGCGTTTCACGCGTGGCCTGCAGAGGCTCGCTGCGCTCATCGTGCGCTACCCCTGTTCAAATGTGATGCGCGACGTGAAAGCTCTTGCCACAACGAGCTTACTCTCACTGAGCTTCAACGGCAGCGCCGGCAGTGGCTTGGGCGCGGGACCGTCAAGCACCTTGCCCCCATCCTTAGGCTCGAACTTCGACGCATGACAGGGACAGTAAATCGTTTCCTCGGCCTGGATCCACTCGGTGATCTCGCAGCCCGCGTGCGGGCAGATCGCACTGTAAGCCACGACGCCGTCCACTGCGCGCTCCTTTGTTTCCGGGGTGAGCTTTCCAGGATCGAAGCGCAATATCAGCACGCGGTTCAGGCGCGTTGCATTGCGCAGCGTACCATCCGCCGGATCCATGGCCCAGGCAAAAGTCTGCCTGCTGTCGGCGGCTATGTCCTGTGCTGCCAGCGGTGTGCTGCTCGCATCACCGACTCTGACCAGCAGATCGCCGGCCTGAGGTCGCCCAGCGGCCGGATTGTCCTGTGCGGCTCGCGCTGATAAACCACACGCGCTGAGCCCCAGGCCCATTCCGGCCCCGAGGATCAGCCGCCGCTCTTTGCGATTATCGTATTCAGTCACTCGATCTGCCTGCGCCCCTTGAGCTCGAGGTCTCAGAAGCCGACCGCCTGGCCATCGCGGCGCCGCTCCGAGGCGGCGAAGTATCCCTGATCCAGGCACTGGATGATTTGTGCCGCGCCGAAGTCGGTGCTGTCGGCGCTCGCGAGCAGCAGGCGGTGCCCGCGCGCCTGCAAACCCTCGAGCACTTTGGGGTCAAAGCCTGGCTCGATCATGACGCATCTCTGGTCCTCGACTATTTTCCAGCGTGGAGCATCCGCAGCGGCTTGCATGTTCTGGCCGTAGTCAGCCAGCCGCACCAGCATCTGCAGGTGTCCCTGCGGTTGCATGTCTGCGCCCATGACCCCGAAGCTCATGAGCGGCCGACCGTCCCGAGTCACAAAGGCCGGAATGATCGTGTGAAAGGGCAATTTGCCACCGGCCACGACGTTCGGATGAGCAGGCTGCAGACTGAAGCCACTCGCCCGATCATTCAGGCTGATGCCCGTTCCCGGAACGACGACGCCAGAACCGAACCCACGGTAGTTCGACTGGATGTAAGAAACCATCATGCCGCTCGCGTCAGCGGCGGTCAGATACACGGTGCCTTCGGCGCGGGGCAGGCCGCTGCCGTGCCACTGCGAGCGCTGCGGGTCGATCAACGCCGCGCGTCGCGCCAGGTATGCCTCATCGAGGAACTCGTGCCAATCGACCCGCATGGCCTGCGGGTCTGCCACGTGCGCATAGACATCGGCAAACGCGAGCTTCATAGCCTCAATCTGCGCATGAATGCTCTCGGCCGTGTCGATGCCGAACTGCCGCACCTTGAGTTTCTCTAGAATTCCCAGCGCGATGAGTGCGCCAATTCCCTGACCGTTGGGCGGCAGCTCGTGCACGCTGTAGCCGCGATAGTCATGTGCGATCGGGTCGACCCAGCGCGCCCGGTGCGAGCCCAGATCGGCTGCACTGAGGGCGCCGCCATGGCGCTGGCAATCGGCGAGGAGCTGTTCGGCCAGGGCGCCTCGATAAAAAGACTCGCCGTGGCTCGCGGCAATCTGCTCGAGCGTGTCGGCCTGCTCTGCAAACACGAAGAGCTCGCCGGGCTGAGGTGCGTTGCCCTGTCTGAGAAACGCGGCCGCGAATCCGGGCTGCGTCGAAAGGGACCCGGCCTGCGCGGCCCATTGACGCGCGACGATGGGGGCGACCAGATAGCCCGTGCGCGCATATTCGATTGCCGGTATGAACAGCCGCTCGAACGGCAGTTTGCCAAAGCGCTGCGACAGCTCGCTCCATACCGAGACGGCACCGGGCACCGTGACCGAGTCCCAGCCCGTCGCCGGCATCGCGCTACGGCCGGCAAAGCGCTGCGCTCGCCAGGCTGCCGGTGAGCGGCCCGAGCCGTTCAGACCATGCAGCCGCTGCCCGTCCCAGACAATGGCAAACGCATCGCTGCCGATGCCGTTGGACACGGGTTCCACGACGGCTGCGGCGATCGCTGCCCCGAGGGCTGCATCCACGGCGTTTCCACCTTGCAGCAGCATGCGCAGCCCGGCCTGTGCCGCCAGCGGCTGGCTCGTGGCAACCACATTGCGCGCCAGTACCGGCATGCGCTGCGAGGCGTATGGAAAGCGCCAGTCAATCGAATTCATTCGCCACGCACCTCGCCTGGGGCCGGGCGGATTTGACAATCCGCGCTCGCCGCAGAAAAGTGTCGAACCGTACAATCCGGAGGGAGCGCACGATGAGCAACGAGCATGGTTACACGGGCAGCTGCTTTTGCGGCGAGGTGCAATTCGAGGCAACGGGCCGGCCGGTCGCAATGGGCTATTGTCATTGCGAATCCTGTCGCCACTGGTCTGCCGGACCCGTCAATGCTTTCACGCTATGGAAGCCGCAGTCGCTGAAAATAACGCACGGTGCCGCAAATATCGGTACTTACAACAAGACACCGATAAGCTATCGCAAGTGGTGCAAGCTGTGCGGCGGGCATCTGTTCACGGATCATCCGACGATGGGTCTGGTGGATATCTACGCTGCGCTCATTCCGGCGCTGGACTTCGAGCCTGATCTGCACGTGCACTATCAGGAAACTGCGCTTCACATCCGGGATGGCAAGCCGAAACTGAAAGATATGCCCAAAGAGATGGGCGGCTCCGGCGCCACACTGCCGGATTAGGATCGTAAACGCTGTTGCTTACCGGAGAGGTATACATGCGAACTCTATTTTTGACCCTGGCGCTGCTCGGCGCAACGCTGCCGCCCGGCTCCGCTTTGCGCGCCGAGCAGCCGGCGCCTTCCGGCCTGGATGCCATTCCCGACAAGATGCCCTTCAGTCAGCCCTATGGCGCCCCAATCGGGGCGCAGCAGGCTCAGTCATTGATTCAGGCGGCACTCGCCGAGGCCAGCAAGCGCGGCTGGCCCATGAATATTGCCGTGGTCGATTCGGGCGCCAGCCTGGTGGCTTTCCTGCGCATGGATGGAGCGCAGCTCGCCTCCATCGCAATTGCCGAGCATAAGGCGCGCGCCGCGGTCAAATTCCGCCGCCCGACCCACGTGTTTGAGGATGCTGTGCAAAAATCCGATTATAAGTACATCCTGACCCTCGACGATGTCATCGCCACGCGCGGCGGCATTCCGCTCATCGAGAATGGCAAGATCATCGGTGCGGTCGGCTGTTCCGGCGGCACCGGTTCGCAGGACGAGGTGATCTGCACGGCAGCCGCCGACCTCGTCAACAAGAAAAGCCAATAGGGGTACGCGCTTCAGTGCGTAACGCCGTGTCCGGCCGCCAGGCTCTGCTCGGGCTCGCCCCATGGCTGCTCGCGTTCGCCGGGTGCTCGAGTCTGCCGCCCGGTCCGCAGAGTCTGTTGGAGGAAAAGACCGGCGTGACGATCACGGTGGTGGGTGCGCCGATTTCTTTTGCGCGCGTGAGCAGCGATGCAAGCGCTTCTGCGCGTGACTACGTGACGCTCGTGGCGGTGGAGCAGGACATTGCGGGCAAGTACACTCAATTGTTCCTGTTGCATCGCTGGTCCACTTCCATTCGCGGTGCGCCGGCACCGCCGCCCACCGTGAATGGCGGTGCGTTGCTGATTCGCGCCGATAAGCGTGAGATTACCTTGCAGCCACTCGAGCAGGTACCGATCGATCTGTCGGCGCGCGAGCAACTGTTCGTGCCCTACACGCAGGATGCGGTAACACGCGCCTACGCCACTGACTTTGCGACCATGCGCTTGATTGCCGGCAGTCACGATCTGGGCGTGCGCCTGCCGCAGGAGCCGGTCGATGGGCCGTTTTTATTGTGGCGCGACGGCCGGCCTGCGCTCGAGCAGTTCCTGAAGGAGCTCAATCAGCTCTGATCTACGATGGCGCGAGCCGAAACTCCGGCACTAGCGTGCCGTCCATCAATACGTGCAGCAGATACTGGATGCGATCGCGATCGAGCTCATCGAAACGCTCCGCCAGCGGACTGTCGAGATCGAGCACGCCGACCAGACGGCCATGCTTGAACACCGGCACTACCATTTCGGATTGCGAAGCCTCGTCGCAGACGATGTGGCCCGGAAAGGCATGCACATCCGGAACGATGATCGAAGCGCGTTTCAGCGCCGCGGTCCCGCACACACCATCTCCCACCGCGATGCAGGCGCAGGCCGGCTTGCCCTGGAAGGGTCCCAGCACCAGATCATTGCCCCGCAACAGATAGAAGCCGGCCCAATTCAGGTCCGGCAGTGTGTTGAAGAGCAGCGCCGCAAAATTCGAGATGTTGGCGAGGAAATCACTTTGACCGCGAATCAGGGTACGCAGGCTGGCATCGAGCCGCTCGTATTCCGCGGCTCTTGCTTCTTTTTCGTTCACCTCGGCGCGGTCAGGTCAGCGCGCTAGCGCTCCCAATGACCTCTGGCCATACGCCAGCCACCGCGATAGCCCACCCAACGATGCGGCACCCAATGATAGCCAGGCCGGCCCACCATCCAGTGGCCACCGACCCAGACATGCCGGCCACCGACCCAGTCCCAGTAGCCAGCACCCCAGACATAACCGGGACCAGGCGCCACGCCCATGACTTCAAGCTGCGGTGCGGGCGGAGCGACTGCTACGACTGCGCCATCGTAATAGCCCGGCGCGGGCGCCACGACGCAGCCAGTGAAGGTCACTGAAACGAGAATCAGCGCTGCCAATCCAGCCCGAAAAACTCGAGGGGTTGCCATAGTCACTCTCCGTAAGGCATTGCATTGAACCCAGTTCAACTATTCTATCAAACGCAGCGGACCCGATTCGGATGACCGCATCACATTGTCGGCAGCCAGCATTGCCCTCGGATGCCGCTATGGTCGGGCGCGGTTAGGATGCGTGCGCCGGTTTTGCCGTTGAGTTTGCCGGAGCGGAGGTTTGCATGAGTCTGGATCTGGTCACCCCGGGCAATCAAGCTCCGGCGCTGTTCAATGTCATCATCGAGATTCCGATGAACGCCGATCCGATCAAATACGAAGTCGACAAGGACACCGGCGCCATCTTCGTCGACCGCTTCATGGGCACGGCTATGCGCTATCCGTGCAACTATGGCTACGTTCCGCGCACGGTGGCCGGTGATGGGGATCCGGTGGATGTGCTGGTCATTACGCCGTTTCCACTGATACCCGGCGTGGTCGTGCGCTGCCGGCCACTGGGTGTGCTGAAGATGAACGATGAGAAGGGCGATGATGCCAAGGTGCTCGCGGTACCCGACGACAAGGTGCTGCCGATCTACAGCCATTGGCGCCAGCACACCGACATCAACACGCATCGCTTGCAGCAGATCCAGCATTTCTTCGAGCACTACAAGGACCTGGAGCCTGGCAAGTGGGTCAAGGTGGAGGGTTGGGGCGACGCCGAGGCCGCGAAAGCCGAGATCCAGTCCGGTATCCAGCGTTACCCGAGCAGGGCGTAGCCGATCTCATATTGATCAATATAATAACTATTGATATAGTAGTCGAATCCTCAGATTTGGCGCAGCAGTGCGCGCGTTTCGATGGCAACGGATCGGCTCAGAAATTTCGGCTTCCTGGTGCGCGATGTCTCACGACTGTCGGCGAAGCATTTCCAGCGCAACGCGCGCGAGCTTGAGCTCTCGCTGCCACAGTGCAAAGTGCTGGGCCATCTCTCGCGCAACGAGGGCATCAGCCAGGCGCGGCTTGCTGAATTGACCGAAACCGATCCGATGACGCTGGTGCGAACGCTCGATCGCATGCAGCAGGACGGCTGGATCGAGCGTCGAGCCGATCCAGCCGACCGGCGCGCGCACCAGTTGTTTTTGCGCGAGGCCGCCAGACCGGTGTTGCAGCGGATCTGGAAGATTGCCGATCAGGCGCGCAATGAGGCGCTGGCGGACCTGGGCGCGGCCGAGCGCGAGCAGCTCATCGAGTTGCTCGAGCGCGTGCACCGGACCCTCTCGACGCTCGATGCTCAGGAGGCACGTTAGTGGATGCCATGAGCGACCAGGAGCGCGCCAGGACGCTGGCGCAAGCCGCGCAGAGCGCTGAGCGGCGGCGCGAGCGCCTGCGCTGGCTGCTGATGATCGGTGGGGTATTGCTCGCACTGGTCGGCGGGCTCTGGTATTACCTCGCGACGGGCCGCTACGTGTCGACCGATGACGCCTCGGTGCAGGCCGGGCAGACGGCCATCAGCTCCAATGTCGCGGGGCGCGTCATCGAGCTTGACGTGCGCGACAACCAGAGCGTGCAGCGTGGCGCTGTGCTCTATCGCCTCGATGAGCGGCCCTTTCGTATTGCCGTGGAGGATGCGCGGGCCAAGCTGCAAGTCGCGCGCATGCAGATCGGGGCTGCGGAGGCAACCTATCGCCAGCAGCTCGCGAGCCTTGCCGCCACACGCGCTACGCTGAGCTATCAGCAGCACGAGCTCGAGCGCCAGCAGCATCTGCTGCAATCGGGCATTAGCTCGCGCGCGCAATTCGAGCAAACCCAGCACGCGACCGAAGTGGCACGCGCGCAGCTCAACGCGGCTCAGCAGCAGGTCGGCAGCGTGCTCGCGTTGCTGGGAGGCAATCCCGAGCTGCCGCTCGACCAGCACCCGGTGGTGCAGGAGGCGCAGGCCGCGCTCGATCGTGCTCTGCTCGAGCTCTCCTACACCGAGGTGCGCGCGCCCGATTCGGGCGTCG
Source organism: Steroidobacteraceae bacterium (assembly GCA_049515055.1). GTDB lineage: Bacteria > Pseudomonadota > Gammaproteobacteria > Steroidobacterales > Steroidobacteraceae > FEN-1191. Next base: position 4,604 of record JBEKUL010000068.1, on the reverse strand, counting down.
TGGCGAAGGTGGAGCAGCTGCAGGTAGGCGATTACATCAATGCCGCGGTCCCGGTGTTCTCGCTGATCTCGAGCAGCGACATCTGGATTGAGGCCAATTTCAAGGAAGATGAGCTCACTTACATGCGCCCCGGTCAGTCCGCCGAGATTAGCGTTGATGCGTATCCCGGACGGCGCTTCAAGGCGCGGGTGGCCAGTGTGAGTCCGGGCACCGGCGCGCAGTTCTCGCTCTTGCCGCCGGAGAATGCGACCGGCAACTGGGTCAAGGTCGTGCAGCGCGTGCCCGTACGCCTGCAGCTCGAGCCCGAGGAGCTCGCCGCTGTGCACTGGCAGGCGGGCTTGAGCGTCGAGGCCAGTGTCGACACCCAGCACCGGCGCCACCTGTTCGCCGCCGACGCGACGCGGCTCGCGCAGCACTGATGAGTCCTGGCGCGCGCGCAGCCGAAGGCGCCGGCGTGCCTTTGCATCGAGGCATGATCACCATCACGGTCATGGTCGCCTCGATTCTGCAGGCACTCGACAACACGATCGCCAACGTCGCGCTGCCGCGCATGCAGGGGAGTCTTTCGGCCACGCAGGATCAGATGACCTGGGTCCTGACCTCCTACATCATTGCCGCGGCCATCATGACGCCGCTGACCGGATGGCTGGCCGATCGCTTCGGCCGCAAGCCGCTGTTCCTGGTCTCGATCGTGGGTTTCACACTGGCTTCGGCGCTGTGCGGCATGGCGCAGTCGCTGGATCAAATCGTGATCTTTCGTCTGCTGCAGGGTGTGTTCGGTGCCGCCCTGATCCCGATGTCGCAGGCCGTGCTGTTTGACGTCTATCCGCCCTCGCAGCACGGACGGGCTATGGCGCTATGGGGGATCGGCGTGGTGCTCGGACCGACGCTCGGACCCATGCTCGGGGGCTGGCTCACGGACAACTACAGCTGGCGCTGGGTGTTCTATATCAATGTGCCCTTCGGCATTCTCGCCGTGCTTGGCGTGCTGGCCTATTTCCCGGACACCACGCACGCGCGCAAGCACTTTGATTTCTTCGGCTTCGCGATGCTCAGCGTGGCGATCGGCGCGCTGCAGTTGCTGCTGGATCGCGGACCGGTCAAGGATTGGTTCAATGCCGGGGAGATTCGGCTCGAGGCCGCAATCTGTGCGCTCGCGTTTTATCTGTTCATCACGCACACGCTGACGGCACGGCAGCCCTTCATCCGACTGGCGCTGTATAAGGATCGAAACTTTCTGACCGGCAACATTCTGATCTTTGTCGTCGGCGTCACCTTGTTCGCGACGCTCGCGCTGTTATCACCGCTGTTGCAGAGCCTGCTCGGCTACTCCGTGTTCCAGTCCGGTCTGGTCACGGCGCCGCGCGGGGTTGGCACCCTGATCGCGATGCTCATCGTCGGGCGTGCGGTGGGCCGCCTCGATGCACGGCTCATCATCGCGACGGGACTTGTGCTGACCGCGTGGTCGCTGTGGCAGATGTGTCACTTCTCCATGCAATTGCCGATGTCCTCCATTGTCTGGTCCGGCGCAATTCAGGGCCTTGGCACCGGCATTGTCTACGTACCGATGGCGGCGCTGACCTTCGCCACGCTGCCGGCGGTGCTGCGCAACGAGGGCACGGCGCTGTTCAATCTGATCCGTAACATCGGCAGCAGCGTCGGCATCTCCACGGTGCAGGGCCTGTTGGTACGCAACACGCAGGTCGTGCACGCGTCGCTCGCACAGCACATCACGCCCTTTGTGATGGCACAGCACTCCATGGGACACCTGGCGAGCCAGGCGGCGAGCGCAGCGCTCAATGAGCGGATCACGGCCCAGGCGCTCATGATCGCCTACCTCGATGATTTCTATTTCATGCTGTTACTGACGTTGCTCGCGTTGCCATTGCTGCTTTTGGTACGCAAGCCGCCAATTCGTCCAATGCAGGATACAGATGTTGCGCTCGAGTAGGCTCGCGCGCCGGCGCAATCTCGCGACTGGCGTGCTGGGACTGGCTCTGGCATTGAGCGCCTGCGTGTCCGGCCCGAATTTCCAGCAGCCCGCATCGAGCGCTCCGCCGCGCTATAGCAACGCGGCGCTGGAGGCTCTCGGCAGCTCCGTGCAGGTCGGCGCGCCGGGCACGCAGGATGCCGATGCGCCCTGGTGGGCAGCGCTGCAGTGCGCGCGCCTGGATGCGCTGATACGCGAGGCGCTCGAGCGCAATCATGATCTGGTCGCGGCGCGCGCCACATTGGCTCAGACGCGCGAACTCGCGGCCGCCAGCGAGGCGCCGCTCTACCCTCAGGTGGATCTGACTGCGAGCGGCGGGCGAGAGCGATACGGTGCGGCATTCCTCGGACCGGAACACTTTCCCCCGTTCAGTTTTTATGCGGTGGGCGCAGCGGTCAGTTATACGTTCGATTTTGCCGGCGGCGTGCGCCGCTCGCTCGAGCAGCAGCGCGCCAACGTCAGCTATCAGCAGCACGAAGTGCAGGCGGCGACATTGAGCGTGAGCGGCAGTGTCGCGCTGCAGGCCTTGACGCTGGCGTCCGTGCGCGCGCAGATCGAGAGCGTTGAGGCGTTGCTTGCAGATGATCAAACCGACCTGCGCCTGGTGCAGGACGCCTTTGAGGCCGGAAGCGCCAATCGCGTCGACGTGCTGAGCGCCCAGAGCCAGCGCGCGAATGATGAGACTTTACTACCGCCCTTGCGCCGCGAGCTCAGTACGGCACAGCATGCGCTCGCGCTGCTCATCGGCCGCGCCCCGGGGGCGTGGAGCGCTCCGGATTTCACGCTCGAGGAATTTGTGCTGCCATCACAACTGGATCTGACACTGCCGTCGGAGCTCGCTCATCGGCGGCCCGACATTCTGGCAGCTGAAGCGCAGTTGCACGCCGCCACGGCCGCGGTCGGCGTTGCGGCCGCCAATATGTATCCGCAAGTCTCTCTCTCGGCCACGGGCGGCCTGCAGGCCACGATGCTGCACGCGCTGTTTGACGCCAGCGCTGCCGCCGGCGGGCTCACGGGCAGCCTCACGGCGCCGTTGTTCAACCATGGCGCGCTGCGCGAGCGCGAGCGTGCCGCGCGCGATGGGCTGCAAGCTTCACTTGCGAGCTACGAGCAGGTCGTACTCACAGCCTTCGGCCAGGTCGCCGATGCGCTCGAGGCGCTGGATCACGACGCCGAGCTCATGCACAGCGAGCAGACCGCGGTGAGCGTCTCTGGGGAGAACCTCGCGCTGACGCGCGAGAGCTATGCGGCGGGTAATACGGGTGTATTGCAAGTGCTCGAGGCACAGCGGCAAAGCCAGCAGGCGCGCCTGGGTCTGGTTAGAGCGCAAGGGCAGCGCTATCGGGATACGGTACAATTGCTGCTGGCGTTGGGCGGCCAGATGCCGCCAGCCTGAGAGGGCGAGTCGTTGAAAATTCGGGGGGTTCTATGAACGTTACAACGCAATTGGGTAGCGCGCTGCTGCTGCTGTGCGCCACGGGTGCTTTGCTCGGCGCCTCGCCGTCTGGCGTGCCCGCCTACATCCAGACTGCGATCGACAATCCGGCCAGGCCCGAAGCGGACCGCGCCCGCGATGTGAATCGCAAGCCAGCGCTGGTCGTCGCCTTCGCCGGCATCAAGCCCGGCGATCAGGTCGGGGAATTGATGCCAGGCGGAGGCTATTTCACGCGTATTTTCTGCGAGATCGTCGGGCCCAAGGGCCACGTCTATACGCTTAAAATGATCCCGGCAGTGCCGCGCAATCAGCCCGCGCCCCCGCCGCCGCCGCTGCCGTGTGGCAACGTGACCGACGAGAGCCAACGGCCGACGGAATTGACACTACCGCCGGGCCTGGATGTGGTATGGACTTCCGAGAACTATCACGACCTGCACAATCCGAGTTTCGGTTCGCCGGACATGAAAGCCTTCGATACGGCTATTTTCAAGGCGCTGAAGCCCGGCGGCATCTTCATGGTCGAGGATCATGCGGCTGAGGCTGGATCCGGTGCGCGCGATACCAACACTTTGCATCGCATTGACCCGGAGTTGGTCAAGCAGGAAGTGATCAGCGCCGGTTTCGTGTTCGTCGGCGCGAGCGATGCACTGCACAACGCGGATGATCCGCACCAGGCCAAGGTGTTCGATCTAGGCGGCAAGAGCGACAAGTTCCTGTTCAAGTTCCGCAAGCCGCGGACTTGAAGCAATGCCCGGGCCCGTACGCTCTATCGCGGCCTGCGAATGATACCCAGACGCAATATCGAGGCTGGGGTCGCTGGCGCCAGTATCGGTTGGACCGCCCCTCCGTTGCGCGCAGCCGGCGCCGCCGGAGTCTGAGCGCTGGGTTTAGCCGGTGCTGGCGCCTGAGCTGCGGCCGCTGCCGGCGCGGCAAGCGTGGCAGCGGACGGCCGCGAGGCCGCGAAGGGGCCTGCTGCGTTGGGCGCCGGTTCACTCTTACCGGCGCCCTGCGCCCTTACGGGCAACATCTCGACGGCGACGTTCAGCCGTCGCAGCTCACCGCTGCGCAGTACCCCGACGCCCACGACCTGGCGCGTCAACTGCTCGCCGCGGTCGTTGCGAACGTCGAGGACTATGCAGTATTCGCATGGCTCGGTCGATTGCGTGTGAACAATGGTCC
>JBEKUL010000067.1:0-16742 GCA_049515055.1 Steroidobacteraceae bacterium | reverse complement strand
GTCCCCAGCGGAACTCAGTTGATCGACGACCGGCACGTTACTGCCTGCGAATACGCAAACCACCTTGTCCGGAGCGACATCGTAGAACCGAGTCAAGTCCGCCGAGATGTCGCTACTTCGTGTGAAGATTCGCGTGGCGTGGTGGTAGATAGTGCGCTCCAACGCAATCCACTTCGATGAACGCAGGCGTCGCTTACCAAAATATGAAGAATGTAGGTTTGAGAGGTGCGTGTGATCCGTATAAATAAAATGCGGCAGTTCCGGAACAAATGTGTCGTACATCGATTGAGTTTGGAAGGAAAAGACGTAGCGTTTCGGGTCAATGATCCGACGCATGGCCTGGCGTATGCGTTCGAACAGATAGGTAGTCCGATAATAGCTCTGGACCGCGGTTGAGCGCCTGAGGAGGATGTCGTAACCGAATTCCTTGCCTACATACCAAAGATTCTGCGGTATCCAACTCTTGGAATGCTTCACTACGTCGACGATGGAAAAGTTTTCAATCGGATACTCTGGAAATGCGTTGGCGAGCATGTGCTCCACGCTATCCCGACTCGGATGCGTGTAGGTGCTGATCAGTGCAATCTTCTTGCGCGACACGATGTGGTCGTCAATGCGTCGAGGGAAACAATCGGTGCCTAAAGTATGGAGCGGACCAATGCAGCATAGTTGACGACTGAGGTAATAAGCGTGATGAATCGCGAGCGATATTATAGTCGTTACACGCGCACGATTATGACGAATCGGTTATGGCGTCACGGCTGGGCGGCAGCGGACAATAATATGGTACCTGGAATATCAGAGGTTATTCGCGTTGTCTATACTTGGTCACATGCACCGCATCGCTGTGACCGGTTCCAGCGGGATGATTGGGCGTCGGCTATGCCCGGATCTCGCGCATGATTACCAAGTCGTCCGAATAGATCGCGTCGACGCAGATGTCAACCTCGACATTGCGGATTTGGCGGCTTTGAAACGCGCTTTTGAAGGGTGCGAGTCCGTCATCCATCTGGCGGCTAGCGTTTCTACGACTGCACCGTGGGAGGACGTGCAGCGCAATAACATCGCAGGCACCTACAATGTCTTTGAGGCGGCGCGGCAAGCGGGTTGCGTGCGGGTAATCTTTGCCAGCTCCCATCACGTCGTGGGCGGCTACCAGCTCGAACGGCGAGCGAACGGCAATGCCAGCGCGCGCGACACACCTCTGTCCGCCGACGTGCTGCCGCGACCCGATAGTCTGTATGCCGTCAGCAAGATTTTTGGTGAAACCCTCGGCCGCTACTTCAGCGAGACTTTCGGAATACAGGTCGCGTGCATTCGGATCGGCTCGATGAATGATGCTGACTCGGCGACTTCGCAGCGCTCTCGGCTACTTTGGCGGCGCAACACTGAGGTGGAGAAGTGGCAGGCCGCGAAGTGGCTCTCGCACCGTGATTTCGCGCGCCTGGTGCGGTCGATCCTGGAGCGGAACGTCAAATATGCGGTCGTCTATGCTGTCGGCGACAACGCAAATCGCGTCTGGGACCTGGCGCCGGCGCGCGATCTTTACGACTACTCCCCGCTGGACGGCGCCCAATAGAGGCATCAGTTGAGTTCAAACCACTGCGCTACAGAAACCGATACGAGAAAATTGTGACATAATCCTGCTTGCAAACTCGCGATCTGATTGACCCGTCACCCCGTTGATGGCTTGGTTGGTGCGACTATTGAGCCCCGGGAGGAACCGCCGGGATCAGCGGACGTGGAACAGTGAAAGCAAATGTAGGCGCATTCGCGTTCATCAAAATAGATGAGTTTTCCCATACGAACCGCCATGTGCTGAGCCAGCTGCGTGCACGGTTCCCGGATCTAAGAGCCGATGTCATCGACGTAGGCGAATTAGGCATCCTTCGAAAGGACTTACCGCGATTCGTATTGGCGGTGGCGAAAGAATATGGTCTTTCGGCATGTCTCAGCCGCAAGCGCTTTCAGCACCACGTCGTCAAAACGAGGCAGTTTTTTCACCGCGCACGCGAAGCGCTGCTGCAACGACTTAAGGGCAAGAATTACGCATTTACTTTTCAAACCCAATCGCTTTTCGACGCCAGCATCCCCGGTACTCCGCACTTCATCTATACCGACCATACGCATCTGGAAAACCTGAAATATCCGGTCTCGGCGGCGATAACACCCATGTCGCGCCGCTGGGCAGAGTTGGAGCGCAGCGCCTACCAGAACGCATGCATGGTCTTCACCATGAGCGCCAACATCTCGCGATCTCTGGTCGAGCAATACGGATGTGTTGCGGACAGAGTCGAGTGCGTCTATGCCGGAAGCAACGTGAGCGTGACCGCTTCGCATGATATCGATAGCGCTCGTTTCGGCGCCAAAAATATCCTATTCGTAGGAGTTGACTGGGAACGCAAGGGTGGACCTGTTTTGCTCGATGCGTTCCGCTCGCTGCGGCGCTTACATCCACAAGCGAGCCTCACGATCGTGGGTTGCACGCCGGAAATCAACGAGCCTGGAGTCCGCATCGAAGGTCATGTTCCACTCAGCGAGCTCGCTAAATATTATCGGTCGGCTTCGATATTTTGTCTGCCTACGCTCAACGAGCCCTTTGGGATCGTTTTCCTGGAGGCGTTTTCATACGGCCTTCCAATCGTCGCGACCAGACTTGGTGCGATCCCCGAGATCGTGTCGGACGGCGAGTCGGGATACCTGGTGAAACCGCAAGACGTCGGGCAATTGGCGGATCGTTTGAACGATTTGCTGGAGAACCCGGCGCGCTGTGCACAATTCGGGTTGCACGGACGGCAGTGGGTACATGAGCGTTACTCCTGGGAAGGTACCGGGCATCGACTGGCGTCGCACATTCGCCGCGCCGCGAAACTAACCACTGCTTCGACGAGCGAATTGACGCGATCCAGTTCGGCGTCGGCGCTGCGTGGGGCAGCATAGTTATGGGCGGCTCATCCGGCGGCAGGACCGTCGTGCTCGGAGTCGATTCACTTGATCTCATGCTGGTCGAGCGTTGGGCGGCGCAAGGTGTGCTGCCATTTTTCCAGTCGATGCTTCGGGACGGTTCGCTGGTGCGGCTCTCCGGGGTCACCCGCGAGATGCACGGCGCTGTGTGGCCGAGTTTGCTGGGTGGGCGCTCGCTGGGACACCATGGATCGTTCTATCTCACGCAGCTCACCGGCGGCACCTACAACCTGGATCGGGTCGAAGCCGACCAGGTCCCGCTGGACCCGTACTACGGTCGGCTCGACGCGAACGGCGTGCGTTGCGCGATCGTCGATATTCCCAACGATATGCCGCTAAAGGGTTTCAAAGGCCTGCACGTCGTCGATTGGCTCACTGAGTTTCAAACTTGGCGATTCACGACCCAACCCGCTTCAATCAAACGCCAGATCGAGGATGGGCTCGGTGCACTGAATAAGGCCGGGGGTTATGGTCCGACGAGAGACAGTCTCGAGGGACATCGGCTTTTGCAGCGCAAACTGGAAAAGAGCATCGTGATGAAGTCCACCTTTATGAAGGGACTTCTGGAACGAAACGATCTGGATCATATATTCGTTGTGTTTGCCGAGGCGCATAAGGCCGGTCATTTTCTCTGGAAATACACGGATCCATCTCATCCGGATCACGTGCAGGATGCGTACCTGCGTGATTCGTTGCTCGGTATCTATCGGCTCCTGGACAAACACCTGGCGGAATTGGCCGGTAAACTGACGCATCGGGATAACCTGATCATTTTCTCCGACCAGGGAATGCAGGCAAATTATCGTGGTGATCAATTCATCGGCACGATACTCGAACGTCTCGGTCTGTGCGGGACGGAACGTGCTTCACGCCTTGAAGATGTTTCAACGCAATCGGCGGGCGCAGACAACGCCAGCCACCGCGCACGATCTGCGCTGCGCGCGCTGATCACGCGGATAACACCCGAATCCATTGGGCGCGAGCTGCGACGCTGGTTCGGTGCAGCCGGGCGTGTCGATTGGAGCCGGACGCGAGTGTTTTCACTGCCTACCAATCGAAACAGCTTTCTGCGTGTCAATCTGCGGGGACGCGAGCCCGAGGGAATCGTTGCGCGCGGCAAAGAATACGACGATTTATTGAAGTTCATTGAAGGCGAGTTTCGCGCATTGGTGAATGCCGAAACCGGCAAGCCAGCGGTCGAAGCAGTCTTCAGGATTCAGGAGTTGTTCCCTGGAGAGCGCGCCGACGATCTACCGGATATCGCCATACTGTGGCACAGCGATGTGCCTATCAATGCCGTGCAATCGCCGCGGCTCGGGCGCATAGACATTCCCGTCCGCGAGGACCGCTCTGGTAATCATCGTTCCGAGGGGTTTTTATTGGCGCGCGGTCCGGGCATTGAGCCGCAAGTGCGAGACTTGCACGGCGACATCATGCAGATCCCAGGGACAATGCTGGCGCTGCACGGAATCCCTTGTCCCGATTACTATGAAATGCCGCCACTCAGCGACCTGCTCGCGCGCGATCGCACTCTGCAGCGAAGCCGTGCGCACGCAGGGTAGTACTGGCTTGTCGCGCGAGCTCGCTACCTGTTCTTGAAGTCATCCGGCACCAGCTGGTGGCGGCCGAGCAGCTTGTAGAAGTCGGTGCGATTGCGCTTGGCCAGGCGTGCTGCCTGACTCACGTTGCCGCCGGTAATCTGCAGGATCTGCGAAAGATAACTGCGCGTGAATTCGTCGCGCGCCTCATCGAACGACGGCAGCTTGGTTTGTGTGCCGCCCAGGGACTGTTGCACCAGCTCTACCGGGATGATGGGTGCCTGCGACAGAGCGACATTCTGATGTACCACATTCTGCAGCTGGCGCACGTTCCCGGGCCAATCGGAAGTTGCCAGCAGCTCGACGGCCTCGGGTGCATAAATCTTGCGCGTACCGCTCTCGCGCGCGATCGCGGCAAGGAAATGCGCCACCAACAGCGGGATGTCTTCCCGCCGCCGATTCAGCGACGGCATCTCGATGTGCACCACGTTGAGCCGGTAGTACAGATCCTCGCGGAACTGCCCGCCGGCCAGCATCGGCTGCAGATCGTTGCGCGTCGAAGACAGCACGCGAACATTGATCGGAATCGTCTGCGTGCTGCCGATCGGGCGGATCAGATTCTCCTGCAGCACGCGCAATAATTTCATCTGGATGCTCATCGGCATCTCACTGATCTCATCGAGCAGTAAAGTGCCTCCCTCAGCGGTCTGGAACAGGCCCTGGTGCGTGCTGGTCGCGCCGGCGAAGGCGCCCTCGGCATGGCCGAACAGCTCGCTCTCGAGCATGTTCTCCGCCATCGCGCTGCAGTTGATGGAAACGAAAGCACGGTTGCGCCGCGGGCTGGCCTTGTGAATCGCCCGGGCCATCATTTCCTTGCCGGTGCCGCTCTCGCCGGTGATCAGCACGCGCGCATCGGTGCCGGCGACCATATGGGCCTGCGCGAGCTTTTCCTCCATGAGCGGGCTGCGGGTGATCAATTCCGCGCGCCAGTCCTGGTCCGTATCCACGAAACCGGAGATCTTCAGCGCCTTGTTGACCTGATCGAGCAACTCCTGCTTCTCGACAGGCTTGGTCAGAAAACCGAAGGCGCCCATTTGCGTAGCCTGTACGGCATCGGGAATCGTACCGTGGGCGGTCAGCAGGATGACCTTGAGGCCGGGCCAGCGCTTTTGCAGTTCCTTGAGCAGACCGATGCCGTCGAGCTGATCCATGCGCATATCCGAGATGACCAGATCGGGGCGAAAGCGGCTCGCGGCCGCGAGCGCTTGCACACCATTTTCGACCGGCTCGACCTCGTAATTTTCCGCACGCAGCCGGATCGTCAGTAGGCGCAGCAGCCCCGGATCGTCATCCACGACCAGGATGCGGGCTTTGCGCTTCACGGATTGGATCACGGTTGGCCTCCCTCGTTGCCGGACTTACGCTGCGTGAGGTTGCGTTCGATCTTCGCAATGGCATCGAGCTTGGCCTGGGCATCCTCAAGCTGCTTGCGCAATCGCGCGTTTTCATCCAGTTCGGTCTGCAGCCGCCGCTGTGCGAGCGCGATGCGCTCGCGATCCGTGCGCTGCTCGTCGCTCTGCAGGCGCTCGTTCTCGGCCTTCAGTCCCAATTCGTTATCGATCTGGGCGAGTTCGATCAGTGCGACGGCGCGCTCGAGCGGCAATAATACTTCCGGTCGCGCCGCGAGCTCGCGCAGCAGCTTCTGCGCCACGACTGGATCGCGCGCCGGATGCCCGGGAGTCGCGAGCATCAGCGCATAACGCAATTGCGCTCCGCCCTGAGGGCTGCGCACGTATGCCTCGCGCGCAGCAGCCAATATTTCGGCCTGCTCGGCCGGAGCGGCCTGAGCCAGCCGCTGCATGCTCTGGAACGTACTGGCCAGCAGCACGGCGGCGACCGTATCGCGGTCTTCGGGTACGTTTTCGCTGTGCTGTGGGGGCGGCGGGGTGTGCATCGACTCCATATTGGCGCACCCCCCTAGTCCCGCCACGCCGACGGCGATCCAGAGCGCGCTACTAGGCCGCATCGGCGCGTTCCTTGGAGGCGAGCGGGATCACGACCTGAAGCGGCATGCGGATGCGAAAGTGCGCGCCGGAGAATTCGCCATCGACAATCTCGACGCTGCCCCGATGCACATTGACGAACTCATTGACTACCGATAGCCCGATACCGGTGCCAGCCACATGGCCGCTGGGAGCGCGGCCGGTGTAGAAGGCCTCAAAAATGTGCGCACGCTCCTCAGGCGGCACCCCAGGGCCACAGTCGGCGACCTCCAGCACCAGCGTCTCGCCATCCGCCAGCGCACGCAGCGTGATCACGCCGCCGCGAGGCGAATACTTGATGGCGTTGGACAGGAGGTTCTCGAGAATCAGCCGGATCTTGCCGCGATCGGCCACCAGCGTGAGATCCTCGATCTGCACATCCAGTCGCACGCGCTGGGAGACCAGCGTGAGTTGCTGGTTCTCGAGCACCTGCTTGACCACGGGCCGCAGGCGAAACTCCGAGACTTCCAGACCGGTGTTGTTGCTCTGCCAGGCGCTGAAGCCGAGCAGATTCTCGATCATGCGCTGCAACTTGATGCCGTTCTCGCGCAGAATCGAGTTGACTTCGCGCTGGCCCGTATTGAGCTCACCGACCGTGCCGTCCATGAGCAATTCCGTGCCCTCGCGGATATTGGCCAGCGGGGTCTTGAGCTCGTGCGACATGTGCCGCAGGAAGCGATTGCGCTCCTGCGCGAGCTCGAGCAGTCGGTTGCGCAGCCACTCGAGCTGAGTGCCGAGGCGCTCGAGGTCCACCGGGCCGCGCACGGCGATGGGATGTTCGAAGTTACTGCGTCCGAGCTCGCCGATGGCCCGATCGATCTGGCGCAATGGTCGACTCAGCCGCAGCGCAAACAGCAGCACCGCGATCAGTACCAGTGGCAACAGCAGCGCGGATTCGAGAAACAGCTCGCGCCGGGCCTTTTCGGACTGGCTCTTCAATGCGCCAAGGTCCGTATCGATCTGCTGGTTGCTCAAGCCAGCGGCGGCCGAGGCCAGATCGCCGAGCGCGACGAAGGCTGCGGTGAGCGACTCGGAATCAGTCTGCGCCGTTTCGCTATCGAGAACCAGATTACGGACTTCGGTCTGCTGAGCGCTCAGTCGCAACAGTTGCGCATGCGCCCCGGCGGCGCGCAGTTGGCCGAGCAGAGCGAGCACCGTGGCGCTGAGCTGCTCATCGTGCTGTCGAAACGCGGCCAGCACGGTCGCGTCGCCGAGCACCTGGTAGAGCCGTGCCGAGCGCTCGAGCAGCGCGATTTGCGCGTACAGATCCTGCGACAGGCGCGTGGTCTGCACGCTGTCGATGACCAGCCGCTGACTGCTGTCGGTGAGTCGGCGCATCTCCACCGTGGCATTGAGTATCGCGAACAGCAGCGGGCCGGCCAGGACGCTCAGGCCCAGCAGTAGCAAGCCATTCAGCGACTTGGGCAGCAACCACCGCATCGACTCATTGTAAGCCACGGCGCCGCCTCATGCTGTGCGAGAGGCGTCACGGATCCACTAGCACGGATCCACTACCATGGATCACGCTGCAGCTTCTCCTCCCAGCGCAGCGAGTTCGCGACGATGGTATCGAGGTCATCCAGCCTGGGCGTCCAGCCTAGCAATGAGCGCACGCGATCGGCGCGCGCCACCAGCACCGGTGGATCGCCCTCGCGGCGCGCCTCCTCGCGGATCTGCAGCGCCTTGCCGGCCACGCGCTGCACGCTCTCGAGCACCTCGCGCACGCTGTAGCCGTGGCCATAACCGCAATTGCAGATGGCGGTAGCGCCGCCGGTGCGCAAATAATCCAGCGCATCGACGTGGGCGCGTGCAAGGTCCTCGACATGAATGTAATCGCGCACTCCGGTGCCGTCGGGCGTGTCGTAATCAGTGCCATAGATCGACACGTGCGAGCGCTTGCCCACGATGGCCTCGCAGGCGACTTTGATCAGCAGGGTCGCCTTGCGCGTGGCCTGACCGATCCGGGCCTGCGTATCCGAGCCGGCGACGTTGAAATATCGCAGGCTCACGTAGCGGAAATCGCTGACGGCGGCCAGGTCGCGCAGGATCCATTCCGACATCAGTTTTGACGTACCGTAGGGATTAATCGGGGCGAGGGCCATGTCCTCGCTGGCGATACCGCCCTCGGGCATGCCATAGACGGCGGCGGTGGAAGAGAACACGAATTGCCGCACGCCCTGTTGCATGCACACCTCGAGCAACGTGCGCGTCTCGCAGGTGTTGTTAGCGTAGTACTTCAGCGGATCGCGCACCGATTCAGGTACGATCGTGTGGGCGGCAAAATGCATGACAGTGTCGATCTCATACTCGCGCATGGCGCGTTCGACCAATTGACGGTCGCCGACCTGACCGACGATCAAAGGCGCATCGCGCACCGCCTGCCGGAAGCCGGTGTAGAGGTTGTCGAGCGCCACGACGTGCTCGCCACGTGTCTGTAATTGCAATAACACATGGCTGCCGATGTAGCCCGCGCCTCCGGTGACCAGAATGCCCTTCTGCGCCATTGTGCTCGGATCCTCAATACGGTAGGAAGTGCTAGTAAATGATACCTGCAAAGTCGGGCGAGGCGTGTCGCCGATGAGCGCTCGCGCGCCTGGCGCCCCGGGGCAACCAGGACCGGCGCCGTTCGCCGGCCTGACTCCCGACGTCGTCATCGATGCGGCCGAGGCCTTGGGACTGCAGACCGATGGCCGGCAATTCGCGCTCAACAGCTATGAGAATCGCGTCTATCGGGTCGGTCGCACCGATGCCGCGCCCGTGATCATCAAGTTCTATCGCGCCGGACGCTGGTCCGATCAGCAGATTCTGGAAGAGCATGAATTCGCGCTCGAGCTCGCGCAGCAGGAGATTCCGGTGGCGGCGCCGCTCGTACTCGGCGGCGCTACGCTGCATCGGCATGCCGAGTTTCGACTGGCCGTCTTTGCGCTCTGCACCGGCACGGCTCCCGAGCTCGATCAGGCCGGAGCGCGCGAATTGCTGGGGCGCACTCTGGCCCGCATACACGCGGTCGGCGCGCGTCGAGCGTTTCAATTCCGCTGGTCGCTCGACCGCGAACAAAGGGGCGCACGCGCGCGCAAGACCCTGTTGCGCTCGCAGTTCCTGCCCGAGCATATGCAGGAGCGCTACGCCATCGTCAGCGCGGCGCTGCTCGAGCGCATCGAGGCCGCCTTTGCCGAGGCCGCTCCCGTGACCAGCATTCGCCTGCATGGGGATTGCCATCTGGGCAATATCCTCTGGCAGGCGCGCGGCCCACTGCTGGTTGATCTGGACGATTGCCTCAATGGGCCGCGCATCCAGGACCTGTGGATGTTTCTGTCGGGCAATGCGGACGAGCAGCGGCATCAATGGAGCGAGATCGTGGAAGGCTACCAGCAGTTCGGCGCGCTCGAGGCGGGTGAGCTGCGCCTCATCGAGCCATTGCGCGCCGCACGCATGCTCAATCACGCGGCGTGGATCGCGGAGCGCTGGCAGGATCCGGCCTTTCCTCGCGCCTTCCCTTGGGCGGCGCAGGCACGCTTCTGGGAAGGTTATGTCGCGGATCTGATGCAGCAGTGCGAGCTGCTGGATGAGCCGCCGTCGCTGTGAGGCCAGCCGCGCGAATTATGCTAATGTCCGCGCGCACGATCGTTCTGTTACCTGCGCAAGAGCTGTAATGTTGAAGCGCTCGATGGCAATTCCGATGCTGCTGCTGACGCTGGCGCTGTTGTGCGCCTGCGGCTCCTCGGGTAAACGCGCGGCGGCCCAGCAGAGGCTGAACGCTCAGCAGCAGGCAAGCGCCAGCGCGCGCCTCAATGCGCCGCCGGCACTGGATCCGAACATGGTCGCAGGCGTGAGCCAGGCCGGATCCCAGCCGCCGATTGGACTGAAATTCCTGATCACCGAGAGGCCCCAGGTCGGATTGCCGCTGCAGATCGAATTGGCACTGATTCCGAGCCCTGACTCGGCAATCAGCCACATCCACTGCTCGCTGCAGACCGCTGAGGGCCTGCAATTGCAATCAGCGCGCACCTTCGAGATCGACGAGCCGCAGGCGGGCGTCGCGCTAAAGCAGGATGTGACAGTCGTACCGCAGCAGGAAGGAGTACTGAGCCTCAGTGCCACGCTGCTGATCGATCTGGACAATGGCTCGGTAGCGCGCACCTACACCATCCCGTTGATCGCTACCAGTCACAGCTCCTGAAGCCCGCCGCGCTCCCCATTGCGAAAATCGGCACTGCTTCACGCGGTGCCGCTGGAGCGCTTCGTATGATGAACTCCAGTCTCGTCACAGTGCCAGGTTATGTCACAACAACCCGTGGCATTCGACGCCGTTCCCGTGCTGCAGCCCACGATCCGCAAGCGTGGCCGCGTGGCTTTGCGCGAGCTGCACCCGCGGCTGCGCGAACAGATTCAGCAGGCACGATCAGCCGGCGGTGATCGCAACGAGCTGCTGGCGCTGCTGCCACTGATCAGCAATTACTACGAGCAACTCGAAGACGAGCGCCGTGGCGTGGTGCGCTCAATGCAATTGATCGCCGACGAGGCGCGCGCTGTCGATGAGGGGCTGGGCGGCGAGGATGCCGGCCACTGGCAGGTGATACTCGATCACATCAAGGATGTGGTCATCACTGTGGATGCCGACGGCACCGTGAAGATCTTCAATCCTACGGGCGAGCGCATTTTCGGCTATTCGTGCTCGGAGGTCACTGGCCGATCGATCGCGAGGCTCCTGCCAGACCTGCCGCTGCTTGGCTCGGTAGAGCAGGGACTGCAGGCGCTGGCGGCGCAGGCTGATGAATCGCGCGGCGACCTGCGCCCGCATGAGATGAGCGCGCGGCACAAGGACGGACACCGCTTTCCGGCCGAGCTGATCATCAGCCGCGTGCAACTGGGCCGCGGCGATGCCTATGTGATCTGCCTGCGCGATACCAGTGAGCGCGCACGCACGCAGCAGGCGCTGCGCGATAGCGAAGCGCGCTATCGTACGCTGGTCGAGAGCGCGCCGGAGTTGATCGTCGTGATCGACCGTCAGTCCGGACACTACGTGGATGCCAACGACAACGCGCTGCGCTTCTTCGGTGTGAGTCGCGAGCGCTTGCCCCAGCTCACGGCGAGTGATGTGTCCGCAGCGCAGCAGGCGGGCGGTGCTGATGCCGCCGAATTGTTCACCAGTCTGTGCGCGCGCGCGGCGGCCGGACAGCCCCAGGTGTTCGAATGGCTGCACCGCGATGCGCAGGGGCACGAGGTCGAGACCGAAGTGCGCCTGATGGAATTGCCCGGGGCGGCGCATTTGCTGCGCGCGAGCATCACGGATATTGCGGCGCGCCGTCGGGCCGAGCGCATCACGGCTGGCGAGCGCAACGTGTTCGAGCGCATAGCGGCCGATGCGCCGTTGAACGAGGCCCTCGAGTCCATTGCCGACCTGATCGAATCGATCAGCAGCAGCTTCACTGCGACGATCAATCTGCTGAGCGCTGATTCACAGAGCTTTGCCGAAGTCATCGGCCGGCGCGTGCCGGAGCGTTGGCGCGCGCTCGAGAAGAGCATGACCATCGATATCCGCAACGGCTCGAGCGCGGCCGCGGTGTATCTGGGACGCAACGTCATGGTCGCGGATGTCGCGCAGGATGCCTTCTGGCAACGGCGCCGCGAGCTCGCTCTGGAAGCGGGTTTCCAGGCCGCCTGGGCGGTGCCGATCAAGACCGCCAACGGGCGTGTGCTGGGCGCCTTGAGCATCTATCGCCCGCAGAGCGGTGCGCCGCAGCTGTGCGATATCGAATTGATGGCGCACGCCGCACGACTGGCTGGCATTGCCATCGAACGCCGCCGCGGCGCCGAGGCGCTGCGCGAGAGCGAAGCCAAGTTTCGCAGCCTCTACGATCGGATGCTGGAGGGCGTCTATCAATGCGCCGCGGACGGCCGCATGCTCGAGGTCAATCCGGCGTTCGTCAAGATGCTCGGCTTCGAGCGCGCCGAGGAAATCTATGCCCTGCCGAGCTTGTCAGTGCTCTACTGGAACCCGGTTGAGCGGGCCGAATTCGAATGCTCGCTGCAATTGCACGGCGAGATCCGCAACGCCGAGTTCGAGCTGCGCTGCCGTGATGGCTCGCGCCTCGTGGTGCTCGAGAGCGCGCGCGTGATCCGCGATGAGGAGCAGCGCGTCGTGGCCTACGAGGGCTCGATGGCCAACATCAGCGAGCGCAAGCGGGTCGAACAGGCCATGTTCGACGAGAAGGAGCGCGCGCAGGTCACCCTGCAGTCGATCGGCGACGCCGTGATCACGACCGACCGTGAAGGTCGCATCGATTACATGAACCCGGTGGCCGAGCAGCTCACCGGCTGGCGCAATGTGGACGCGCGCAGCGAGAAGCTGGGCACGGTATTGCGGCTGCTCGACGAGGTCACGCACGAGCCGCTCGAGAATCCGCTGGTGCGTTGTCTGCGCGAAGGGCAGCTGGTGCATTTTGCCGAGCACAGCGTATTGCGCAATCGACTCGGACAGGAAATCGCGATTCAGGACTCGGCCGCCCCGATCCGGGATCGCGGCGGCACCATCGTCGGTGCAGTGGTCGTCTTCCGGGACGTGACGAAAGAGCGGCGTCTGAAACGAGCGCTGTCCTACCAGGCGAGTCACGATGCGCTGACGGGGCTGATCAACCGGCGCGAATTCGATAACCGGCTGTCCGAGGCGCTGCAGAGCGCGCGCCAGGATCAGGGACCGCATGCGCTGCTGTACGTGGATCTGGATCAGTTCAAAGTCGTCAACGATACCTGCGGGCATTCGGCCGGCGATCGCCTGCTGCGCGATGTCACGGGGGTATTGCAGGCCCACGTGCGCACGGCCGATACCATCGCCCGGCTCGGGGGCGATGAATTCGGCATCCTCGTGCACGGCTGTACGATCGAGCAGGCCGCGAAGATCGCCGACAATATCCGCCAGGCGATTCGCGACTACCGCTTTACCTGGGAGGAGAACACCACCGGCATCGGTGCCAGCATCGGTGTGGTCGAGATCACGCGCGAGAGTGAAAGCTCAGCCAGCCTGTTGAGCGCGGCCGATATCGCTTGCTACGCGGCCAAGGACTCGGGCCGCAACCGTGTGCACCTGTACGATTCGAACGAGGTCTCGGGCCGTCATCGCGAGATGTACTGGGTCAGTCGGGTGACACGGGCGGTCGACGAGGGGCGCCTGGAGCTGTATTACCAGCGCATCGCGCCCACCGGCGCTCCGGCGCCGGCGCTGCCGGCCTTCTGCGAACTGTTGGTGCGCCTGCGTGACGACGACGGCCAGCTGATATTGCCAGGCGAATTCATCCCGGCCGCCGAACGCTACAACATGGTTGCGGCGATCGACCGCTGGGTCGTGCAGCGGGCCGTCACGGCGCTCAAGGAGCACGCCAGCGGCAGCGAGCCGCCATTTCTGTTCGCGCTGAACGTGTCCGGCACCTCCCTCAGCGATCGCACATTCCTGGACTTCCTGCTCACCCTGATCGAGGACCCGGGCATAGCGCGCGGTCTGTGTTTTGAGATCACCGAGACCGCGGTGATCACCAGCATGGATGACGCATTGTTTTTCATGCGCGAGCTCAAGGCGCGCGGCTGCCGTTTTGCGCTGGATGATTTCGGCAGCGGACTGTCCTCATTCCATTATCTGAAGAATCTGCCCGTGGACTTTCTCAAGATCGACGGCCAGTTCATCGGCAGTGTCACGACCGACGCGGTCGATCGCAGCATGGTGGAGGCGATCAGTCACGTGGGGCGCACGCTCGGCATTGCCACGATCGCCGAAAAAGTGGAGTCCGCCGAAGTCTTTGCCGAGCTCAAGCGCCTGCGGGTCGAGTTCGCGCAGGGCTATTACGTCGCCAGGCCCGCCTCGATCGAACTGCTGCGGCCCGGAATGATCTCCGGAGTTTTCTCCAGCCCCACCGCACAGCTCCCCAGTCAGCTGACAACGGGCTAGCCGGTTCTGCGGCCCTGGATACCCTAAGCCGCTCGAGTTTCCAGCTCGGCCCGTGCACCGCATAGAAACCAGCGTGTTATGTCTTCGTTCTACCGCGACCACCGGAGTTTCGGTAGACGTATCCGCACGCGAGGTACGGCGAGCGCACTCTTCTCCAGGCAAGCATCGGCTTGACTCACGGATCCTGGTCACTGGACGCCTGGGCGCACAACCTGACAGACGACCGGTACGTACGTATGGTCAGCTCAGGCGGACCCGCATTTTTTCCCACCACTCCGCGGCCACTGGACCTGATCATGGGGGATGGCAGGCAGGTCGGGCTCACCCTTCAGTGGGAACACTAGCGAATTGGGCACGATGATCGATGTCTGCGGTCAGTCAGCGGGCCATGCGGCGCCCGAGCGCTAATCGCGAAGGTCCGCAGTAAAGCCAATCTCACGGCGTTTCCGGTCCGGTGGCTTCATCAATCCAAACCGCTGCCGTCGGAGCACGACCAGCTCTTTCTCGCAGCTCGTTCCACATTTCTTACGCCAGCGGCCATCTGGGTATTTCGCGCCGGTAATTGACGCTGCTTGTAAACTTGCGCCGGCGATGCGGCTGTAAGATTCAGGTAATCAGAGGACATAGTTCTCAATTGCGGCGGCCGTTCGGATGTGTCGCCTTGATTTCCATTTGCGGAACATCGACAGCCGGGTTCGCGACTGTGAGGTTTCTGGCTGTTTTGATCGCAAGTGCAGGATGACTAGGCTTGGCGGACAGAATTCGCCCTGGCTTATGAGCGCCGCCGATCTCGCCGACCTGATCGACGAACGGCGTGAACGGGCGCGGTAATGGCCAGCGTCGGCGCTAAGCCGCGGCGTGCAGGATGAAATCGACGTGGATGGCGTTGTAGGCGAACTTCACTCGGCCATCATGCTCGCGATCGAGTACGCCGGACCTGAGCAGCGTGTGAATATCGCTGTGTACGGCGCGCACGTCGCGCCCGGCGCGCCTAGCGACTTCGCGTATCGCCAGCGCACCCTGGCCCGCCATGATCTTGAGCAGAGCCCAGCGCTTTGGCGTGAGAGTCTTCCAGAGCAGATCCTCCGAGGCGAACGAGATATAGGCGCCCTGGCGCTTGCCGCGCAGAGCTTCGGCCGTTCGCCGCTGTGCGTCCTTTATCGAGGACACTCCGATCGTGACCGTGTTCACTTGCCTCTCCTCCGCCTGCTGACCGCTCGCCAGAAATCTGCCTGCAGTGCCTGCACGTCTGTGAAGGCGTAGGGAAACTCGATCTCCTCGACATGCATGTGGTCACCCTTGCCCGCCTCATTGTCGAACCGCAGCACGCAGCGCCGGTTGGCCACGTACGCCAGGCGATACTTGAAGCCATGCTCGCTGCCGCGCGAGGCTGCCGGCAGCCTCCAGATCACGATCTCCACGAAAGCTCTCTGGCTGAGCACCAGGCGTTCGCGCAGCAGCAACTGCGCCTGTATGTTGCTCACATTAGCAACACTCTTGGGTGTTGTCTACAAAAGCAACACCCGTCGGACTTCAGGCCTGGCGCACATAAGAAACCCTTTCTGGTGAGTGCCGCCGGCCGCGCCGGGCTGATCGGCCTGCGGTGTGAATGGGCCCAGTGACGGCAGTATGGGCAGCCCTGTGATCGACGCGGGGCGAGCTCACGCGGGCCGGCGGAATTTCGCGCATATTCTCTGGCCTGAGATTCGTGTAGCGCTTGAGCTCGTTCCAGGACTCATGGAGCGTGAACTGCGCGACCTCGTGAATCTGATAGCCTCGCTCGAACAGACGGCTGGTGGCTTCGTGCCGCAGATCGTGGAAACGCAGAGCCTTGATCCCGAGCACATGGCGGGCGCGTGTGAACGCGGTACCTACGCTCTTTGGGTCATACGGGAAGATAAACTCTCCCGTCTGCGGCTGTGCCTGCACGAACCCGCAGCCCTCCGGCGTGTATTTGAAACGCCGGTGATTGCCGTCCTTGTCGGTCGGGTGCTTGGCGTCGCGAACGATGCCAGTGCGTCCCGGTGGATCATCGCGCGACCACGGCGGATGCGGACGATCGCCGTATAGCGCGTGACGCCATTGGCTTGTTTGCGGGTTTTGATAGTGGGCATGAGGGCGTCTCGGGGAGACAAACCATTCTTGTCTCCTTTACGTCTCCTCAGCAACCGCTAAACTCCCCGAAATGCACAGAAATACCGCAGAAACGCGCAGCTCTGAAAGGGCTATGAAAACAGGCATTTCCGCCGAGAAAGCAGC
>JBEKUL010000066.1:0-16782 GCA_049515055.1 Steroidobacteraceae bacterium | reverse complement strand
TGCATTTCCTCCATGCCCGGAGGCGCCATGATGTCGACGCCGCCGAAGGAGCGCACCTCGATCTCCACCTCGCGTTCGTCGAGCTCCCCGCGCGTGAGCAGGTCGCGCAGTTTGGCGCGCGTCTCGGCGTCGCGCGGCTGCGCCGGCTCATCGGTCGAGAAGCCGAGCATGCGCGGCTTGGGCAACAGCGCGTCGAGCACCCGCTCGATGGCCGCATCGCGGGCGTTGTCGCGCACGCGCGCGAGCTCGAGCTCGCGCGTCATCTTGACCGCGACGTCAGCCAGCTCCTTGATAATGGAATCGACCTCACGGCCGACATAACCGACTTCAGTGAATTTCGTGGCCTCGACCTTCACGAACGGCGCCTGCGCCAGGCGCGCGAGGCGGCGCGCGATCTCGGTCTTACCCACGCCGGTCGGGCCGATCATCAGGATGTTCTTTGGAGTGATCTCCTGCCGCAACGGCTCCTGCACCTGCATGCGGCGCCAGCGGTTACGCAGCGCGATCGCCACGGCCCGTTTGGCCGCGGCTTGCCCGACGATGTGCTTGTCGAGCTCCTGAACGATCGCCTGCGGAGTCATGTCCGCAATTCCTCGACGACCAGGTTGCGGTTGGTGTAGATGCAGATGTCGGCCGCGATGCCGAGCGCGCGCTCGACGATCGTGCGTGCATCGAGCTCGGTATTCTCCGTCAGGGCGCGCGCGGCGGCCTGCGCGAACGGGCCGCCCGAGCCGATCGCAACCGCGGGGTACTCGGGCTCGATCACATCGCCGTTGCCCGAGACGATGAACAGACTGTGCGGATCGCCCACCAGCAGCAGGGCCTCGAGGCGGCGCAAATAGCGATCGGCGCGCCAGTCCTTGGCCAGCTCGATGGCAGCGCGGGTCAGATTGCCATATTTCTCGAGCTTGCCTTCAAAGCGCTCGAACAGCGTGAACGCATCGGCGGTGCCGCCGGCGAAGCCCGCCAGCACCTTGCCGTTGGAGAGCCGGCGCACTTTGCGCGCATTGCCCTTCATGACGGTATTGCCGAGCGTGACCTGGCCGTCGCCGCCGAGCGCGATCGCGCCATCGCGGCGTACAGCCAGAATCGTCGTGGAGTGCGGATCGAAATGCTCGCGCATCGTGTTGGCTCAACCGCGGCGTTTGGCGCGAGGGTGAGCCTGATCGTATGTGCGGGCAAGATGCTGGAAATCAAGGTGAGTGTAGACCTGGGTCGTGCTGATGTTGGCGTGTCCCAACAACTCCTGCACGCCGCGCAAATCGCGACTGGATTCAAGCAGATGGGTGGCAAAAGAATGCCGAAACAAATGCGGATGCACCGGCTGGGCGAGGCCCTGCGCGCGGGCTCGCGCGGCCACGCGCAGCTGCACCGCACGCGTGCCCAGCGGGCCGCCGTGGCGGGCGATGAAGACGCTGTCGACGCCCGAGCGCGCGAGCGCGGCGCGCTGCGCGAGCCACAGCCGCAGCGCCGCTATCGCCTTGGAGCCGACCGGGCAGATGCGCTCCTTGCGGCCTTTGCCCAGCACGCGCACGCTGGCGCCGGCGAGGTCCAGATCCTTCAGCCGCAGCGAGGTCAGCTCGGCCAGGCGCAGACCGCTCGAATAGAACAATTCCATGAGCGCCAGGTCGCGCGCCGCCAGCGCATCGAGCGGCTTGAGCGCCAGCAGGCGCGCCATCTGATCCACATCCAGCGTCTGCGGCAAGCGCCGCGAGGCTTTCGGGCTGGGCACTTCCAGCGCCGGATTGCGCTTGAGGGCGCTTTCGCGCAACAGGAAACCGAAGAAGGTGCGCAGTGCAGCCAGTCGGCGCTGGATGCTGCGGCCCTGCAGACCGCGCGCATGGCTTTGCGCGGCGAAGCGGCGCACGTGCTGATGATCGAGCGCATCCCATTGGCCAACGCCGTTGCGCTCGCACCAGTCCTGCAGCGCGCGCAGATCGCGTCGGTAAGCCGTGACCGTGTGCACGGACAGCCTGCGCTCGGTGGCGATGAAGCGCTCAAAGCGCTCGAGCCACTGCAGAGCCTCGGGGCTCACCGGCTTCTTAAGGCCGCGCCAGTGCGTCGGTGATCAGTTCGCCCATGCGCGAGAGAAACTCCGTGCTCATGCCCGGATGGAAGCGATCGCGATCGACGCTGCCAAGGGCCAGCAGGCCGAGGGCCGGCTGGCCGCCGAGCGGGATCAGGGCCACAGAGCCGATGTTCGGCGCCTCCGCACCGAACAGAAACTCGCGTTGGCTGTCGCGAATCTGGCCGCAGCGCGGTTTGCCGGCCGCGAACAGGCTCTCGAAGCTGCGATAGCTCGGGTCCTCGGCGGCCACGTCGCGTACGAATCGCGCTGCCTCGTGCGCCTGCGGTTCGTGCGCACTCGCAAGCGCCAGCAATGCGTGATAGGTCTCGAAGTCCTCGCGCAGACTCGCTTCAATCTGCGTGATGGCCTGCGCGCGGCTGCTCGTGCACAGTAGACGGCGCGTAAAGCGATGCACCTTGTCGGCCAGCACGTTATTCACGCGTGCCACGCGCACGAACTCCGCGAGCTTGCGCTCCTGCGCCTGGTAGCGCTCGCGCAGCACCTCCACCTGGCGCTCGATCAGCGAGATCGTCGAGGCGTTGCGCGGGTGCTGCAGCCGCATGCGCGCCAGCAATTGCGGGTGGTGCTCAAAAAAATCGGGGTGATGCTGCAGGAATTGGACCACGAGCTGCTCCTCTGTGGTCTGCGCTGGAATGCCGCGCACCTGATTGCTCGTCATCCTGTCTCTCCCATGTCTAGCCTGGCGCGCACTCAGACTTCCACGCGTCCCTCGAATGCTCGCTGTGCCGGGCCTGTCAGCCAGATCGTGTGGCCCGGTCCTTGCCAGTGTACGCTCAACACCCCGCCGCGCACACGCACCTCAACGTCGTGCGCGAGCCATTCACGCTGCCGACCCACGGCGACCGCGGCGCACGCGCCGGAGCCGCAGGCCAATGTCTCGCCCACGCCGCGCTCATACACGCGCAATGATATGCGTGAAGCGTCCAGTACCTGCATGAAGCCGACGTTTACCTGCCGCGGAAAGCGCGCATCGGCCTGCAGCGCCGACCCGATACGCTCCACGGGCGCGCTCTCGATCTCCGGCACGCGCACTACCGCATGCGGATTGCCGATCGAGACCGCACCGATCTCAATGCGCTCGCCATCGATGCTCAGCGAGTAGCTCGCCTTTTGCTCCGGCACTTCGAACGGCAGCGACTTTGGATCGAAGTTCGGTACGCCGAGCTCCACCATGACTCGATCGTTGTCGAGCACACGCGCGCGCAGGAGTCCGCAGGTACTGTCGATCGTCAGCGTATCGCCGCCGTTGCGGCCGCGCTGGTGCAGCAGCGCAGCCACGCAGCGCGCGCCATTGCCGGATAGCTCGACCTCACCGCCATCGGCGTTAAAGACGCGGAAGAAAGCGTCGGTGCCGGCACGGCGCGCCGGCTGCAACACCAGCGCCTGGTCGAAGCCCACGCCGGTATGCCGGTCTGACAAGGCGCGCCATTGCGCGCTCGTGGGCAGTGGGGCGTCGGCCGGCAGATCGAGCACGATAAAATCATTGCCGAGGCCATGCATCTTGGTGAAATCGATGCGCATAGCGGCAGCATAACCGATCGGGGATTAGCGGCGTTTGGGTGCGCGCAGGCTCGCGCGCGTATCGAACTTCGACTAGGGCGTGGTGCCGCAGGCGTTGTCCATCGCCATGCGCAGGCCCAGGCGCTGCTGGTCAGCCTCCTCATCGGTCAGGTATTCGCGCTCGCCGTCCTGGCCGGTTTTGTAGATGCGGCGCGCCTGCACGGCTCCATTGTAGTTATCGGTCGCCGTCTTGCACTGATCGGCGCGCGTTGCCGCCAGGTCCTTGTCCAGCGCCTGCTTCGCGGCTTGCTGCGCGAGTTGCGCCTGGGCGGCGTCCGCGGATCTTGGCGGCGAGGCGCCGCTGGTTGCGCTCGTGTTGGCTGCGGATGTGTTGCCGGCGTTCACCGGTGCGCTGTTGGCGGACGCACCCGCAATTGGCAGGCTGCTGGGCGGCAGGTTATGCATGCGAATCAATTGCGCGCCC
Organism: Steroidobacteraceae bacterium; assembly: GCA_049515055.1. Lineage (GTDB taxonomy): Bacteria > Pseudomonadota > Gammaproteobacteria > Steroidobacterales > Steroidobacteraceae > FEN-1191. Next base: position 12,709 of record JBEKUL010000066.1, on the reverse strand, counting down.
GGGGTCGGCGTGTCGCTGTACTGCACGTGCCCCTGGGCATCCAGGGAGCGATAGACATCGGCCAGTGCCGGGACTAGCGGCAACGCAATGAGGATGGCTATCGCAGCGGCACGGCGCATCGGTACGTCTCCTGCGGAGAACGTAGTATCTGACCATACTTTAGGGCGGTGTGGTGAATTGCGTCACAGAAGAACTGCCCCGACAGGGGCACGGCTGCCCGCCGGGACGGTCCACCGCGCCGCCGCAGCCGACGGCTCTATTCCAGGCTCTCGCCGTGCATCGCAATGTCAAGTCCGAGCCGCTCTTCCTCCGGTGCGACGCGCAATCCAATCGTGACATCAATGAGCTTGAGGATGATCAGGCTCATGATGAAGCCGTAGATCAACGTCGAGCCCACGCCCCAGAGCTGGGTGAGCACGGAGCCATCGGTGCCGCAGATCTCCTTGCTCGCTAGCGCGCCGGTCAACAGCGCCCCGACGATGCCGCCGATGCAGTGCACGCCGAACGCGTCGAGCGAATCATCATAGCCAAAGGCGCGCTTGACCGAAGTTGCGCTGATGTAGCAAATAACCCCCGCAGCAAGCCCGATGATCACCGAGCCGTTCGGGGCGACGAAACCCGAGGCCGGCGTGATCGCCACGAGCCCGGCGACGGCCCCCGATGCGATTCCCAATACGCTCGGCTGGCCCTTGAAGATCCACTCGGTGAACATCCACGACAAAGCCGCCACCGCGGTGGCGATCTGCGTGACCAGCATCGCCATGCCGGCGCGACCATCCGCGGCCACGGCAGAGCCGGCGTTGAAACCGAACCAGCCGACCCACAGCAGCGATGCGCCGATCACGGTCAGCGTCAGGTTGGACGGGGCCATCGATTCCTTGCCCAGGCCCTGGCGCTTACCGATCACGAGCGCGGCGGCCAGACCCGCGATACCCGCATTGATATGCACGACCGTGCCGCCGGCAAAGTCGAGCACACCCTTGACCGCAAGCCATCCGGAGGGCTCCCACACCCAATGCGCTATCGGGCAATACACCACGAGCGACCAAATGCCCATGAACCAGAGCATCGCCGAGAACTTCATGCGCTCGGCAAAGGAGCCGCAGATCAGCGCGGGGGTGATGATCGCGAAGGTCAGCTGAAACATCGAGTAGACCGTCTCGGGAATCGTCGTACCCAGATGTGAGACGCTCAGGCGCATGGCATCGTGCATGTAGACCATGCCATTGAGAAATACGCGTCCGAAGCCGCCCAGATACGCAGTGCTGCCCGGAGTGAACGCGATCGAATAGCCCACGGCCCACCACAGCACGGTCACCAGGCAGGCGATCGCAAAGCTCTGCATCAATGTGCCGAGGATGTTCTTCTTGCGAACCATGCCGCCGTAGAACAGCGCCAGGCCGGGAATCGTCATCATCAGCACCAGTGCGCTGGAGGCCAGCATCCAGGCCGTATCCCCGGAATTGATTTCCGAGAATTTCACGATCGTCGGCTCGGTCGGCGCCGGAGTGGCCGCGCTGGTGGTGCTCTCAGCTGATGTCGCAGTCGCAGGCGCAGCCGGCGTGTCCTGCGCCCAGGCGCTGCTCGGGCACAGGGCAGCCGATAGCATCAGGATCAGCGCGGCGAGCGCGCTGGCTGCAGCGCGCGGCTGCGGGCGCCGGTGATGCATGGTTGTCGTACTTGCGTGCATGATGAGCTGCGGCTCCTAGATCAACCGATTGTCAGGTGGCCGCCGAGCCGGTCTCGCCAGTGCGTATGCGGATGGTCTGCTCGAGCTCGCCCACGAAGATGCGTCCATCACCGGTGCGGCCGGTGCGCGCGATGTTGGCGATGGCCTCGAGCACAGGCTCGACAATCCCGTCATCCACTGCAATCTCGATCTTGGCCCTCGGTCCGAATTGCGCCTCGTAAACTTCAGTGACCGTGACGCCCTGAACGCCCAGTTGCGCGATCGCCTGCCGCAGCTCGTCCAGCTTGAAAGGCCGCACGACAGCGGTGATCATTTTCATGATGTTCATTTCGCGATAATCGAGCCCTGAATCCGTGCAGCCGTGGACCTGTCCGAGCGCGTATCCTTTGGCCTTTCTCCGGGGTCCCCACCGCCGCTACGGTGCAGAAAACATGCCACGATCAATAATGGCATTTTCGGCCTCTTTGCCGGCAAGCAGGCGCAGCGATGGATCAAATTCGCTACCCTGGAGTCGCGGCCGCCCGATTTCGGTGCACTGGCCTGACGCCGATCGTATCGTCCAGTTCGAGGAGCAGCAATATGGAGAATACGCGCATCGATGACATCGTCAGGCGCCTCATCGAGGAGCTGCCCGAAGCCGCACGAACCATGCGCCGGGATATCGAGACTAATTTCCGCGCGGTACTGCAGTCCGCCCTGGGAAAGCTCGACCTGACCACACGCGCCGAGTTCGATGTGCAGGCGCGCGTGCTCGAGCGCACGCGACTGCGGGTCGAGGAGCTCGAGCGTCGCCTGGCCGAGCTCGAGCGCCGGCTTGCAGAACAGCCGCGCGCCACTCCGCCTGCCAACTGATCGCAGCGGCTGATTCTCGTGGCCGGCAGCGTCAGCGTCGCGCGCGTGCTGAGTCGTGCTGAGCTCGGGCTCGAGGCGCCGCTCGTGCAGGTCGAGGCTCAGCTGGGTGCTGGCCTGCCGAGCTTCAGCATCGTCGGCTTGCCCGCGCCGGTCGTTCGCGAGAGCCGCGAGCGCGTGCGCGCCGCGATCCTGAGCTCGGGCTTTCAATTTCCTGCGGGCCGCATAACGGTCAACCTGGCGCCCGCGGAGTTGCTCAAGCATGGCGGACGCTTCGACCTGCCGATCGCCCTGGCGCTGCTGCTGGCCGGTGGACAGCTGCGCGTCGCCGCGCGCTGGCAGTTCGAATGCTATGGCGAGCTCGGCTTGGCCGGTGAGCTCAAGCCCGTCAGCGGCATCTTCCTCGCGGCCTTGCATGCGCGCAGCGCCGGCCACGCATTGATCGTGCCGCAGACAAATGCCGAGGAAGCCCGCTTGAGCGGGCATACGAGGGCCTATGGCGTGCTGGATCTGCGCGCTGCCAGCCTGCGATTGGCGCAGCCGGATTCGAGCTGCGAGATCCCCGGCCACGAGCGCGGCGCAGCCAGCGCAGTGGCGGGGCTCGAGCCCGCGCCCGTATCAGCGCCGGGCAGCGCAGCTCACACGCTCGCCGATGTCGTGGGGCACTGGCAGGCCAAGCGCGCCCTGACCATAGCAGCCGCTGGCGGCCACAGTTTGCTCATGATCGGACCACCGGGCAGCGGCAAGAGCATGCTGGCCGCACGCCTGCCGGGGCTATTGCCGCCCCTGTCGGCGAGCGAGGCGCTCGAGGTCGCGAGCGTCGCATCCATGGCCGGGCACAAGCTTGATGTGCGAGGCTGGAGCGTGCGGCCATTTCGCGCTCCTCATCACACGGCTTCGGCCAATGCGATCGTCGGCGGCGGCCCGCGCATTCGTCCCGGCGAGATCAGCCTCGCACATTGCGGCGTATTGTTCCTCGACGAACTGCCGGAGTTCGATCGGCGCGTGCTCGAATCGCTGCGCGAGCCAATGGAGACCGGCCTGATCACGATCGCGCGCGCGGCCGCACGCGTCGAGCTGCCGGCGCAGTTCCAATTCCTCGCCGCGATGAATCCGTGTCCCTGCGGACATCTCGGCGACCCCGCGCAATCCTGCCGCTGCAGCCCATCGCGCATCGAGCGTTACCGCCAGCGCATCTCCGGTCCGCTGCTGGATCGCATCGATATTCGTATCGAGATACCACGGCTTGCAGCCCACGAGTTCACCGAGGCAATCTCGGCCGCTGCGGCGCAACCTGGGGCGAGTGAGCCGGCGGCGCAGGCGCTGCGCGCCCGCAGTTGGCGGCTGCAGCGCTCGGGTTGCCTGAGCGCGCGCCTGAGCGCCTCGCAACTGCGTGCCTGCTGCGCGTTGCCCCGAGGCGCCGAGCAGCTCCTGCGCCGCAGTGCACGGTGCCTCGCGCTTTCAGGCCGCGGCGTGCATCGAGTGCTCGCGTTGAGCCGCACTATTGCCGATCTGGCCGGCAGCGAGACAATCGAGGCCGCACATCTGGCCGAGGCCGTGCAATTGCGCCGCGGGCTGGATATGCCGCGGCCTTCATCGGGCTAGCTGCGCACCGTCACTTGGCGAGCGACACGATATAGTCGACGCCCTGTTTGATCAGATCGTCCGGCAGATCGGTGCGGCCGCCCTTGGGCGGCATGATCCCGGTCTTGCCGTTGTAGCCATTGAGCGCATGCTGATAGAGGGTCGCCTTGCCCTCGGCAATGCGCGGCGCCCAGGCTGACTTGTCGCCCGCTTTGGGCGCCCCGGCGATGCCCGTGCCGTGACAGACACTGCACACGGCATCGTACAGCGCCTTGCCATCCTTCGGCACGGCCAGCGCCGTCGTGGGACCAGCCCCGGCCGGTGCCTTGATCGCAAAGGCGCTGTTGTCATGGCCGGCGACCGCCTCGTGTGAGAATGGCTCCAGGCGCTCCTGCACGCTGTGCACATAGCTCGGGTCCGTGTAGATGGCCGCTGCCTGGGTGCGTTCGGCGACGCTGCGCGCGAGCGCCAGCAGTACCAGGGTGATGGCCACCAGAACGCCGATCACCAGGGCGAAAAAATTGATGAACTGGGAATCCTGTTTGGACAAGCGGCGCTCCTAGAGGGCTCGTCGGAAAGTCAGATTGATGCGGCAGCGGCCCATCATCGGATGCTCACCATCCGCCAATGGCTGCACGCCATGGAACGCGAGGCGCTGGGCACCGCCCCAGACTACGACGTCGCCATGGAAGAGGCCAATGCGCTGTGGGGAGAACTCGCGTTTCAGGCCGCCGAACAGGAACAACGCGGGCAGGCCGAGGGATACCGATACCACCGGCGCACTCAGATCGCGCTCGTTGCGATCCTGGTGCAGGCTCAGGCGCGCGCCCGGTTCGTAGCGGTTGATCAGGCACATGTCGGGCTCGTAGCGCTCGAAGCCAGCGCGCGCCGCGGCGCGCGCCGCGAGCTGGCGCCAGGCCGCGGGCAGCTGCGGCCAGGGCCGACCGCTGTGCGGATCGATGCTCTGGTAGCGGTAGCCCGCGCGATCGGAGATCCAGCCGACACGGCCGCAGTTTGTCATGGCGACCGACATGCGCTGGCCCGCTGGCGTTTGCATGTGGCGCCACGGACTGATGGCCAGCATTTCCTGCAATTGCACGCGCAGCGCCTCGGCCTCCTCGATCGCAAAACCGGCCAGCAGTTTCGCATCCGGCGCAATGCTCTCAATCGCAGAGCGCGGCAGCAGCGCCTGCACCTGCAGATCGCGCTCGCGAGGGCTGGCTCGCAAAGTCGCTACGGTGCTGGCCGCGCTGGCCGCGCTGGCCGCGCTGGCCGCGCTGGAGGCGGCCATGCCGACCTGCAGTCGGCCTGCCACAGGAACCATGCTCAACGCTCTCGGGCGGCGCTCGAAGGCGTCGAATAGCTGCGCATCACGTGACTGCTCACGGCTTGAGTCTCCCTTGTCGAAACGATCGGGCCCTTGCTGGCGATTGATTACCGCTCTGGAGCCCATAACCCGTCGCTTGCCACGGCCGCTGGATGCCCAGTGGCTTGAAAGCTTCCTGAAAACAATGACATAGCTGGATCGATGCTCGATCGGGCCACGTGGCTATAGTTTAAACCACTTTGTCGGCCTGTGGGGTCCAGGGCGCCCCCGGCGTTACGAATCTGGCGCGCCCGGCGGGATTCGAACCCACGACCTGCAGCTTCGGAGGCTGCCACTCTATCCATCTGAGCTACGGGCGCGGCGCGGCGCGCAAGGGTACCGCAAGCGACGCCGCTCAGTGCCGCTTCTCGCTGGCGGACAGGTCATTGATCAGTTGCATCAGATTTTCCTGGCCGCCGGCCTGCCCGACGTCGCTTTCGTACTTGCCGTCGATCACGATCGTGGGTACCGCGTCGATCTTGTAGCGACGTTCGAGCTCATCGGCCTTCTCCAGATTGGTCTGCACGCCAAAGGAGCTGTAGGCCTTGAGGAACTCCGTGGGATCGATGCCATGGGTCCTGGCGAACTGTACTTGCACGCGCTGCGTGCCCTGCTCGTCGCCCGGCACATAGAGCGAATCGCCGCTGTTCTGGATCTGGTCGAATACCGCGCTGTGCAGTTGCTCGAGCTTACCCAGCGCCTGCAAGGTATAAAACATCCGCGCATGCGCGCGGTGCGCCTCACCCCACATGACCGGAACGCGCACGAACTCGATGTAAGGGGCTTTGTTCTTGCGCCAGCTCTCAATGATCGGGTCGAGCGCGTAGCAATGCGGGCAGCCATACCAGAACATCTCGATGACCTCGACCTTGCCCGGACTCGCATCGGTGGGCTGAGCCGGCGCGATCACCTTGTAGTTTGTGCCCGGGACCCATTTGCCTGCAGGCAATTGACCTTCATTGGGCAGCGTCGCAATGCGCTCGAGCGAGCTCGAGCCGGTGTCGGCCGCTGCAGCCAGGTCGCGGCCTTCCTGCTGTGTGACTGCTGCCGCTGTCAGATCCCCCGAGCTCTGTGCAGCGGCCGGCGTCGTCGGGGGCGGCGCGGCGGCTGAGCTGGCGGGGGCTGGATTCGGCCTCGCGCTACCCGCTGCCGGCGTGGCGGGGTTCTCGCGCGCGCAGGCCGCCAGACTCATCACCAGCAGCATCAATGCGAGGGACTGCCTCATCGACTAGCGCATGCCCTGCACGTAGGAGGCCACACTATGCATGTCGTCGCTCGACAATTGCGCGGCGATCGTATCCATGATGAGCGCATCGCTGCCGCCCTGGCTCTCGCCCTTGCTGTTGCGTGTGTAACGTTGTCCAGCCGCGTAATCGCTGAGCTGCTTGGCGACGTACTCGGCGTGCTGCGCGCGCAGCGCCGGCCAGCCCGCCTCCGGGTTTCCCAGCCCAACCGGCCCATGACAGGCCACGCAGGCCGGAATCTTGCGCCCGCGGTCGCCGCCGCGATAGAGCTTATCGCCGCTCTTCCAGGTGGACGGATCGGCCTCCAGACCCGCCGGCGTCTGCTGCGAATAATAGAGCGCCAGATCCTCGATATCCTGATCACTCAGCGGGGTTGCGATGCCGGTCATCACGCCCTGGCTGTTGATGCGGATGCTGGAGCGAAAGCCCTTGAGCTGCGCGCCGAGGTAGGCCGCATTCTGCCCGGCCAGCGACGGCCACAACGGGTTGGCGCTATTGCCGTTGGGGCCATGACAGGCCGCGCAGGTTGCGCTTTTCGCGGCGCCGGCTTCCGCTGAGCCTTCGGCCAGCGATAATGGTGCGGCGCAGAGACACAGGACAAAACCAACCCACAGGCTCATTCGACTCATACGCACTGAAGCTCCGTTCGGCAGGCGGCTTTTGTATTTTGCAGGCGCAGGGCCATGGGATCCATGAATTGTACACTACAGATCGGCGCGATTATTCACCCTGGCGGCGCCCGCTGGCGCGTCGCGCGGCGACGAGCACGCGCTTGAGCGCTTACCCGGAAGCTCGTTTTCTGCTCAGTGCGGCCGCCGCCGCCCAGTTTCCGCCCGATGTCGGGGCCGAAGTCGCAATCGTCGGCCGTTCCAACTCGGGCAAGTCCTCCGCGATCAACGTGATCAGCGCGCGCCGCAGTCTCGCGCGCACCAGCAAGACGCCCGGCCGCACGCGGCTGGTGAATTTCTTCGAGCTCGCGGCCGGCGCACGCCTGATCGATCTGCCCGGATACGGCTACGCGCAGGGGCCGCGCGCCGAACGCGAGCAGTGGGGCGAGCTGATCGAGGCGCTGGCGCCACGCCAGTCGCTGCGCGGCCTGTTGCTCGTGGTCGATGCACGTCGCGGCATCATGGACAGCGACGAGCAGTTGCTCTCATGGGCACGCCGCATCGCCCGGCCCGTGCATGTGCTGCTCTCGAAAGCCGATCAGCTGCCGCAGGCCCGCAGCGAGCCATTGCTGCGTGAGACCCTCGCGCACCTGCAGGGCATCGGATCGGCCCAATTGTTCTCCGCACGCAGCGGCCTTGGCCTGCAGACAGCGCGTGCGCAGCTCGACGCCTGGCTGAAAAAAGAAAGCCCCGATAGTCCTTTGGGGTGACTATCGGGGCCAGAGCAAATCCGGCGCGGGTCTCTACGCGTCGGACTTAGACCCGCCTAGGGAGGGAAGCGGGGAGTGCAATGCACTCGCTGAGTTAGTGTGCGCTCAGTTGTGAAAGTTCAAGCATGATTGGTGAATTAAATTTATTTAATTTCAAGTTCATTTCCGCGCGCATTTCTTAACGATCTTCAAGCATTGCTTAAACATGCGCTCTGGCAACGCCTGTTTGCTGAGCTAAAAAAATGTCCAGATCAATCCGACCGAAGCCAGACCCATGTCGGTCGCATGCTGGACTTCATAGCGCTCATACTCGATGCGCGCGCCGATGCTGCCCCAGCTCGTGCCGGCACCCAAGCCATAGCCCACATCCGTGCCGGTGCGGTGGAATCCATAGAAGGGTGATTGCGCATTGGTGCGCCAGTCCACGAGCCCGAGCTTGCCGTACAGATCCACCACCGGAATCGGCAGGAAGCCGAGCGCGAACAGACCGACCCCGTCGGTATCGGCATAGTTAACGCCGCCATAAGCGCGGCCGAAATTGGTGTAGTCCAGCTCCGCGGCCAGCACGCTCAGCGGCCGCCAGCCGGCGGCGAATTTGTAGCCGGTCGTGGTGGAGCGCACATCGAAGGTGTCGGCATCGAATTGCTGCATGGAATCGCCGAGCGAGCCGCCGATGTAGAAGCCCGTGTCGGCGTGGCTGGAGCCGGCGGCGCCGAGCCATACCAAAGCCAGCAAGGCCACTCCTGGTTTGTATGACATGTGCACCTCGAGCTGTTGCCTGTTGTGTGATCGCCTGGAGCGCAGCGAAGTTCAATCAATGCGCCTCATCCCAGTTCGAGCCGCTGCCGAGCTCGACTTTGAGCGGCACGGCCAGTTGCGCGGCCGCCGCCATGCGTGCGCCGACTGCGAGCGTGGCCTCGGCCACGAAATCCGCGCGCACTTCCAGCACCAGCTCGTCGTGCACCTGCATGATGAGCCGCGCCGGCACCGGCTCATCCTGGCACCACTGATCCACCGTGATCATAGCGCGTTTGATTATGTCTGCCGCGCTGCCCTGCATCGGTGCGTTGATGGCGCTGCGTTCGGCGTACTGCTGCATGGCGCGGTTGCGCGAGCGAATATCGGGCAGGAACAGGCGGCGGCCGAAGACCGTCTCGACGTAGCCATCGCGCCGCGCCTGCTCGCGCGTGGCCTCCATGTAGCGGCGCACGCCCGGATAGCGCGCGAAATACAGATCGACGTAACTCTGTGCCGCGCCGCGCGCGACGCCGAGCTGGCGGGCCAGACCAAAGGCGGACATGCCATAGATCAGTCCGAAGTTGATGGCCTTTGCCGAACGGCGCTGCGCACTGGAGACCTCATCCAGTGGCACGCCGAACACTTCCGCGGCCGTGGCCTGATGAATGTCGCGGTCCTCGGCAAAGGCGCGCAGCAGGCCTTCATCACCCGACAGATGCGCCATGATGCGCAGCTCGATCTGCGAGTAATCCGCGGCCAGCAGGCAATGCCCGGGCGCAGCGATGAAAGCCTGCCGGATGCGCCGGCCCTCGGCGCTGCGGATCGGAATGTTCTGCAGATTCGGGTCGGTCGAGGATAGTCGACCGGTCGCGGCCACGGCCTGGTTATAGCTGGTGTGCACGCGCCCGGTGCGTGGGTCGATCTGCCCGGGGAGCTTTTCGGTATAGGTGGAGCGCAATTTGGCGAGCCCGCGATACTCGAGGATCAGCTTGGGCAGCGCATAGCTGACCGCGAGTTCCTCGAGCACATCCTCACCGGTCGAAGGTGTGCCCGAGGGGGTCTTGCGCAGTACCGGCAGGCCAAGGCGCTCGAACAGCACCTGCTGCAATTGCCGCGGGGATTCAAGGTTGAACACGGTGCCGGCCTCGTGCTGCGCGCGGGCCTCCAGCTCGCGCAGCCGCAGCAACAGCTCCCCGCTCTGCGCCTGCAGCGAATCGCGATCGATGCGCACGCCATAGCGCTCCATGCGCTGCAGTACCGGCACCAATGGCTGCTCGATGTCGCGATACAGGCTCGCGAGCCGATCGTTGCGCTCGATTTTCGGCCACAGCAGCTGGTGCAGTCGCATCGTGACGTCGGCATCCTCGGCCGCATACTCGGCGGCTCGCTCGATGCTGACCTGGTTGAAGCTGATCTGCTTGGCACCTTTGCCCGCGACGTCCTCGAAATGGATGGTATGCAATCCCAGGTAGCGCTCGGCCATTGAATCCATGTCGTGGCGCGTGGCCGTGCTGTTCCAGACATAAGACTCGAGCATCGTGTCAAAGCGCTGCCCGCGCAGCGCGATGCCGTAGTTCTCGAGCACGTGCATATCAAATTTCAGGTGCTGACCGAGCTTCGGGCGCTGCGGGTCCTCGAGCAATGGCTGCAGCGTTTGCAATACACGCGTGCGATCGAGCTGCGGCGCCGCGCCGGGGTAGTCGTGTGCCAGAGGCACATAGGCAGCGTGGCCCGGATCGATGCAGAACGAGATCCCGACTATCTCGGTGTTCAGATAATCCAGGCTCGTGGTCTCGGTATCGAAAGCAAACAGCGGCGCGCTCTGCAGGGCCTGGCACCAGCGAGCCAGTGCCTCATAGTCGCTGATGGTCTCGTAGTCGCGAGGCAGGCTCGCGAGCCGCGCCGCCTCGGGATCGGCTGGCGCGGCCGCGATCGCCGCGGCCGGCTCGGCGCTTGCGGACGGCGCGGCGCCGGGCGCCGCCGCGGCGGTGGCAGCGGCAGCGGCATCGAGCTGCTGCAACAGTGAGCGCAGTTCCAGATGCGCATAGATCGCGCGCAGGCGCGGCAGGTCTGGCTCGCGGCGCACGAGCCCGGCCGCATCGAGCGGCAGATCCAGATCCGTGTGAATAGTGGCGAGCGCTCGCGAGAGTGCGAGCGTGCTCAGGCCCGAGCGCAGGTTCTCGCCGACCTTGCCCGAAATCTCATGCGCGTGCGCGAGCAGGCCGTCAAGCGAGCCGTACTGATTAAGCCACTTGGCTGCCGTCTTGGGGCCAACCTTATCGACACCGGGGATGTTGTCGCTGCTGTCGCCGACCAGTGCGAGGTAATCGATGATCTGCTCGGGGAATACATCGAACTTGGCTTTCACGCCCGCGCGATCCAGGATCGAGCCACTCATCGTGTTGATCAGCGTGATGCGCTCATCGACCAACTGCGCCATGTCCTTATCGCCGGTCGAGATCAGCACGCACTGGCCGCTGCGGCTGGCGCGGCACGCGAGCGTGCCGATCACATCATCGGCCTCGACGCCCGGCACGCGCAGCAAGGGCAGCCCGAGCGCATCGACCGCCTCGAGCAGCGGCTCGGTCTGCGCTCGCAGCTCATCGGGCATCGATGGTCGATGCGATTTGTATTCGGCGAATAGTTCGTCACGAAAGGTCTTGCCCGGCGCGTCAAACACCACGCCGATGTTCGGCGGGGTGAATTCGCGCAGGAATTTCAACAGCATGCTCAGCACGCCGTGCACTGCCCCGGTGGGCGCGCCCGCGCTGTTGGTCAGCGGCGGCAGAGCGTAGAAGGCGCGATACAGATAAGAGGACGCATCGATCAGGACCAGATCCGGGCGCTCGGGCGGTGGCATCGGCGAAGGCCGCGGATCGGGCTAGCGCGGAACGCTGGGCGCGCCAGCCTCGGGCGCTGCGCTCGGGGATGCAGGAGCCGGTGCTGGCGCAGCGGGCGCCTGCTCGGATTCGCTGGGGGCGGGGTTGTTGGCATCGGGCGGCACCTTTGATTTCTTTTTTTGCGGCAGGTAGAGCGCGCCTTTCTGACCGCAACCGGCCAGGGCAGCACTGCCGAGCACGGCGAGTGCGGCACAGGCCCCGAGCGCGCGCCGACGCGAGATCGTTGAGCTGACGGGTATCACGCCGGGGTGCCTTCAGCGCGGTTGCGGCACGGCGCGGCCCTCGCGCAGCGCGAGCCAGCCGCGCGCCACGCGGTAGATGACCCACAGACCAATCACGGCCATGCCAAGCATTGCGATGATGAAACCGATGCCGATCAACATCAGCGGGAACGCGATCGCCCACAGCACGAGCAGCCACAGCCAGGTAAACCAGAAGGTGCGGATCTGCCAGCGGAAATGCGCTTCGAGCCAGCTGTCGCGCGCCTGCGCGCGGCGCGCATAGCTCATGACGAGCGCGACCAGCGAGGGCAGGCCAAAGGCGAAGCGCACGGCCACCGCGCGTGACGTGAACAGCCCGATCAATACCGAGAGCGCCTGCAGGGCGTAGACCCACTGCGTGTAATCGATCAGAGCGCGCTCGACGGGCAGCGCGACACGCAGCTGCGGCTCCATGTTCTTTCTCAGTCCTTGCGCGCGTAGCGCGCTGCCACTCGCTGGTAGGCCTCGCGAAAGGGGATTCCATCTGCGAGCACGAGCGCATAGGCCTCGGCGGCGGCATTCACGGCCGGATCGAGGCGAATGCGCTCGGGGCGGAATGTTAACGCATCGAGCAGCGCGGCCACGATAGCGAGCGTCTGCGCGGCCAGATCGATACCGCGAAACAGGGGAAATTTGAGCGCCTGCAGATCACGCTGATACCCGGAAGGCAGCTTGGCGCACAGCGCGAGCGCCTCGGTCA
>JBEKUL010000065.1:0-16810 GCA_049515055.1 Steroidobacteraceae bacterium | reverse complement strand
GCTTGCCCGTTCCGATTTGCCTCGCCGCCCTTGCTTGGAGCGCTCAAGCTTTTCACATTGCCTTTGCTGCTGGCGTCGGCAGTCGTTCCGGAGTCGGCAGCGGCTTCGGATACGGTCGTTGCCCCAGAGCTGCCAATGGACGCGGCGTCAGTGGCGATCGCAGAATCGAATGCCATGCCCCGCGCGAGCAACGCACACAGCGCACAACGGATGAGTGTCGCCATCATGACATTAGTACTCGACGGTGATCATCAGCTCATCCCGTATTCGATTTCAGCGTGCGCTGAGGCGCCTGCTCGATGTGCAATTCGGGCTTGTCCCCGTTCTCAATTTTCATCCTGTCTGAAGAGGTCTCGAGGCGATAGATCAGCTTACCTAGATAACTCTTCGGAACATAACAAAAGACATCACCCTGCCAAATTGCGACGCTGCAATTCTTGTTGTTGAGCGCCTTTTCATAACCGGCCCTGTTCATACATGGCGGCACCTCCGCAACGAGATGCGCCAACTTGGATCGTGCGTCCTCGGCGGCATGGGATTGCTTCGAGGCGAGGGCGCATTGCTCGAGTTGTGCGTGCTGTACCCTGAGCCCGCCGATAAACGCACGTGCCCCCAGCCCGCAAAGGCTGCCGGCGATGAAGAGCCCGCAGATGAGCGCAAGGTTGACAGCGGTTTGCCGCTTCATATTACTTCCGTGCGCATGCAGAAATCAGAAAACTCGATCCTCCGTTTCATAGAGGTTCTCCGGCTTGCGGGGAACGGGGGACCGTCGGTTCGTGCTCATCATCACGCAAGAACATCATTTGCAGGGCCGGCACGATCACGAGCAACAAAACCGGTCCAATGAACATGCCGCCCACGACAACAGATGCGAGTGGCCGTTGCACCTGGCTGCCGATGCCATGCGAGAGCGCCGAGGGGAGTAGGCCGATGCATGCAGCCAGTGATGTCATCAACAGCGGCCGCATCCGCTGTTCGGCGGCATGGGCCATAGCTCCCATACCACCTACCCCGGTCGTTCTTTTGATCTGGTTGTAATAGGTGATGATCAGAATTCCGTTCATGACCGATACGCCGAACAACGAGATGAAACCGACGATTGACGAGACGCTCAAGGGCTGACTGGAGACGTATAGCGCGATAATTCCGCCGCCGATCGCAAAGGGAATGCCGGCCAGCGCCAGCAGGCTGTCGCGCAGAGAATTGAACAGGCACAGCAGCAGCACCATGATCAGAATCAGGCTGAGTGGCACGACAACCTCGAGGCGTGCCTTTGCTTGCTGCCATTCCAGGTATTCGCCCGCCCACACGAGACGATAGCCCGTTGGCAAGATCACATTCTTGGCGATCCGCTCCTGCGCTTCCGCGACCGTACTGCCGAGGTCGCGGCCGCGAACGCTGAACTTGACGGGAATGAACCGCTGCATGGCTTCGTGGTAGATATAGGACGCCCCCGTATCCAAGCTGATCGTCGCGAGTTCGCGCAAGGGAATGTACGATGTAGTGCCGGCAGCGTTTTGATAACCGACCTTGACATCGCCGACCGCGTCAATGTTATCGCGGTACGCAGGCGCGAGGCGAACCGTGACATTCCACGCACGATCTCCCTCCAGGAGCGACGTAGCGACCGACCCGCCCATTGCTGCTTGAATGACGGTATTTACGTCGCCGGTATTGAGCCCATATCGGGCCGCCTTGTCCCGATCGACCGTGATGTTGAGGTTCGGCTGCCCCACAACATGAAAGGTGCCCACATCCTCCATGCCCCGGACCTGCTTGATCTGGCCGCTGATCTGCAGAGCAAGCTTTTCAAGCTCATCCAGGTTATGGCCGACGATCTTGATGGAGTTCGCGCCTTTAACGCCCGACGTCGCCTCCTCGATATTGTCCTGTATGTTTTGCGAGAAATTGAACGTGAGGCCCGGCACTGCGTCACTGAACTCCTTGAGCAGCTGTGAGGTCAGCGCGTCTTTGCTCAATCCCCTGGGCCATCGGTCGTGGGGCGTCAGCGGGACGAATAATTCGACGTTGGAAAAGGGCGACGGATCGCTGCCGTTGTCGGGCCGGCCATGTTGTGAAACAACCGTGATCACCTCCGGGTGACTCAGCAGAATCTCCCGGATCTTCCTTACCCCCTCTGTACCGGCCGCCAAGCCCATCGTTGGCGGCATCGACAGACGGATCCAGTAGTTGCCTTCCTCGAGAGCGGGCAGGAATTCACTGCCGAGCCGCGTTGCCATGAATCCGGTAACAAGTATAAAAAGGGCCCCAATCCCGATCACGATCCGTCGCTGCTCCAGGGCCCAATAAAGCGCCGGGGTATAAACACGGCGCAGCGCCCGCACCATCACCGTCTCGACTTCCTTGACATGTTCCGGAAGCAGCAAGGAGGCGAGTACCGGGGTGACCGTGAAGGTCGCGATCACGGCGCCGACCAAGGCAAAACCGTAGGTCCTCGCCATGGGACCGAATATCTGACCTTCTACGCCCTGCATGGTAAATAGCGGCACGAAGGCGGCGACTGTAATCGCTACGGAGAACAGCACCGCCCTATCAACTTGCATGGCGCTGATAAAAATGAGGCGCAACCGATCCGTCCAATCTGACCTTGCGTGGGCAGAGTGTGCGCTGGTCGGATCGAATCCGAGATTCCCCTCAGCAAGATCCTCCAAGAGCAGCTTTTGCTCTGTGGGCTTCAACTGGAAGTTACGGAAAATATTCTCGACGAGAATTACAGCCGAATCGACGATGATGCCGAAATCGACGGCGCCGATGGACAGCAGATTAGCGTCCTGACCTAGCAGGACCAGCATAATGATGGAGAAGAGCAGGGCGAAGGGAATGTTGACGCCGACGACGATGGCGCTGCGCAGATCGCCGAGGAAGATCCACTGAATAAGGAAGACGAGAACGCAACCGAAAACGAGATTTTCCAATACCGTATGGGTCGTCACGTGCACCAGGCTCATCCGGTCGTAGAAGGGCACAATCTTGACGCCGGGAGGCAGGCTGCCGTCGCTGTTCATCTGGTTGATCTTGGCGATGATTCGCGGCACGACATCCTGGGTGTGGAACACTCGCCCCATGACGACTATGCATTCGACGACATCGTCGTCATGATCACGACCGACCATGCTAAGCCTGGGTACGTTGCCGACATACACTCTGGCCACGTCCTTGATCCGTACCGGCACGCTGCCTGATTGAGTGAGCAGGACTTTCTCGATGTCATCGAGCTTATAGCCCTGGGTGAGGTCGTCGTTTCCGCCGTCGTTGAACAGGCCGATCCCGCGAATGTTGATGGATTGCTGGCCAATACTGATTTCGCGGCCACCCACGTTGACGTTGGCGTTGCCCAACGCCGTAATAATCTGGGGGATCGTTATGCCATAGGTTTGCAGCTTTGAAAGGTCGACCTCGACTTCAAATTCCTTCGTTGGACCGCCGAAGCTGTTGACTTGCACGACGCCGGGAACCGTCGACAACTGACGCAGCACGATCCAGTCCTGAACAGTGCGCAGATTTGTCAAACCGAAATGCGGCGGCCCTACCATCGCATAGCGGACAACCTCTCCCACGAGGCTGGATTGCTGGATCTGAGGCTGTACGTTGTTTGGCAGCGAGACATTCTGCTGCAGGGAGTATTCGATCTGGGTCTGGGCGAAATAAAAATCGACACCGTATCTGAAATTGACCCGAAGGAATGAAAGGCCGTAGAAGGAGGTGGAATTGACCGAGGTAAGGTACGGCGTTCCATAAATGCCCACTTCCATGGGGATCGTGAAATAACGTTCCATCTCCTCCGCTGATAAGCCGCCTTGCTGCGCCGTGACCTCGATAATTACCGGCGCAGGTTGGGGATACGCCTCGATGTTGAGCACCATGAATGCGGCGATACCGCCGCCAAGAAACACCATCAAGCCCAGCAGGACGATCATGCGGCGCGTGAGCACGAACGCAAGAACACCTTTCAACATGCGGCAACTTCCTTAATTGACATATGTCTGGTTCAACCGGCTCGAAAGTCGCTCAGTTTGCGTCGCTGGGCGTGAGCATGTTGTCCAGAAAGATGGCTCCGTCCGTGGCTACCACTTCGCCTGATTTCAGCCCGTCGAGGACTTGGTCATAGCCGTTACTTTGCAGACCGAGTGTGACCTTGCGCTGGGTGAAATGGCGCCGATCGGTGGTTACCCATACGGTCATGGTGCCGTCGCCCTCGCGCACGACGCTTGCCAGCGGAACCGCGACCGTGGTGACCGGATCGCCGACGTCAATCACGAAATTCGCGAGCATTCCCGGCAACAACTCGTGCTTCGAGTCGTCGATCTCCGCGCGCACCAAGCCTCGATGCAGCTGCGGATCGACCGTGGAGCCTACGGTCGAGATCCGCCCTTCGAAGGTGCGGTTCGGGAACGCCATGACGGATACCTGAATCTGCTGCCCCTTTTGCACCACCGGCATGTCGCTTTCCGACACGCTCGCGTTCAACCAGAGGCGCGAGATATCGGCGACGGCATAAGGCGCCGGAGTATTGCCCGGCTGCACGAACACACCGGGCGCCGCATTGCGCGCCGTCACCCGGCCGTCGACCGGGCTGAGCACCACCAGATACGGATCGATCGTGCGCGTCTGCACCATGCGATCGATTTCTGCCTCACTCTTACCAAACACCACCACGCCGTTGCGCGCCGCTCTGAGCGCGCCTTCGGCGGTCTGCTGATCAGAGACCGTCTGCTCGAGGTCCTTATCGGCGATGCCTTGCACTTCATGCAGTTGCTTGGCCCGCTCAAGCTCCCTGGTCTCCAGTTCCGCCACGCCCGCCGCAGCGATCAGCGTCGACTCCGCTTGAATCAGATCCGGGCTTTCGATCGTGAACAACCTCTGGCCCTTGGATACGCTGTCGCCGAGCTTGGCGAACAATTGGGCGATTCGGCCTTGGTACGGCGGGAACACCTGGGTTTCCAGGTCCTCGTTGAAATCGATGTTGCCGACCGCCTCACGTTGCAGCGGGAACGCATACTCGGATGCGACCGCGGACCTGACCAGTTTCAGCTGGGTATCTGACAGCTCCAGAGTATTGGAGGCTTCCGCCTTTGGGGCAGTGCTGGTCTTGGGTTTGTCAGCACCCGCGGCGCACGCGCTTAGGTACACGCCGGCGCCAACGGCCAGCAGCATGATCATGGAAGCCGCGCCCACGGGTCGCCGGTATTGCCCCATCCGCCATGATTGCCACATTGAAGACCACCGATCGCTCATCGCCACTTCTCCTGCGAGACCGAACGCTTCGAGCTGCAGACTCGCTGGCGGCCGCCCTCCGAGCTGCACCCTACCCGGTGGACATTGGCGAGAGCTCGACCGCGAGGCAACTGTGTGATTTCCGAGTTGCCGGGCGTTTGGGCCCGAACGGACAATTGCCGGCAAGTGCGTTGCCAGTGACCGCTGGCGCGGCGTTTAGGGCACGGCATAAGGAGGACAGCGCCGAAGGTGACCACGATCCTGTCGAGAACGCGGCCGCTCATTCGAGCCCTGCTGATCGCATCTGCCCTGCTCGCTGCAAGCTGTGCCGTGGGGCCGACGTATCACAAACCCAACCCACCGACGGATGCGGGGTACGCACCCGCGCCGCTGCCCGAGGCAAGTTCGTCCGCGGCGATCCGTGGCGGTGAGTCGCAGCATCTGATCGCCGGGCGCGACATTGCGTTCGAATGGTGGGAGCTGTTCCAGTCCCCGGCGCTCAACGCGCTCGTGGCGCAGGCGTTCGAGGCTAATCCGACCATCCCTGCGGCGCAGGCGGCGCTGCTTCAGGCACAAGAGCTGGTCCGCGCGCAGCGAGGCTTTTACCTTCCGAGCGCAGGGGCCGGTTTCCAGGCGGAGCGTGTCAAGGTCGCCGGGAACAATACTCAAAGTTCATCCCTCGGCATTCAGGGCAACGGCGAAAACCTCGGGCAACCCCTGCAACCAGCTGTGCCGCTCTATTACCAGTTTTACACGGCGGGACTCACGGTTGGCTTCGTGCCCGACGTGTTTGGCGCCAATTGGCGGCAAGTGGAATCGCTGGCGGCGCAAACTGACGCGCAGCGCTTCGCTTTAGAGGCGACCTACGTCACGCTCGCCTCCAATGTGGTCGCTGCCGCCATCCAGGAAGCGTCCTTGCGCGCGCAGCTCGAGGCGACCGAGCAGATCATCGCGGCGGACGAAGAATCCTTGCAGATCCTGCGCGATCAATTCCGGTTGGGCTTTGCGATGCGCATCGACGTCGCGGCCCAGGAAGCAGCCCTAGCACAGGTTGAGACCGCACTACCGCCGCTGCAGAGGCAATATGAGCAGACGCGCGATCTGATTCGAGTCCTGGTCGGCAATCTGCCGAACCAAGATGTGCCCGAGAGCTTCAAGTTCGACGCGTTGCAGCTGCCGCCGGAGCTGCCGTTGAGCCTGCCGGCCAAGATCATCGAACAACGCCCCGATGTGCGCGCCGCAGAGGCGCAACTGCACGCCGCGAACGCTCAGGTCGGGGTTGCGGTCGCCGCCATGCTGCCACAATTCTCAATCACCGGAACGCTGGGCGGCAACGCGGCCCAAATTCCCTTGCTGTTCGCCGGCGGTGGCCCGTTCTGGACTCTCGTCGGCGGCGTCACCCAGCCCATATTCGAGGGCGGTACGCTGTTGCACACCAAGCGCGCCGCCAGCGCAGCCTTGAAACAAGCCGCAGCCCAATATCAAAGTACGGTGATCACCGCCTACCAGAATGTTGCCGATACGCTGCATGCGTCCCTGTCCGATGCCGATGCGCTCGTGGGCGCCGTAGAGGCAGAGAATGCAGCGAAAGTGACTTACGATCTCACGCGCCGACAAATGCAAGCCGGTTACGTGAACACCCTGACCCTGTTGGGCGCCGAAACAGCCTACCAGCAAGCCCTGCTCGCGCGTGTGCAGGCGCAAGCGACTCGCTATGGTGACACGGTCGCGTTGTTCCAGGCACTCGGCGGCGGCTGGTGGAATCGAAAAGAAGTGGCCGCGAGATGAACTACGTGCGCGCCGCTCTGCTCGTTGCGTTCGCGGTACTTGCTGCAAGCTGCGCCGTTGGGCCGCGCTACCGCACCCCGCAAGCGCCAGCGAACGCAGGCTACGCACCGACGCCGCTGCCGCAATCCAGCGCTTCAGCTCCAGTACATGGCGGTGAAGCGCAACGTCTGATCGAAGACCGCGATATCCCCTTTGAATGGTGGGAATTGTTCCAATCGCCGCCGCTTAATGCGCTGGTGGAGCGGGCGTTCCGGGCCAATCCAACGATTGTGGCCGCGCAGGCGGCACTGATTCAGGCACAGGAGCTGGTCTATGCGCAGCAGGGATACTTCTTTCCGACCATTGACGGGAACTATAGCTTCGAGCGCCAGAAGATAGCCGGCAATCTCACCCTCGACAACGTTCCCGGCGTAGAGGGCAACGGCGACAATGACACGCCACCCGTGCAGAGCCTGAACACCTACCCTCACACCCACCCTTTCTTCTATAACTTGCACACCGCGGAGCTCACCGTGGGATTCGTGCCCGACGTCTTTGGCGCCAACTGGCGACAGGTGGAGACGTTGGCCGCGCAGAGGGACGCGCAGCGCTTCGCGCTGGAGGCCACTTACATCACGCTAGCCTCCAACGTCGTCGCCGCCGCTATTCAGGAGGCTTCGCTGCGCGCTCAAATCGAGGCGACCGAGCAGATCATCGCGGCGGATGAGACATCGCTGCAGATCCTGCGCGATCAATTGCGGCTGGGCTTTGCGATGCGCATCGACGTCGCGGCCCAGGAAGCGGCGCTCGGACAGGCCAAAATGTTGCTGCCGCCGTTGCAGAAGCAGTACGAACAAACGCGCGATTTGATTCGTGTCCTGGTCGGTAATCTGCCGAACCAGGACGTGCCGCAGACTTTCGAGCTCGAGGCGCTGCAGCTGCCGGCGGAGCTGCCCTTGAGTCTGCCGGCTAAAATCATCGAACAACGCCCCGATGTGCGCGCCGCCGAGGCGCAACTGCACGCGGCGAACGCTCAGGTCGGCGTTGCGATCGCCGCTATGCTGCCGCAATTCTCAATCACCGGAACGCTCGGCGGTAACGCGGATCAATTCCCGTGGGTATTCCGTACCGGCGGCCCGTTCTGGAGTTTGATCGGGGGCGTCACCCAGCCCATTTTCGAAGGCGGTACGCTGTTGCACAAAAAGCGCGCAGCCAGCGCGGCCTTGAAGCAAGCTGCGGCTCAATATCAAAGCGCAGTGATTACGGCCTACCAAAATGTCGCCGATACACTGCATGCGTCCCTGTCCGATGCGGATGCGCTCGCCGCCGATGTCGATGCGGAGAAATCTGCGAAGGTGACTTACGATCTCACGCGCCAGCAAATGGAAGTCGGCTATGTCAACTATCTGACTTTGCTGAACGCTGAGACCGCGTATCAGCAGACCCTGCTGACGCGTGTGCAGGCGCAGGCGACACGCTATGGCGACACGGTCGCATTGTTCCAGGCGCTCGGCGGCGGCTGGTGGAATCGAAAAGAAGTAGCCGCAAGATGAACGACATCCGCAACGCGCTGCTCGTTGCGTTCGCGTCGCTAGCTGCAAGCTGTGCCGTTGGCCCGCGCTACCACAGCCCGCAAGCGCCAGCGAACGCAGGCTACGCACCGACGCCGCTGCCGCAATCCAGCGCCTCAGCGTCGGTACATGGTGGTGAAGCACAACGTCTGATTAGCGATCGTGATATCCCCTTTGAATGGTGGGAATTGTTTCAATCACCGGCGCTTGACGCGCTGGTGGAGCGGGCGTTCCGGGCCAATCCAACGATTGCGGCCGCGCAGGCGGCGCTGGTTCAGGCACAGGAGCTGGTCTACGCGCAGCGCGGTTACTTCTTTCCGACGGTTGCTGCGAACTACAGCTTCGCACGCACAAAGATATCCGGTAACTTCACCCTCGACGACTCTCCCGGCACACAGGGCAACGGCGACAACCTCAATCCACCGCTGCTTGACCTGACAAACACGCCGCACACGGCGCCCCTGTTCTACAACTTTCAAACCGCGCAGCTGACCGTGGGATTTGTGCCGGACGTCTTCGGTGCCAATTGGCGACAAATGGAGTCGCTGGCCGCGCAGACGGATGCGCAGCGCTTCGCGCTGGAGGCCACTTACATCACACTCGCCTCCAATGTGGTCGCCGCGGCCATCCAGGAGGCGTCCGTGCGCGCGCAGATTGAGGCGACCCGGCAGATCATCGCGGCAGATTCGAAATCCCTGCAGATCCTGCGTGATCAATTCCGGCTGGGTTTCGCGATGCGCGTCGACGTCGCGGCGCAGGAGACTGCGCTGGCACAGGCCAAAGCGACCCTGCCTCCCCTTCAGAAGCAGTTCGAGCAGACGCGAGATCTGATTCGCGCTCTGCTCGGTAATTTGCCGAACCAGGACGTGCCGGAGACTTTCGAACTCGATGCGCTGCAGCTGCCGCCGGAGCTGCCATTGAGTCTGCCGGCCAAGATCATCGAACAACGCCCCGACGTGCGCGCCGCTGAAGCGCAACTGCACTCCGCGAACGCGCAGGTGGGCGTCGCGGTCGCCGCGATGCTGCCACAATTCTCAATCACCGCCGTGGCCGGCGGCAACGCAGATGAATTTCCGTGGCTATTTCGTACCGGCGGTCCGTTCTGGAGTTTAGTCGGCAACGTCACCCAGCCGGTCTTCGAGGGCGGTACGCTGTTGCACAGAAAGCGCGCCGCGCAGGCCGCATTGGCACAAGCCGCAGCTCAATATCGCAGCACGGTCATTGCCGCCTACCAGAACGTCGCCGACACACTGCACGCCTCCCTGTCCGATGCCGATGCGCTGGCTGCCAACGTCAGGGCAGAGACTGCGGCCAAGCTCAGTTACGATCTCACGCGCCGGCAAATGGAAGTCGGCTACATAAACTATCTTATCTTGCTGAACGCTGAGACGACGTATCAGCAGGCGCTGCTCATGCGCGTGCAGGCCCAGGCGACACGCTATGGCGATACGATCGCATTGTTCCAGGCGCTCGGCGGCGGCTGGTGGAATCGTAAGGAAGTCGCCGCGAATTGAGATTTGATTTTTTGTGGGTGCCTCTCCCGCAGGAGTTCGGAACCCTCTGAGCGTCGATACGACTCAGCTCAGCTGTCTTGAGAAATTCAGTTCCTTTCCGAATTGTCGGATGGCCAGGGCGGCGCCGAATCCATCACCAGACGGTAGCCCACACCCGGTTCGGTGACAATGCGCGAAGGGCGCGAAGGATCGATCTCGAGCTTCTTGCGCAGAGTGGTGATGAACACCCGCAGTGAGCGAGTGTCGGCCCGGTTCGGCCCCCAGACTTCCTTCATCAGCTGAGTGTGCGTGACCACGCGGTCGCCGTTACGTGCGAGAGTCTCGAGGATGCGATGCTCGAGTGGCGTCAGCCGCACTTCACCGCCGCCGCGCCGCTGCACAACGCGCCGGCTCAGATCAATGGAAAGGCTATCGAACTCAAGGACGCCGGTGGGCAGTTCGCCGCGAGCGTGGCGCCGCAGGGCGGCGCGAACACGAGCCAGCAGCTCGGGCGCACTGAAGGGCTTGAGAATGTAATCATCGGCACCGGCATCGAAGGCAGCGAGTCGCTGGGTCTCAGCGGTACGAGCCGAAAGAACCAGGATCGGAGCGGGCGACCAGGTACGGATCGCTTTGATGAGATGGATTCCATCCTGATCCGGAAGACCGAGGTCGACAATCAGGATATCGGGGTGATGTGATTGGGCATCGCGCACTCCGCGCATGCAGCTGTCGGCCACTAAAACTCGGAAGCCGTTAGCTTCGAGCAGCATTCTCAGGACTTTTTGGACCGCGCGGTCGTCCTCGACGATCAGCGCCAGATGCATCCCTACGGTCATGCTTCGACGGCAGGCAGAGTCGGCCGCTGATCCTGCTCGGGAATAGGTATATCGATTTCCACGCGTGCGCCGCCGTCCTGCGCATCCGTGGCCCTGATTTCGCCAGCATGCAGGCGCGCCACGGCCTTGCAGATAGCGAGTCCCAGGCCGATTCCACCAGCCGCGGATTCGGGGTGCGCGCGGGTGAACTTTTCAAACAACTGCTCGGGTCGGTCAGTGGCCCAGCCCGGCCCGTTGTCCTCGACCATGAGCCGAACGATATCGCCGTGCGCGGCCGCGGATATCGTGATGCGGGTGCCTGGCGGTGTGTATTTGGAGGCGTTTTCCAGCAGGTTGCCGAGCAGCTGGACGAACAGCGTCGCGTCCACCGAAAGCATCGGCATATCTTCGGGCACATCGGTGATCACACGCCAGCCAGTCAGGCGGGCCTCCTGGCGGCGGATCGCCATGCCGATTAGATCCGTTAGGGTATGCCAGTCCCGATTCAGCACGTCGGCGCCGGATTCCAGTCGAACCAGTTCCAGCACGTTCGACAGTAGCTCCGACATGTCGCGCGCCTTGTCCTCGATCAAGCGACCCAGGGTCACGCGCCGATAGATGTCGAGTGCAAAGTCGTACTGCGCGACAATGCTGCCCGCGCCGGCAATGGCTGACAGCGGCGTGCGCAAATCGTGAGAAATCGATGCCAGCAGAGTGTTGCGCATGGCGGCACGCTCCGCGGTGAGGTGTGCCGCATGAGCGATATCCGTCAGGCGCGCACGCTCCAGAGCCGAGGCGAGCTGTCCGGCGAAAGCCTCGAGTAACTGTTGCTGCTCGGGCAAGAGACTGCCACAGCGTTCGATGCGCTCCACCACCAGCACGCCGATGGTTGCATGCAGGCCTACCAGCGGCAGGTACATGGCCGGATCCGAAGGATATTCTCGCGTTCCCATGCCTGCGCGGCAGCGCGTGGCAGCGGCCCATTGGGCCGCATGCATGTCGATCACGGGTCGACCGCTGCCGCTGGCGGCCACCGGCACTGATTTTAGACGTGCATTCTCGTCGCAGAGCAGAATCAGCGCGGAGCACCGCAATTCCTCGTCGATACGGCGTATAGCAACCTGCGCCATCGACTGGGCGTCGCGCGTCACGGCGAGTTCGCGCGAAATAGCGTACAGGGCAGCGGTGTGCTGCTCGCGCGCACCGGCGGCCTCGGTCTGCTCGCGCACGGCAATTATCAGGGTGGCGATGATGAGCGCCACGAGCAGCATGACTGCAAAGGTTACGAGGTAGCCGCTGTCCTGCACCAGGAAGCTGAATCGCGGCGGCTCGAAGAAATAGTCAAACGCGAGGACGTTGATCACGGCGGTCATCGCTGAGGGGCCGCGTCCGAGCCACAGGCCCGCTGCGGCAGCGCCGAGTGTGTACAGCATCACGATATTGATCAGTTCAATATGCCCGTATATCGGGAAGGCCGCGGCAGTGCAGAGTGCGGTGATACCAAGGCCCCAGAAATATCTGCTCCAGCGCGAGCGCGCCGCGGGTGGGGCTTTAACCGGTCCGGATGGCGAATCGAAGTCGCCATGCAGGCGGTATCGCGCTGCCACGTCTTGGGCGCGCGGCGCAATCGCCATGACTTCAATGCCTGGAGCAAAGCGCTTGAGAGCTGCAATACGCGCATAGTGCGTGAGCGCGTGCCAGCCGACCCGCGCTGGAGAACCGACAAGGACTTTGGTCGCCTGGCGCAGCCGCACGTAGGCAGCGATGGTCTTCGCCACCACCGCACCGTGCAGCACCACGGCGGCTCCGCCGAGGGATTCAGCGATACGGATAATCTCGAGGCGGCGATCATGTTCGCGATTCCGATTCAGTAGATATCGGAGCGTCGATGGCTCGACGAACACCACCACCCAATCCGCATCGAGGGCCGCCGCCAGCCGCTGGCTGGCATGGACCAGATCCAAGTCATACTCGCTCGAGTCCGGTATGACCAGCAAGCACTCGCGTGACATCGGTGGAGTGCCGTCCGCATTGGCGGCCGACGCCGCCTGAACACCGTACTTTGACGGCACGTCGGCACGAATGGCGTTCAGTCGATGCGCTCCCTGCAAACCCAGTCGCATGCGCCGGCGTACTTCGTCGGCGTGCCACCGATATTCTAAAGACTAACTCGCTCCATCCTATGGACCGAGACTAACCAAGGGACTGTAAGGAAGCTGTTAAGAAATCGGTCTATCGTCGGTCCCCACAAAATATGGCAAGCGCGACCCTCGACCAACGTCTGCAGCACGGCTAATACTGCCATATCCATATGAAAGATATAAGTTTTAGGTCTTAAATAGCGACGGATCAGGCACCGGCCCGTGTCTGTCACGCGAGTTCGGTGCCGACACCCAGATCGACTTGAGCTGAACGCGCGCAGGGCAGCCACCAGCGTCGCTCGCTATAGTGCGCTGTCGTCAGTCTCGCCGGTACGGATACGAATGACGCGCTCAAGGTCGGCGATGAATATCTTGCCGTCGCCGACCTTGCCGGTCCTAGCAGCAGATACGATCGCTTCGACCACCTGATCGACCAGCTCCGAGCGAACCGCGACTTCGAGCCGCGACTTGGGCACAAAATCAACCGTGTACTCTGCGCCACGGTAAAGCTCGGTATGGCCGCGCTGCCGGCCAAATCCCTTGATCTCGGTCACGGACATGCCGGAGACACCGAGCGTTGTCAGCGCCTCGCGCACGTCATCGAGCTTGAATGGTTTGACGATGGCAGTGATCAGTTTCATGACCCAATCTCCCGATGGTTATTCGATGCTCTCGCCATGTTGCGAGATGTCGAGTCCCTCACGCTCTTGCTCGGCCGTGACCCGTAGGCCGATCACCAGATCGATCAGCTTGAGGATCAGCATGCTCATGAGGAAGCCATAGATCAGCGTCGCACCGACGCCCCAGAGCTGAGTCAGTACCGACCCATCGACGCCACAGATCTCCTTGCTCGCGAGCGCGCCGGTCAGCAGCGCGCCGATAATGCCGCCGATGCAATGCACGCCAAAGGCGTCCAGGGAATCGTCATAGCCAAACGCTTTCTTAACCGAGGTCGAACTGATAAAGCAGATCACCCCGGCGGCGATTCCGATGATCACGCCGGAGGACGGGGTGACAAAGCCGGAAGCCGGAGTGACCGCGACCAGCCCGGCGACCGCGCCGGAGGCAATGCCCAATACGCTGGGCTTACCCTTGGTGGCCCATTCGGTAAACATCCAGGCCAGAGCCGCGGCGGCCGTGGCCATTTGCGTGGCCGCAAAGGCCATGCCAGCACGACCATCGGCGGCGACAGCGGAGCCGGCATTGAACCCGAACCAGCCCACCCACAGCAGCGAGGCGCCGATCACGGTCAAAGTCAGGTTATGCGGCGCCATCGATTCCTTTCCGAGGCCCTGTCGCCTGCCGAGCATCAGCGCCGAGGCCAGTCCCGCGATACCGGCGTTGATGTGCACCACGGTACCGCCGGCAAAGTCCAGCACGCCTTTAATGGCAAGCCACCCCGAGGGCTCCCATACCCAGTGCGCAATCGGGCAATACACGAGCAGCAGCCAGATGCCCATGAACCACAGCATCGCCGAGAATTTCATGCGTTCGGCAAATGAGCCGCAGATCAGTGCCGGCGTGATGATTGCGAAGGTCAACTGGAACATAGCGTAGACCGTCTCCGGAATGGTCGTGCCGAGGTGCGAGACGCTGAGCTTCATTGCATCGTGCATATAGACGACGCCACTCATGAACGCACGCCCGAAGCCGCCCAGGTAGGCACTACTGCCGGGCGTGAAGGCGAGCGAATAGCCCGCGACCCACCACAGAATCGTGACCAGGCAGGTGATCGCGAAGCTTTGCATGAGCGTTGCGAGTACGTTCTTTTTGCGGACCATGCCACCGTAGAACAGTGCCAGTCCGGGGATAGTCATCATCAGCACCAGTGCCGTGGAGGTCAGCATCCAGGCCGTGTCGCCGGAGTTAATCTTGTCGAAGCTTATGATCGTCGGCGTGGTTGGTGCCGGCGTTGCCGCCGCGGAGGCCGGCTCTGACACGGGCTGCGCTGCGGCTGCAGGCACGGTGGTAGTGTCCGCCCTCGCCGATGCGGCGTCGTCCGCGAGGGCCCCAGTCGGGATCGTGTTCAAAACCAGAGTCAGCACGACAGCGGCAAGCATTCCAGCTGCCGTCCGTGCTTCCGAGCGTCTGCACTTCTCAGCATTCAAATCGACGCGCATAACTTGCAACTCCCAATGTGCTTCAATATTTATGTGACCGCCGTGCTGACTTCCTCAGTGTGGATACCGATGGCGGGTGTTATTCTGCGGACTAAGAAGTCTGCCTCGCCCAGCGTAATCGGCGCCACACGCCACCATTACCTCAGACGCTTTGCCCTATCGGACCCAAGTGCAAGAGTGTTCGGGCGCAGTCGCGTAACCTCCTGCACCATCGATCACGTTATCCGTGACCCCATCGCAGTGCTTGAGGAAGTTCGGATCGCTATCGAGGTGCTCGAGCACCCTGGGACAGCAGCAACGGACTAGATCCCAAAAAGGCGCCCATGCGGATTGGATTCCAACACAAAGCCGCCTCCCATGGTCGGCCATCGTCCTGAAGGCAACGCGGCGTGGCGGCAGATTTAAATATAGCCAACAGAGTGTGATGGCGTTGTTAAGAAACGGGATTCGAGTCGCTCTGCGTGGCCTTCGAGTATTGCCAACGCCTGCGCCGAACGCGATGCGGCGAGTTCGGCACGCCTCCCGCACGTCGCATCGGCGAGAGGCGGCGCGTCGCGCGTTTCTTAACAACCTTCGGTCTAGGCGCTCTTCGGCTGATACGCGAAGCTAACCTTAGGGCGTGATATTTTGGGAGACAACACGAATGAGCCGTTGGAATACCATAAGGACCTTACTCGTTCAAGCGGTCGCGTCGACGCTGATGACGCCGTTCGTGCCGTTGAATGCGCTTGTTAAGGTTGAGGAGCAGACGCGGACAATAAGCAACAAGAGTCTCCTGAAACAGCTCCTGATATCTGCTCTGGCAACTGGCCTGGCGCTGCCGGTAGTCGCGGCTGCGCAATCCGCAGCGCCCGCCGTCGTGAGCCAGCGCGCGTCCTACGGAACGATCGTGGGCATTGTAACGGACTCGGCAAAGCGCCCACTCGCACACGCGACGGTGACGGCTGTCAGAGTGGATGGCAGCGGCATTCGCGCGACAGTGTCGGGGAGCGACGGCGTCTATTCGTTCGCCGATCTTCCACCCGGCGCGTGGTCGGTCACCTCACAAATAGATGGGTATCCGGAAGTGACGGCGCCTCAGCTTGAAGTCCTCGCGAGCAAAGCCACGCGGCTTGACATCGTCATGAATGTTCCCGCCGCAGCGCCCGCCGTAGCCGCAGCACCCACCGTAGCCGCAGCAACCCCTGCCGTGCCGACGGTAGCCTTGGGCCTACAGGAGCCTGAAGCTGGCCCCGAAGTTGATAATCAGACTCCGTTTGCATACGCAGATTTCACCTGGATGAATGCCACTCCCCGCAACAAGGCACCGGCATTTGACACGAAATTCTTTACCCCCGACATCCGTCTTGATGTGAACTACATGTACGACAACAATCACCCGCAGGATCACACGATCGTCGGTGCGACCGAGTCGTTCCGGTCGGGTGAATTTCAGGTGGAGCAGATCAGCTTTGGCGGCGACTTTCACTGGGAAAACGTGAGGGGCCGCATCCTTACGATGTATGGCCTGTTTGGCACCACGACGCCACGCAATGACGCGAGCTCCGGCAATATCGGCGGGGTTGGCCAGTGGGACCTCCAAGATGCTTACAAGTATGTCTCGGAAGCGAATGCCGGCTATCACTGGGACGTGAACCACGGGCTTAATGTCGACGCGGGAATTTT
>JBEKUL010000064.1:0-17294 GCA_049515055.1 Steroidobacteraceae bacterium | reverse complement strand
AGCGAGCACTGGGCGAGCTGGGTATCGCGGCCCAGCGCGCGTAAGACATAAGACGGCTCGTCGCTGTCGGAGTTGCAGGCCGAGCCGCTCGAGAGCGCCAGCTCCGGTAGCCCCGCCAGCAGACTCTCGCCCTCCACAGCGCTGAAGGACACATTCAGGATCCCGGGCACGCGCTGGGTCGGATGGCCATTGAGCAGCGCGCCCTCGATGCCACGCAGTCCTTCCCAGAGCCGCACACGCAACGCTTCGATGCGCTGCGCGTCGGCGGCCCACTCGGTGCGCGCAAGCTCGCAAGTGAGCCCGAAGCCGATGATCTGATGCACTGGGAGCGTGCCGGAGCGCAGGCCGCGCTCCTGGCCACCGCCATGGATCAGCGGTTGCAGTGCCGCGCGCCGCTCAGGCCTGAAATAGAGCGCGCCGATGCCCTTGGGTCCATAGAGCTTGTGCGCCGTGAAGCTCAGCAAATCAACTGGCGTGCGCCGCAAATCGATCTCGACTTTACCGGCACTCTGCGCGGCATCCACATGCAAGGGCACGCCGCGCTCGCGGCACAGCCGTGCGAGCGCATCGATGTCCTGCAGTACCCCGGTCTCGTTGTTCGCATGCATCAGCGAGACCAGTACGGTGTCGGGGGCGATAGCAGCGCGCACTTGCTCCGGATCGATGAGCCCGTCGCGATCGGGAGTCAGGTAGCTCACCCGGAAGCCCTCCTGCTCCAGTCGCCGGCAACTATCCAGCACCGATTTGTGCTCGGTGCGCGCGCTGATCACATGTTTGCCGCGCTGGCTTGAGGCGCGCGCGCTGCCCAGTATGGCCAGATTGTTCGATTCGGTCGCACCGGAGGTCCAGATGATCTGGGTGGCTGCGGCACCGATCAACGCCGCGGCCTGAGCGCGCGCCTGCTCCACGCGCACGCTCGCGAGGCGGCCGTAGTAGTGCCGCGATGAGGGATTGCCAAACAGCGCTGCATTCGTCAGACACTCACAGATCGTGGCGGCAACGCGCGGATCCACCGGCGCGCTGGCCGCGTAGTCCAGGTACACCGGACGAGGCGCTGGGGTCGCGGCGGCCGGCGCTGCTGTCGCCTGCGTTGCTGTCACGCATCCTCCCCGGCGCGGCGCCGCCGCTGCTGCACGGCCGTGAGTATGCCGCGCAATATGTTGACCTCGTTGATATCGGGCTCGGCGCGCTGCACGAATCTGCGGATGCGGTTCATCAGATGAGTGCCTCGTTCGGTGCGATCGCGGAAATCGATCTGCTCGAGCACCGTGGCCAGATGCTCGTAGAGCCGCTCGAGCTCCTCGGGCTCGGCCAGCGGCGCGACCCGCGGCCCGTGCGTGCCCAAAGCGACGCTGCGTGCGCGCAGGATTTCATAGCTCACGATCTGCACCGCCATGGCCAGGTTCAGCGAGGCGTAAGCGGGATTGGCCGGTATGTACAGCAGCGCATGCGCGCAATTGAGCTCCTCGTTGCTCAGTCCGGTGCGCTCGGGACCGAACACCACCGCTACTGGCTGACGGGCCGACTCGGCGACGAGGCGCTCGACGGCCGTGCGCACATCGAGGACGCGAAAATACTGATCGCGCTCGCGCGAGGTCGTCGCCAGCACGAAGCCGCAGCCGCGCAGCGCGCTGCCCAGATCGGGCTCGACACGCGCACCTTCGAGCACATCCGTGGCGCCCGAGGCGCGTGCGCTCGCCTCGGGATGCGGAAACTGGCGCGGCCGCACCAGCACGAGCTCATCGAGCCCCATGTTCTTGAGCGCGCGCGCCGCCGCGCCGATGTTGCCCGGGTGCGAGGTGGCCACCAGCACGATGCGAATTGAGTCCGACACGACCTGTTATCCTAATCGTTTATCACGCTCCGGGCGCCGAAGTCACGCTGCCATGCATCCCCTGCTCAACATCGCAGTGCGGGCCGCCCGCCGCGCCGGTGAGATCATCGTGCGCAGCCTGGTGCGACTCGAGAGCCTGGAGATCACGTCCAAGGGCCGCAACGACTACGTCAGCGAGATCGACCGCAGCGCCGAGCGCGAAATCATCGACATCGTGCGCAAGCACTATCCCGAGCACGCCATTCTCGCCGAGGAGAGCGGCAGCAGCGGCGTCAACGACACGGTCTGGATCATCGATCCGCTGGACGGCACCACTAATTTCCTGCACGGCTTTCCGGTGTTCGCAGTCTCGATCGCAGTCGAACAGCGCGGCCGGCTGGAGATAGGCGTGGTCTATGATCCGATGCGCCAGGAGCTGTTCACTGCTGCGCGCGGCGCGGGTGCGCATCTGGAGAATCACCGCATGCGTGTGAGCAAGCAGCGCACGCTCGAGGGCGCGCTGCTGGCGACCGGTTTTCCTTATCGGCAGGATGAGATCTACGCGGACAACTACTTCGCGATGCTACGGAGCCTCTCGGCGCAGGCCGCAGGCATCAGGCGCCCGGGCTCGGCCGCGCTCGATCTGGCCTATGTTGCCGCGGGTCGCGTCGACGGCTTCTGGGAGCTGGGCCTGAAGCCCTGGGACACGGCTGCGGGCACTCTGCTGATTCAGGAAGCCGGCGGTCGCGTCGGAACGCTGGATGGCGCTGTGTATCAGCTTGGGGCAAACATCGTTGCCGGCGCGCCAAAAGTGTACGAGGCGCTCATTCTGGCGCTGGCGCCGCACGTACCGGCGGCGCTGCGCGGCGTGTGAGTGTACAGTGGCTCGGCAGGGAGGCTGCGACAGGAACTGTGCATGAGCAACATCGGACTGTTCGTCACCAAACCGATCCGGGAGTATCAGCAGGAGGCCGAGGGCAAACAGCTCATCAGGGCCCTGGGCATCCCGGCGCTGATTGCGTTCGGCATCGGCGGCATCATCGGCACCGGCATCTTCGTGCTCACGGGCCTGGCGGCCGCACAACATGCCGGCCCAGCTATCGTGATCTCGTTCATCATCGCCGGGATCGGCTGCATGTTCGCCGGACTATGTTATTCAGAATTCGCCGGCATGGTGCCCGTGGCCGGCAGTGCCTACGCTTACAGCTACGCGACACTGGGTGAGTTCGTTGCCTGGTTCGTCGGCTGGAACCTCGTGCTCGAATACATGATGGCCTGCTCCACCGTCGCGGTGGGCTGGAGCCGCTACGCGGTCAACCTGCTCGACTACTTTGGCATCAATTTTATCCCCAGCTGGCTCAGTTCGGCGCCCTTTGAAGCCGCCGCGACCGGCTTCCAGGTGCATCGCACC
This sequence comes from Steroidobacteraceae bacterium, assembly GCA_049515055.1. GTDB lineage: Bacteria > Pseudomonadota > Gammaproteobacteria > Steroidobacterales > Steroidobacteraceae > FEN-1191. The sequence continues at coordinate 14,070 of JBEKUL010000064.1, read as the reverse complement.
GGCGCCATGGTGAATTTGCCGGCCGTCTTTATCATCGGCCTCGCCACGGCGCTGTGCTACAAAGGCATTCGCGAGTCCGCCGTCGTCAACATCATCATCGTGGCGATCAAAGTCTCGATCGTGCTGGCGGTGATCGTATTCGGCGCCTACTACGTCAATCCAGCCAATTGGGTGCCCTACATCCCGAAGAATACCGGCGTGTTCGGCGAGTTTGGCTGGAGCGGCATATTCCAGGCCAGCGCCATCATATTTTTTGCCTATATCGGCTTCGATGGGGTCTCCACCGTGGTGCAGGAGGCAAAAAATCCCGCACGCGGCATTCCAATCGGCATGCTCGGCAGTCTCGGGATCTGCACCGTGCTCTACATCCTGATGTCGGCTGTATTGACCGGGCTCGTACCCTATGTCCAGCTCAACGACGCCGCGCCCGTACCGGTCGCGCTCGAAGCGCATCCGCAGCTCACGTGGCTGCGCATCTGGGTCGACTGGGGCGCGCTGGCCGGACTGACCTCGGTCATCATCACGATGATCATTCCACAGGCGCGCATCTGGCTGACGATGTCGCGCGATGGCCTGCTGCCGAAAGTCTTCGGCGCGGTGCATGGGCGCTGTCACACCCCTCATATCTCCACCGTGATCGCCGGGATTATGGCCGCGACCTTCGGCGGCTTACTGCCCATCGGCATCCTCGGCGAGTTGGTGTCGATCGGCACGCTGGTCGCGTTCATCGTCGTATGCATCGGCGTGCTGGTGCTGCGCTATACCCGACCAGACCTACCGCGACCCTTTAAGGTACGCGCGGTCTGGTTCACCGCCAGCATGGGCGTCATATTCTGCGCCGCCATGGCGTACTCGCTGCCTGCGGCGACCTGGTGGCGGCTGCTGCTGTGGAGCCTGATCGGCTTCGCGCTGTACTTCGCCTATGGCCACGGGCATAGCCGCCTGCGTCGGGACAACGCCGCCGAATCTGCGCAGGCCGCGAGCGCTCAGCATCAAGCTCAGCGTCAACCCGGTACGCTTTGAGCCATCATCCCCGGCGCACGTTGAGCAGCTGGACCGCGAGCGCAAAGCCGATGGCGCAATACAAGTAGGCTTTGGGCAGCTCATAGCCGACGGCCTGCCCGATCAGCGACGCACCGATCAGCGCCACAGAGGTGAGCGCGAGCGTCTTGATGCCCGGGTAGCGCCCAATCAGGCCGGCAACCGGACCGGATGCCCAGAGCATCGCGAGCATCGCGATCACGATTGCCGCAGCCATGATCAGGATCTGGTCGGGCCGCGCCAGACCGACCGCCGTGAACACCGAATCGAGCGAGAACAACACGTCGATCAGGGCGACCTGCAATACCAGCGCAATGAACCCGCGGCCTATCCCCGGGCGCGGCACGGAACTGGGCGGCTCGCGCGCACCTCGCAGCTCCCCGGCGGCCTTGAGCAGCAATGCGACGCCGCCGACCCCGAGGATGAGCTCGCGGGGTGAGACTGCATGGCCCCAGATTGTGAACCACGCCGAGCGCATGAGTGTGAGCCAGACGATCGAATACAGCAGCGCCAGGCGCATGAGCAGCGCCAGGGACAGCCCGACGTTGCGCACATTGCGTCGCATTGGCAGCGGCGCCGCAGCCACCAGTATCGAGAGCACGATCAGATTGTCGATACCGAGCACGACCTCGAGCACTGAGAGCGTCGCGAGGGCGAGAGCGCTGTCGGGTCGACTCAGCAGTGACAGCATCGGCGCCGCAGCGCCTTCAAGGCATGTTGTCGACGGGCCGCCTGGCGGCCGAGGGCAGCAGGTGCTCGGCCTTAAGGCCGCAGTCGAGCGCGACGGCGCTCGAGATGTAGATCGATGAATAGGTGCCGGCGAGGATGCCGATGATCAGCGCCTCCGAGAACCCCTTGAGCACCGGACCGCCCAGCACGTACAGGGCCACCACGACGATCAGCGTGACGACCTTGGTCATGATCGTACGCGAGAGGGTCTGATTGATCGATTGATCGAGCACCAGAACGGGATCCAGGCGGCGGCTGGCGTGAAAGCGCTCACGAATTCGATCGAACACCACCACCGTATCGTTCAGCGAATAGCCGATCACCGCCAGCATGGCCGCGACCACGGTCAGATCGAATGTCGTGCGCGTGAGGGAGAACACGCCCAGCACCAGAATCGGATCGTGCAGCACCGCGAGGATGGCTCCGAGCGACAGACGCCAGGTATGAAAGCGCAGCGCGATGTAGCCGAAGATCAGCAACAGCGTGGCAAGCAAGCCCTGCACGGCACTGCGCTGCAGCTCACCGCCGACCTGCGGGCCGATGACCTCGACCTGGCGGATCTGCGCGCCCGGATCCATGCCGTGCAGGATCTGCTCGAGCCGCCCGCGCACCGCCTCGGTGCTCTGCGTGGTCGGCGACAGGCGGATCGCGATATCGCGCGAGGTGCCGAAGATCGTGACCTGCGGATCCGGGTAGCCCGCGCGCAGCAGCGCGCTGCTGACGGCGTCGCGATTGACGGCCGAGGGAAAAGTCGCCTGCACGGTGACGCCGCCGGTGAAATCCACACCGAGAATCAGACCACGCGTGAACAGCGAGACCAGAGAAATCAGGATCAGAACGCCCGAGAGTGCGTACCACAATTTGCGTGTGGACATGAACGGGAAGTTCGTAGCGCGATGAAAGAATTCCACGTCGATATCCTTGCGGCGACAGACTTTAAGCGGGGCGCGATCGCTAGCCGATGGCCAGGCGAGCGACTTTGCGTCGGCCGCCGTAGATCAGGGAGACCAGTGCGCGGCTGCCCATCAACGAGGTGAACATGGAGGTGGCGATCCCGAGCGTCAGCACGATCGCAAAGCCGCGTATCGCGCCGGTGCCGATCACCCACAATGCGAGTCCGGCGATCAGCGCCGTGACATTCGAATCGGCGATGGCCGAGAAGGCCTTGTCGAAGCCCGCCCGGATGGCGGCCTGCGGCGACACGCCATTGCGCAGCTCCTCGCGGATGCGCTCGTAGATCAGCACGTTGGCGTCCACGGCCATGCCCACCGTCAGAATGATGCCGGCGATGCCGGGCAGCGAGAGCGAAGCGCGCAACATGGACAAAAGCGCGGTCAGCAGTATCACATTGGCCAGCAGCACCACATCGGCCACCAGACCGAAGGCGTGGTAGTACAGGGCCATGAACACGAACACCGCCAGCATGCCGATCAGCAGCGCGCGCACGCCCTTGTCGATGTTCTCCTTCCCCAGACTCGGCCCGATCGCACGCTCCTCCACCACATCCACCGGCGCCGCCAGCGAGCCGGAGCGCAGCAGCAGCGACAGATCGCGCGCCTCAGAGACCGCGAGTCCCGTGACCTCGAACTGCGGCCCGAACACGCCGCGAATCGTGGCCACATTGATCACCGTCTCGTTGTTGGTTTCGCGCTCGACCTTCTGGCCGTTGACGTCCACCTGCCGCCGGCTCTTCTCGATATAGACCACCGCCAGCGGCTTACCAACATTCAGGCGCGTCGTGCGCTGCATCGAATCGGCGCCGCGAGCATCCAGCCTGATCGAGACCGCGGGGCCTTCGTTGCTGGTCGTCGATGTCGCCTGCGTGAGCTCATCGCCCGTGACCACGACCTCGCGCTTGAGCAGAATCGGCGAGCCGTCCTTGCGATGGTAGAGCTTGGCTCCGAGCGGCACGCGACCGCTCTGCTCGGCCTGCAGCGGGTTGTCCTGCGTATCGACCAGTCGAAACTCGAGCGTCGCGACCTTGCCAAGCATGTCCTTGACCTCGGCCGAATTCTGCACGCCCGGCAGTTGCACATTGATGCGATCCAATCCCTGGCGCTGCACGATCGGCTCGGAGACGCCCAGCTCGTTCACGCGGTTCATGAGCGTGGTGCGGTTCTGCTCGAGCGCGTAGTCCTCGCGCGCCTTGATCTGCGCCGGACTGAGCACCATGTCGATCTCGGGTCCGCTCGGGCCGGTGCGCGTCTGGAAATCAAGGCTGTTATCGACCCTTTTGAGCGCGGCGATCACCGCGTCGCTGTCGCTCTGCGGCGGCAGCGCGATGCGCAGTCCGCTCGCGTTGGCGCCTGCGCCCAGGTTGATCGGGGTGATTTCGGTCAACGGCAACTTCGCCTCGAGCAGGGCGCGGCGGAAGCTCTGCTCGTAGGTCTCAAGCAATTGACTGACCGCGCCATTGACGTCGACCTGGTAGAGCAGGTAGAGGCCGCCGCGCAGATCCAGGCCCAGCGGCATGGGCTTGAGGCCGAGCTGGCGCATCCAGGCCGGTGCGCGCGAGGCGGTCGACAGCGCCGCGCGATCGACATCGGCGAGCGTGGCATCCACGGTGTCGCGCGCCTTGAGCTGCGCGGCGACATCGTTGAATACGAGAATCAGCCGCCCGTTATCGATGTAATCGCGCGTAACCGGGATCTGCTGCTTGTGCAGCAGATCCTCGATCGACTGGCGCGCGAAATTGTCCATCGGCGCGCCGCTCTTGCGCTCCACCTGCAGTGCCGGGTCCTCGCCAAAGACGTTCGGCAGTGCGAACAGCAGCGCGGTGAGCACCACGAGCGCCACGAGCACATATTTCCAGCGTGGAAACTCCAGCATTCGGTCGATTCTAGACGGTGCGCATGGGAGTGGTGGGGCTCAATGGCAGCGCTCGCGGGCCGGTGCCGCGCGCGGCGAAGCGCGCTCAGGCGCTCTTGAAGGTGCCCTTGGGCATGAGTGCCGAGACCTGCGCTTTCTGCACTTTGATGCGCACACCCTCGGCGATCTCCAGGGTCAGGAAGAGATCGCCAACCTCGATGATGCGGCCGAGTATGCCGCCGTTGGTGACCACCTCGTCGCCCGCAGCCAGTCGCGCGAGCATCGCCTGCTGGTCCTTCATGCGTTTCTGCTGCGGGCGGATCATCAGCAGATAGAAGACCGCGACGAAGACCACAAGGATCACGATCTGCCCGAATCCGCCGCCGCTCATCGGGCCGCCTATGCTCTGCGCCTGCGCATCGCTGATCAGTAGTACACCTGGATTCATGTTCCGCTCATCCCTGCACTTGTGCGTAGCCCGCGAGCCCCCGAAGGCCGCGCATTATGCCACAGGCACCGCCAGACGCCGGGGCGTTGCCAAAATCCGCTGTGCCAGCGCCGCAAATTGACCCCGCGCGATGGCCTCACGAATCGAACGCATGAGCTCGAGATAGAAGTGCAGGTTATGCACGGTAGCCAGACGTACGCCGAGGATCTCCTTGCAACGGTCCAGATGATGCAGGTAGGCGCGCGAATACTGGCGGCAGGCCGCGCACTGACAGGCTGGATCGATCGGGCCGGTAGCGCGCTGGTGCACCGCGTTACGAATGTTGATGATCCCCTGCGACGTGAACAGGTGCCCATTGCGCGCATGACGCGTGGGCAGCACGCAGTCAAACATGTCGATGCCACGCGCCACCGCCTCGATGATGTCGTGCGGGTAGCCCACTCCCATCAAATATCGCGGGCGATCGGCCGGCAGGTGCGCTGCGAGCGCCTCGAGCACACGCACTCGCTCGGCCTGCGGCTCCCCGACCGCCAGGCCACCGACCGCGTAGCCCGGGAAGTCGCGCTGCGAGAGCGCCTCGACGGACTCGAGCCGCAGCTGCTCATACATGCCACCCTGAACGATTGCGAACAAGTGCCCGGGAGCCGCGCCATCGCGGTAATAGTGATCGTAGCTGCGCAGTGCCCAGCGCATCGAGCGCTGCATCGATGTGCGCGCCTGCTCCTCCGATACGGGATAGGCCGTGCACTCATCGAAGGCCATCGCGATATCCGAACCCAGCGCACGCTGCACGTCCATGGCATCCTCGGCGCGCAGGTACAGCGGCGCGCCATCGACCGGTGAGCGCAGCCTCACCCCGTCCTCGTCGATGTGACGCAATGGCGCGAGACTGAAGAGCTGAAAGCCGCCCGAGTCGGTCAGAATCGGCCGCCACCAACCCATGAAGCCGTGCAGGCCATCGCGATGCAGAGCGATGATCTGCGCGCCTGGGCGCAGCATCAGATGAAACGTATTGGCGAGCACGATGCGCGCGCCGAGGCCCTCGAGCTCTTCGGGCGCCATCGCCTTGACCGTGCCATAGGTGCCTACAGGCATGAACACGGGCGTCTCGACGCTGCCGTGTGCCAGCTGCAGCCGGCCCAGACGTGCCACGCCATCACGGGCGAGCACTTCGAAGTGCGCGCGCTGCGCGATCGTGCTCATGCCGACCCGCGCGCCTCGTGCTGCGGGAACACGAGCATGGCGTCACCGTAGCTGAAAAAGCGGTAACGCTGAGCGATCGCATGATGATATGCGCCGAGCACGTTCTGGCGGCCCGCAAAGGCCGACACCAGCATCAGCAGTGTCGACTGCGGCAGATGAAAATTCGTCAGCAAAATATCGGTCACCTGAAAGCGAAACCCCGGGTGAATAAACAGCGTCGTCTCACCTGCTCCGCTCACGGGTATCGAGCTGCCGAGCGCGGCCGACTCGAGCGCGCGCGCCACGGTGGTGCCGATCGCCACCACGCGCCCGCCACGCTCGCGCGTGCGCCGGATCGCGGCCACCGTTGCCTCGCTGAGGCTGAAGCGCTCGGCGTGCAGGGCGTGGCCATCCAGCTGCTCGTTGCGCAGGGGCGCAAACGTGCCGGCGCCCACGTGCAGCGTGAGCCACGCGCGCTCGATGCCGCGAGCCCGCAGCGCGCCGAGCAACGCCTCGTCAAAATGCAGACTGGCCGTAGGGGCTGCCACCGCTCCGGGCACACTGGCCCACAGGCTCTGGTAGCGCTCCCGATCGGCCTCGTCCGGTTCGCGCCGGATGTAAGGTGGCAGCGGCACCCGACCATAGCGTTCAAAAAAACCCAATGCGTCGGCTGGCAACTCAATCTGCCAATGCTCACCGCAGCGCGCGATGATCTTCACCGCGCCACCGGCGCTGTGCAAAGCCATTCCGACTGCCACAGCCTTGCTATCGCGCAACTGGGCGAGCGCGCGAGGACCATCGAGGATGCGCTCGAGGAAAATCTCAATGCGCCCACCGCTGGGCTTGCGCGCCGGCAGGCGCGCCGGCAGCACGCGCGTATCGTTTAGGATCAGCAGATCGCCGCTGAGCAGCAGCTCAGGCAGCTCCTGCACGTACCGGTCCTGCCACTGCGCCGTTTGACCATCGAGCAGCAGCAGACGGCTCGCGGAGCGCTGCGGCAGGGGCGACTGCGCGATCAGTTCGGGTGGCAGCGTGTAGTCGAAATCGCTGCGCCGGAGCCCATTCACGCCCCACTCACTGTAATGACGTCCTCGAAAAGCGCCCGCGGCATTGGTGGCCTCGCTCGGAGTCGAACCGAGATGGGCAAGCCCGGTCGATTTTGAGTCGACTGCGTCTACCAGTTCCGCCACGAGGCCCTCAGGACGCATCCGGTGCGGATCACAGGCTATTACCGCTGCAGAGCTTCCCTGGGAGCGCGTACGATACCTTAAACCACTATGAAATTCTGTTCAGAGTGCGGTCAACCGGTGCAACTGCGTGTACCGGCCGGGGACAATCTGCCGCGCGCGGTCTGCACGGTGTGCGGTGCAATTCATTACGAGAATCCGCGCATCGTAGTCGGCTGCGTGCCCGAATGGCAGGGCCGCATACTGCTGTGCCGGCGCGCCATCATGCCGCGGCGGGGCTACTGGACTACGCCGGCTGGCTTTATGGAAAAGGGCGAGACTTTGCAGGCTGCAGCCGCGCGCGAGTCGCTCGAGGAGGCCGAGGCACGCGTGGAAATCGGCTCGCTGCTCTCGATCAGCCATGTCCTGCACGCCGCGCAGGTCCATGTGAGCTTCCGCGCACGCCTGCTCGGCGGTCACTACGGCGTCGGCGCCGAGACCCTGGAAGCGGGCCTGTACGAGGAGGCGGCGATCCCCTGGGACCAGATCGCCTTTCCGAGCATCACTTTCGCGCTACGCTGTTTCTTCGAGGATCGGCAAGCCGCGCGCGAATCGCTGCACTTCAACGACATCGAGCGAGCCCTGCCTGGCTGAAGCTTTAAGCCCCCGCCAAGCTTTGGCACAATACGCAGTCCCGCTACGGGATATGACCTGCCGGCGCTTCGGAGCACCAATGACCTTTGTCGTGACGGAAAGCTGCATCAAATGCAAGTACATGGACTGCGTGGAGGTCTGCCCGGTCGACTGTTTTCACGAAGGACCGAATTTCCTCGTCATCGATCCGAATGAGTGCATCGACTGCACGCTGTGCGAGCCGGAATGCCCCGTGGAGGCGATCTTTTCGGAAGAGGAATTGCCTGCCGGTCAGGAGCCCTTCAAAGCGCTCAACGCCGAGCTGGCCAAGCAGTGGCCGGTGATCACGGAGAAGGGTCCGGCGCCGCCCGATGCGAAAGATTGGGAAGACAAGCCCGAGAAGCTCAAACTGCTCGAGCGCTAAAGGCGCAACGCCCGCCAGGCCGCGCCGTAGCGCGCCGGCCTCATTGCACGCTGGTCTGCTGCGCGAGCTCTTCGAGCAGCGCGCTGGGCGGCAGATAGCCGCCGAGCAATGCGCCGTTCGTGGCGATGATACCGGGCGTACCATCCAGGCCGATGGCTTTGGCGAGCGCGTATTCCTGCGCCACCGGGGTATTGCTGCAGGGCTTGGCGGCGAGCGCCTGGCCTAGCTTGGCCCGCGTGAGGGCGGCCTTGCGGTCCGCCGAGCACCACACCTGCTCGGCCTTGAACCAGGACTCGGTGTTCGGGCCGGTGCGCGGAAAGAACACATAGCGGACACGCACGCCCAGACGATTGTAGTCGGCGATCTGGCGATGCAATTCGCGGCAGTAAGCGCAGTCCACATCGGTGAACACCGTCACGGTGTATTTGGGCTGCGGCGGGGAGAAGATCACCATCTGGTCTTCGGGCACCGCTTCGATGAGCTTCATGCGCAGCTCGCGCCGGTGCGCTTCGGTCAGATTGTCCTGATCGGCAATCCGGAACAGATCACCGGTGAACACGTACTGCCCATCGCCAGTCATGTAGACGATATCGGCGCCACGGCGCACCTCGAATACCCCGGGCACCGGAGTGGCGCGCACATCCTCGTCGGTCTTGACGCCTGGAATCTTCGGGGTCGATGCAGCGCCCGGCGTCGCGGCCCCAGTAATAGGCGGGTGCGCCGGGCTCGCCGTGTCCACTGCCCGGGCCGTCTGGGCCAGAAGGGCAAACATGGCCAGCGCGGCCAGCCACGGCAGGGAGGGCGAGCGCATCATATGGGCAATTAGAATAGCACGTCGGCGCCGGGCGGTCGGGCGCTCAGCCGCGCGGATGATGTGCGCTGTGCAGCTCTTTCAGGCGCTCGCGTGCCACGTGCGTGTATATCTGCGTGGTCGACAGATCGCTGTGTCCGAGCAGCATCTGCACGACTCGAAGATCGGCCCCATGGTTGAGCAGATGGGTCGCAAACGCGTGCCGCAGCGTGTGCGGCGACAGATCGCGGTCGACGCAGGCCTTGCGCGCATAACGCTTGATGATGTGCCAGAAGGCCTGGCGCGTCATGCGATTGCCGCGGCGCGTTGGAAACAGAAACTCCGTGCTGCGATCGAGCAGGATGTCGGTGCGCGCTCCTTCGACGAAGGCCTTGAGCCAGCGCACGGCCTCCTCGCCGAGCGGAATCAGGCGTTCGCGATTGCCCTTACCCAGTACGCGCACCACGCCCTGGTTCAGGTTCACCTCTCCGAGCTTCAGATTCACCAGCTCCGAGACGCGCAAACCCGTCGCATACAGTACCTCGAGCATGGTGCGATCGCGGTGACCGAGCGCGTCGGCGACCGCCGGAGCGGCCAGCAGCGCTTCAACCTCCGCCTCGCTCAACGAGCGCGGCAGCGAGCGACCGATGCGCGGCATCGCGATCTGCGCAGTCGGATCCTCGGTGATGATCCCATCGCGGATCAAATGGCGGAAAAAACGGCGGAAAGAGGACAGCTGCCTGGCCGTGGATCGCGGTCTGGCGCCGGCGTGCACGCGCGCGGCGATGAAATCCATGAGCTCGGCGCGTCCGGTGCGCGGCAGGGTGATGGTTCGTACCGCAAGCCAGCGCGACAGCGCTACCAGGTCCGCGCGGTAGGCCGCCAGCGTGTTGGACGATAATCCGCGCTCCATCCAGACCGCATCAAGGAAACGGGTGATGAGCGGATCCACCGAATCGTTGCTGGCTCTGGGGGCTGTCACTGTTGCCTGACTGGTCAATGCAATATCCTGAGCATCGCTGCGGGTTTCGAAGCGGCAGTATGCTGAGCTTAAGCGCTGCTTCGATGTGATGACCCTCACAGGCGCCCCGGACGGTTGACATAAAGAGAACTGCATCACATCCAAAGATCGAGTTAAGTGCCAGATCCGAAGCAAATGAGCGCTGCGTCCCGGGCAGGATGCGGCAGCGCAATGCGGCACATCACTTATGGACTGTACGCCTGGAGCGTGTTTGTTGCGCTGGGCGCCGTCTCGGTTCCGGTGCTGTTGCTCACGCCGTCGTTGCAGCATCGGCGCGCCATTGTCAGTGCGCTCGCACGGCTCGTGCTGCGGCTCGTGGGCATGCGGGTGGTGACGCGCGGACTCGAGCGTATCCGGCCACCGTGCGTCGTGGTAGCCAATCACGCCAGTTATCTGGATGGAGTCGTGCTGGTTGCGGTCCTGCCGCCCAACTTCAGCTTCGTGATCAAGCGCGAGATGTCCGCAGTGCCGCTGGCGGGGACGTTGCTGCGCCGTATCGGAGCCGAATTCGTCGAGCGGCGCGATCGTCAGGGCGGTGCGCGCGACACGCGCCGGCTGCTGCGCCTGGCCGCGACCGGCCAGGCGCTGGTGTTCTTCCCGGAAGGCACCTTCGTGGCCGAGATCGGGCTGCTGCGCTTTCATATCGGCGCCTTCGTCGCCGCAGCGCGCGCCAATCTACCCGTCATTCCCGTGGCGCTGCGCGGCACGCGCGCCTGCCTGCCCGCGGACCACTTGCTGCCGAGCCCGGGTCTGATCGAAGTCGAAGTGCTGGCGCCGTTGCCGGCTGTGACGCTCGCGCCGGAGCAGCGCGAGCGCCCACGGCGCCTGCGCGATGGCGCACGCGCGGCGCTGCTGGCGGCGCTCGGAGAGCCGGATCTGGCCGCACCGGAGCAGGATGCGTGAGCGCAAAGGCGCCGTGAGCTTCGCCGCCGGCGATACCCTGCAGCAGCGCTATGAGCGCTCGCGCAGCGAGCGCGGGTACCTGCCCGATGACGCGCAGCTCGCGGCGCTTGAGCGGCTCGAGGCCCTGCGCACCCGCCTGCTGGCAAAGCCGCAGCCGCGCCCTCATTTGCGCCGCGCGCGCGGCGCGGCGCACGAGCGCGCCACTCGAGGGGTCTATCTGTACGGCGGCGTAGGTCGCGGCAAGACCTGGCTCATGGATTTGTTTTATGACAGCGTGCCAGGCCTGGCGCTGCGGCGGCATTTTCATCACTTCATGCGCGATGTGCACGCGCAACTGCGCCAGTTGCGCTCCCGGCGCGAGCCGCTCGATGCCGTGGCCAAGACGCTCTGGAGCACGCATCGCGTGCTGTGCCTGGACGAGCTGTATGTCAGCGACATTGCCGACGCGATGATTCTGAGCACATTGTTCGAGACGCTATTGCGTCACGGCCTGATGCTCGTGATCACTTCCAACTTTGCACCGCGCGAACTGTATCGCGCTGGGCTGCAGCGCGAGCGCTTTCTGCCCGCGATCGAGCTGCTCGAGCGCGAGCTGGAAGTGATCTCACTGGAGGGCGGCGTGGACTATCGCCTGCGACAGATGCGCCGCGCCCCGACCTATCTGGACAGCCTCGCACCCGACTCGGCCGCGCGAATGCAACACCTGTACACGCAGCTGACTGGCGAGGCCGCACCGAGCGCGACGCAGCTGTCGATCCTGGGGCACTCGCTCCCGGCGCTGGCTCGCCAAGGCGACGTGGTCTGGTTCAGTTTTGGCACTTTGTGCGAGGGCCCGCGCAGCCAGAATGACTATGCGGAGATCGCGCAGGAGTTCAGCACGGTGCTGCTGAGCGATGTACCGGCGTTCCGGGGTCCCGAACAGGACAATGCCGCCCGGCGCTTCATCGCGCTGATCGATGAGTTCTACGATCAAGGCACAAAACTGGTGCTCGCAGCGGCCGCCCCGCCGGCCCTGCTGTACTGCGCCGAGCGCCTGCGGCTGGAATTTCGCCGTACCGCCAGCCGCCTGATCGAAATGCAGACCGAAACCTACCTCGCTCGCCCAAGGCGTGGCTGAAGGGCGATAAAATGACGCCGTGAGCGAGCAGCCCCCGTCCGCGCGCCTGGAGCATCGCGCCGCTGAAATCGAGGCGGCGGTGAGCCGCGCGGCCGCGCGCTTTGACGAAATTCCAGTCACCGAGACCGTGATCCTGCGCCTGCTGATGCTGCTGGGCCGCGAGATCGCGGCAATCCTGGAGCAGTCGCTGCGCCCGCACGGCCTGAACGAGACGGATTTTCGCACATTGATGATGTTGTTCTCGCAACCCGACGGCCTCGCCCATCCGAGCGATCTGTGCGCCTTTGTGTCGCAGAGCCCGGCCAACATGACGCGCGTAGCCGACGGCCTGCATGAGCGCGGACTGATCACGCGCGTGGCCAGCGAAGAGGACCGGCGGCGCACGATCCTGCGCATCACGCCGGCCGGGGAGGCCCTCGCGCTCGCGCTGCTGCCGCAGATGACGGCGCAGACGCGCGCGCTGTTCGAGCAGATCACCGCGGCCGAGCGCCAGGCATTGCTCAGCACACTGCGTGCGCTGATCGTGCAGGTCGATCGCTGCACGCAGACAAGCCCTGAGCCCGTCGCGCTGGCCCAGGGCGAGGTCCCTTAACGCCGCGCATCGCGCTCGTCAAGAGCACCAACGCTGCCCCGCCCGCGGCGGGGGAGCCAACAATGCGCGCGCTCGTTCAATGCTACGATTCTCATATGAGCCCAGGCCAAGTCGTGGCGCGATTCGAGATTGCCTATCGCAGCTGCCTCGCGAACGATGGCACGCTGTGCGCTGAGTTGCCCGCCTTCGGCGCCGACACCGAGCTGCTGCGCGAGCTCTATCGCACGATGGTGCGATCACGCGTCTTCGATACCAAGGCCGTGAACCTGCAGCGCACGGGCAAGCTCGGCACTTATCCGTCCTGCCTCGGGCACGAGGCCACGCATGTCGGGGCCGCGGCCGCCATGCGTACCGAGGACGTATTGTTCACGGTGTACCGCGAAGTGGGCAGCAAACTCTGGCGCGGCGTAGATATGCTCGAGATATTGCTCTATTGGGGCGGCGACGAGCGCGGCACAATCTACCAGCGCAACGCTCAGGATTTTCCCTTCTGCATACCGATCGGCTCGCAGATGCCGCACGCGGCCGGCGCGGCACTGAGTTTCCAGATCCGTGGCGAGCCGCGCTGCGCCCTCGTGTTCATCGGCGATGGCGGCACCTCGCAGGGTGCGTTCTATGAGGCTCTGAATCTGGCCGGCACCAAGGCGCTGCCGCTGGTATGCGTGATCGTCAACAATCGCTGGGCGATCTCGGTACCGGTGGAGACGCAGACCGCCTCGCAAACGCTGGCGCAGAAGGCGATCGCCGCGGGCATACCCGGACAGCAGGTCGACGGCAATGATGTGCTGATCGTGCGCGAGGTGGTTGGCGAGGCGCTCGAGCGTGCGCGCCGCGGCGGCGGCCCGAGCGTAATCGAGGCACTGACCTACCGTATCAGCGATCACACGACCTCGGATGATGCCACGCGCTACCGTCGCGCCGAGGAGGTTGCGGCCGCGCAGCGCCTCGAGCCGATCGGCAGAATGCGACGCTTCCTCGAGGCGCGCGGCCTTTGGAACGAGGCGCAGGAGGAGCAATTGCGCCGCGAGTGCGCAGCGCAGATCGATGCCGCGGTCAAGCAGTACCTCGCCACGCCGAGGCAGTCGAGCGACTCCATGTTCGACTATCTCTTCGCGCAGCTGCCCGTCGGCCTGCGCGCGCAGCGCGAGGACGCGCGTCGCTACGCAGCGCCCACGTCTTAGCGCGACAGGACGGGCCGGATGGCGAAGATTACGAT
>JBEKUL010000063.1:0-17489 GCA_049515055.1 Steroidobacteraceae bacterium | reverse complement strand
TTGAGGAAGTGCAGTTTTTCGCGGCCGCGCCGCACAGCGGCGATCAAGTTCGCAGCCTCCAGAATGTCCAGGTGCTGCGTCACGCCCTGCCGCGTCATGTCCAGGTGTTCGCACAACTCGTTGAGTGTGCGCCCGTCGTGCGCATGCAGCAGATCCAGCAGCTTGCGCCGGCTGGGATCGGCCAGGGCCTTGAACAGCACGTCGGTATCGTGACGCTCCGCCATATGCTATAGGCAAGTACTCACTTGCCTAAATGATAGGCAAGTCGTGCCTTGCATGTCAAGCACTGAGCTGATCGGGCGCCAGCGCTGGCCCTGATGTACTCTTTAGCCCGAATGGAGCTTTCCCGGCCGGTCTGCTTGCTGCCTTTGCACTCGTTCGCCGAAATTAACGCATGCAAACGCTTCTGATGCGTCGTAGCTTGATTGAACCCGTCGCAGTTCCACACTGGCCCGATGGTGTGCGCCTCGAGACCTTTTGCGAAATGTGCGCGAGCGAAGCTCACGCGCTATTGACGTTGACCTATGCGAACGGTGGAGGATCGGTCGCACCGTTCGGGGAATGGTGGAAATACCTCTCAGGCGATGAAGAATATGACCCGTCGCTCTGCTTTCCAGCCTATGAGAGGGGAGGTCGCCTCATCGGCTTCGCCCAATGTTGGACCAGGGCATTCGTCAAGGACCTGGTCGTCCGCCCGAGCCATCAGCAGCGTGGAGTCGGACGGGCTTTAATGCTGCACGCCTTCGGCATCTTTGCAGGCAGGGGCGCCAAGACAGTTGCTCTCAAGGTCCAGGGTGACAACTCTGTGGCGATTCGGTTCTACGAGAGCCTGGGAATGTCCCGGGTCTCAATCTGACTTCAGATCCTTGGCAACTTTGAGTGGTGTCTTGCTTGACATTTGGTAAGTTCCTCCTTACCGTAAGCTATGACTAACGCGTCAACGTTGACCGCGCTTGCCGACCCAACTCGCCGCGCGGTGTTCGAGCGGTTGCGGCACGGGCCAGCATCGGTAGGGGAGGTAGCGGCGACTCTGCCGGTTAGCCGCCCAGCCGTCTCGCAGCATCTAAAGGTGCTAAAGACGGCGGGGCTGGTAATCGACCGGCCGGCAGGGAGGCGCCGCGTCTATTACATTGACCCGGACGGATTGGGCGAGTTGCGGCGTTGGATTGATCAGTTTTGGGACGACGCGCTCGAAGCATTCGGGAAGGAAGTGGGCATGCCTAAGACACACCGAGGGCGGAAGAAACAGTGAACAGAACGATTAGCATCGCGCCCGTGCGAAAGATAGTGATCGTGCAGGCAACTCCAGAGAGAGCCTTCGAGGTATTCACTGCCGGAATCGACCTCTGGTGGCCCAGGTCCCATAGCCTGGGTTCCGCGCCGCTCACAAAATCGATTATCGAGCCGTTCGAAGGTGGACGGTGGTACACCGAGCACACGGATGGTACACAGGCAGTAGTAGGTCACGTGCGCATCTGGGAACCCGGCGAGCGCTTGGTCGTCAGTTGGGAGATCAGCGCAAGCTGGAAGCCCGATCCGCGCGCGGCATTCGCCTCCGAAGTCGAGGTGCGATTCCTGCCCTCATCGCAAGGACAAACGCGTGTCGAGCTCGAGCACCGAAATTTCGAACGGATGGGCGAGGCCGATGGCGAAACCATGCGCAAAGGGGTCGATGGCGGATGGCCGACGCTGCTCGGATTCTTCGCAAAGCTGGTTTCTACTGAGGCTCATGCGTGATGGGCGCCGTCGATCCGTTCCTACGGTCCAAGTAGCCGATAGAGACGCTCATCGTACGGCGCTCCGAGCAACGGAGCGAGTGCCTGCCTGAACTGTAGCCACTGGGGTGTCTCGGCATAGTTCTCTAACGTGCGACGGCTGTTCCATACCACAAACATCGTGAAGTGGTTCGTGCGCGGATCCTCCTGCTGGTAGATGTCGAAGCGCACGTGGCCTGGACCGGCGTGGCTCGATTCGAACAATTGCTTCAGCACCCTTTCAGTCTCTTCGCGCTGGGTCCCCGGAACATCCACATGGGTCACAACGTAGACCGCGTTCGGTCCGGCTGGCACCGGCGTCGGATCGACGGCAAAGCCGTGAGTGACACGCTGGTCATAGGGGCTGAGTTGAAGGCTCCTAAGCTTCTGTCTGAACTCCAAGGTGAGGGCCGCCTTTTCGTGGTCAGCGAAGGCAGCCGGATCTGCCCAGGTCTCGATAACGACGAACCTGTTGGAGCGGCCGATTTCCTGTAAGGCGATGATCGCGACGTTCCCCGCCTCAGCACGCGTCGCACTTACGTATTGCCCAGTCAGCGCTGCGCCCGCATTGATCGACGCCGACCTGACCTCGAGATACGTCACCACGTGTGTGGTGTCGGCGCTCCAGCCGCTCGTCGACGTGGCTAGAAGCAGCGCAGCCGCTGCGGCAGCAATTACACTGCGGTTCATTGTGGCAACGATACAATTCACCAATTCAAGGAGCAACAAAGTGGAATTTCGCAGACTCGGAGCATCCGGTTTTAGCGTCCCTGTCCTCAGTTTCGGTGCCGGCACATTCGCCGGAAAAGGGGAATTCTTCCAGGCCTGGGGCGGCAGCGGTACGGTCGAAGCGCGTCATCTGGTCGATATCTGTCTTGAGGCCGGCATCAATATGTTCGATACGGCCGACATCTACTCCGCCGGCGCTTCGGAAGAGGTGCTTGGCAGTGCAATCCGGGGTCGCCCACGTGATAGCCTCATTCTCTCGACCAAGGCTACGTTCCGCAGTGGCTCCGCACCTAATGAGGTTGGTTCGTCGCGCTATCACCTGCTGCAGGCGGTGGAAAAGGCTCTGGTAAGGCTCGGAACGGACTACATCGACCTGTTCCAGTTGCATGGATTTGACGCACGAACGCCGCCAGAGGAAGTGCTCTCAACGCTGGACACTCTCGTGCGCGCGGGAAAGATCCGCTACGTGGGCGTCTCCAACTTTTCAGGCTGGCACCTGATGAAGTCTCTGGCGACAGCCGATCGCTATGGCTATCCGCGCTATGTCGCCAACCAGACATTTTACTCCCTGGTTGGCCGAGACTATGAGTGGGAGCTGATGCCACTTGCCATCGATCAGGGCGTGGGGGCCGTGGTGTGGAGCCCGCTCGGCTGGGGGCGCCTGACCGGCAAGATTCGCCGCGGTCAGCCGTTGCCGCAGGTCAGTCGCCTGCCAAAGACAGCCGAATTCGGACCGCCTGTGGCTGATGAGCATCTCTATCGGGTCGTCGACGCCATCGACAAGATCGCCGCCGAGACGGGCAAGAGCGTGCCGCAAATCGCGTTGAACTGGCTGCTGCAGCGTCCGACGGTAGCCACCGTGATCATCGGTGCCCGAAACGAGGAGCAATTGAAGCAAAATCTGGGGGCCGTCGGTTGGAGTCTGACGAGCGATCAAATGCAGCGCTTGAATGCCGCCAGCGATATGACGGCCGCCTATCCGTATTGGCATCAGCGCCAGTTCGCTGAGCGAAACCCATCGCCCGTTTGATACCGCGGTCGGTTCTGCATCGGACCTATGTTTTAGGAGCCCATGTGAGCTTCGCGATCTGTATGCCCTTCAGGCTGGGTAGCAATGCCGCTATGTATAGCTGCCCATCAGATTCAATAATCTCTGGCGCAGCAACAGGCAGAGTCTCTACCAGGTATCTGTCGTCATTGATCCCAAAATTGGTGGGATCTTTCGACCGATAGACGCTTGTCTGGGCATTCTCGCCGTAATGCTGCGTTCGGAATAAATAGTAATATCCGGATGCTTTATGAAAATAGACAAATGGGCACTCCGCTGACCACGGTCCGGTGCCTGCTGCTCCTCCAAAAGCAACCCTTGTTGGCTCACTCCACTTAACAAGATCCTTCGAAGTTCTGAGGTAGTCTGCGTTTGGACTCGCCAACAGGCTCTTGCGCTCGACGGGCGTGCGCAGGTCGCTGCTCGCCAGAGCGGTTCCTGGGTTTGCTGAGTAGTAAAGATAAAACAGACCTTTTATACGAAGTACATCGGGATCTCGAGTACCGACGCCGTCTGTGAACATGGCGACCTTGCCGTCCGGCATCAGGCGGCGCTCAAATGTTTTCCCATCTTTGCTTTTGGCGAGCGCAATCTGATTGCCGCCGCCGTAGAACATCAGAAACTCGCCGTGATACCTCATGACGTAGGGGGCCTGTAGATACCCTTCCATCTCACCCAGACTGGGGTCCGACGTCATGGCGATGCCCATCGGTTTCCAATTGCTGTCGGCTAGCCGACCACCCTCCCATCGATAAAAGAGTCGGGTGGCGCCCGGGTAAGAGGTTGCTCTGATACATGACCAAAGCTGCCAGGTCCCATCGGCGGCCTGCCAGACCGCGAAGTCCACCGGCTGCTGTCCTTCGGTGGTGTACTGGCCAAGATCGGGACTGCCGGCAACCTGCCACCAGTTGCCTTCGATCTGCGGCACGAGCACTTTTTCCGCGGCGAGACTTGTCGAGCAACAATAGTAGAGCCCCAACACCAGGGCCGTGCGCGTCAATCTACGAGGCGCAGCGCGATAAATGCGAGCAAACATGATTCCCTCGGTTGATATTGGTGCTTACCACGGTGTGACGGAGGTGTGTGCGAAATGCAGGTTAGTCTAGTGCCGTTAGCGTTCTAGTGGGGTCAGGGGAGTGATACATTCGGGCACGCGACAGTCTACCGACCGAATGCAAGATGGCGGAAGTAAGCCAAATAACGGAGATATTATGCGGTCGCCTGTGCTTGCCCTGATTCTCGCCGCCACTTTCGTAAGCGCAGTGTGCGCCAAAGACCAAGCGCCCGCGCCGGATTACGCGACACAGGCGTCCATACCGGCGGGAACGGCGCCGGGCATGACGGCCACCGAGCTCAATCCCAGGACGCGCATCTTTCACCTCGAATTCGTCAAAGGCGACGACGTGAGAGCCGGGCTCGCGGACTTCGCTGCGAAAAATCACCTGACGGATGCCCAGTTCACAGCGATCGGAGCGCTGGACTCGGCGGTTATCGGCTGGTCCGATCGCCCGAAAAAGGCTTTCAAGATCATAAGGATCAATGAGGAGATGGAGGTCGCCTCACTTACGGGCAATATCGTGCGCGATCGCAATGGCGATCCGGTGGTGCACGCTCATTGTGTTGTAGCGCTCCTCAGGAACGGCGCGGTCCATGCCGGGCACCTCCTCCAGGGCCGTGTCAGTCTCACGATGCAGATGTACCTGATCGATTCCGAGCCGCTTTCCGCAGCTCAGCCCTCGGAGAAATAGGGCGCGGGCGCTAAAGCAGTCCAATTCTTGGATAAGGGCCGTCGTTCGCATTCATGCAGTTGATAATTATCTCGTCCGACGCGTCGCACGCTCAGCAAGACCGACCATCCAGCCTCACGGGTCGACTGCCGTTTCATGCGACACTGACAGGAAATGTGGTACGAGGCACTTCGACCGGCATTGTTTGCGCTCGACCCGGAGCGTGCGCACAAGCTCGCGCTTCAGGCCCTTCGGACGGTAGGCTCGCGCGCACTTCGTGTGCCGGCTGGAGTGCCAATCGAGCTGATGGGCTTGCGCTTCCCAAACCGCGTAGGCCTTGCAGCTGGGTTCGACAAGAATGCTGCGGCCGTCGACGGCTTAGGATCGCTGGGCTTCGGTTTCATCGAAGTCGGCACCGTGACGCCGCGCGCACAGCTAGGGCAACCGCGACCCCGCCTGTTTCGATTGCCGGCTGAGGGCGCGCTCATCAATCGGCTCGGCTTTCCCAACGATGGGGCAGCCAAAGTCGCGCTACGACTGCGTCACCGACAATACAGGGGCATCTTAGGGGTAAACATTGGCAAGAACGCAACGACGCCGACGGCACGCGCGATCGACGACTATGTAAGTTGTATGCGGATGGTCCAACAAGTCGCCGATTACGTCACCGTAAACGTGTCATCGCCGAACACAGCCGACTTGCGCAAGCTGCAGGAACGCGAACATCTAGAGCCCTTGCTCACGGCGCTTTTGCAGGAAAGAACCAAACATAGCCGGGCACGGGAACATCATCTTCCTTTGCTTGTGAAGATCGCGCCGGACCTGTCGATAGCAGAGGTGCAGGATATGGCGTCCCTACTGCGGGACTTAGGGATAGACGGGGTGATCGCGACCAACACCACCGTGAGTCGCCAGGGCGTTAGCGGCGCAGCGAGTATCCAGGCCGGCGGAATCAGCGGACGGCCCTTGTACCCTCTGGCCTTGCGAACCGTTACGAACCTGCGAGCTGCCTTGGGCTCAGCATTTCCTATCATCGGTTTAGGCGGCATCGACTCGCCAAGAGCGGCCGTTGCAATGCACGCCGCGGGCGCCGATCTGGTTCAGATTTACACCGGGCTGATCTATAAAGGTCCCAGTCTGATCTCGCAGTGCGTCCGTGCGCTCGAATAATCTTGGGCCGGCGCCTTCAACAGCTTCACCTAGTTTGATGGTTGCATCCCGCTGTCTCTGATAGCCGTTCGTGCGTGTTCCGATGTAAGGAAACGGATCAACCCTTTGGCCGCCTCACGCTCTTTGGATTCGGCCACGATCGCGGCACTGAAAGTTTCCGGGGACTGGACCTCCGACGGGATTGCACCCACGTAATCCACACCGGGAGCATGGAGAAGTTCGCTCACCGGCGCGATTACAACATCCGCGGCTCCGCTGGCAACTGCAGGCGCGCCATCCTCAATACTCTTCGGAATGACGGCGTTCGCGATTCCAAGCTGCGGCAGCAGCCTCTCCCTCATGAAAGGAATCGTCGAGCTCTCGTACGCAACGGATGTCGCCCTGAGTAGCGTCTGTTTTAGCGCGTCTACGGAGCCGATATCGGGCTTGGTAGCACCGGCACGAATGGCGAGCCCGAGAGAAGTTCGAGCCAGGTCAACATCTGTCCCAGCGACGATTCTGCCATCGGCGATCAATTCGTTGAGCCCCGCTCGCGACATGATCACGACGTCCGCAGCCACGCCGCGTCGCAGCTGAGCGCCGATCGTGTTGGGTCCTGTCCCCTGAGACGGTCCTCGCAGGGTCGTGACGAGAATGCCAGTGCTCTTTTCGAACTCTGGAACCAGTTCTTGATACGCGACAAAGAAGCCGCCGGACGTGATGACGTTGAGTTGCGCGAGTGCTACGGCCGGGAGGGCGAAGGCCACCATAGCCGCATAGATAAATCTTCGAAGGCAGTTTCCTTCGCGTTTCATTTGAACGCAGCCTAATCCAGTGCCCACCCACAATGCTACAGTCCCATCACTCCCAAGGAGGAAGCAGGGTTCATCGGATGGATAGCCCGACTGTGGAGCTCAGAACGATGCGGTGTGTCAGCCGACGGCTGCTACCGTTTCTATTCATTCTCTATGTATTCAATTTCCTCGATCGGACCAACATCAGCATTGCGGCGTTGCAGATGAATGACGAGTTGAAGTTCGGTCCCGCCGTATTCGGCTTCGGAGCCGGTATCTTCTACCTCGGCTACTCGCTCTTTCAGGTCCCCAGTAACTTGATCCTTGTCCGTGTCGGTGCTCGGCGTTGGATCGCGCGGATCATGATCACCTGGGGGATACTTGCAACTGCCATGATGTGGGTACGAACGCCTTTCGAGTTTTATGCCGTACGCTTTCTACTGGGTATAGCTGAAGCGGGATTTTTCCCCGGCATCATCTACTACCTTGCTCAGTGGTTCCCGATGGCCTACCGCGCTCGTGCCACGGCTCGCTTCGCGGTGGCGATACCCGTGTCACAAGTACTTGGCGGGGCATTGGGAGGAACGCTTCTCGGCCTCGGCGGCGTTGGGCAGCTCTCCGGTTGGCAGTGGCTGTTTCTATTGGAGGGGCTGCCATCGGTTTTCTTGGGGGTAGGACTATTGCTCTACCTGACTGATCGGCCTTTAGAGGCGCAATGGCTGGATTCTGAACAGCGTTCCTGGCTTGCGACGCGCATCGACCACGAGCAGCCCCGATCGCCAGCGTCGCTGCCCGTGCCCGCTCTCAGCGTTATCGGCAATCCCCTGACGTGGCTCCTGGTGTTCGTCAGCTTCGCCTACTACACGCTGGTCTTTGCCTACAACGGTTGGGCACCGCTGCTAGTCCGGGCGGCTCTGGGCACGCGTGATCTTACAACGGGGTTCGTAACCGCCGGCATCGCCTTAATCGCGGGCTGTGCCTATCTGATCGCTGCCGCCCGCTCGGACCGCAGCTCTGAGCGTTGTAGATACGCTGCGGTCGGCCTCGCGCTTAGCTCACTTGGCTGCGTCGGGGTTGCGATCGCGCCGACTCCGGTGCTACGAGTCGCCGCGCTGGCTCTGATTGCGGTCGGGGGTGGCGTGTTCCTCCCGGCCTTTTGGTGTCTTCCGGGGATGCTGTTTAGCGGAACGGCGGCCGCGACCTCAATGGCGCTCATCAGCGGCATTGGATCGAGCGGCGGCTTCTTTGGCCCAAGCCTGATTGGCGTCGTCAAGCGTGCTACGGGCGGCGAGGGCGGTGCCTTCCTGGCGCTGGCGGGCATTGGAATTGTCGGTTGCTTCGTATGTTTAGGATTGCGCCGGACCACCCAATTCAAGAGGCACCCTCTCCTGGCCGCGGGGCCACCGGCCGCCGAAACGCGGTGATCGACTCCCGCAGGTGGCCGAGCGCCGCGAGCGGAAGGCGCAAGAGAAGCCAAGCTTGCCAAAGGGGAATATAGTGATGCAATAGCCAGGTATATCAGGAGAAATTGATATGAAGAAAAAGCAACCTCGTAACAAGAAGCGTAAAGCCTCGGGCAAGAGCAAAACTGCGCGCAAAGCGACCAGCCCAATCAAACGCAAGCGAAGCGCGGTCGCGAAGGCCCGTCGAGCCAAAAAGCCTGCGAGACGCAAGGTGGGTTCGATCAGGGAGGCAGCAGCGCAGGTCCTGAAGAGCGGTGCACTGTTGGTGGGCCATACCGGTCAGAGAGTAATCGCCGAGGCCGCGAGCCTGGCAAAGGCAAAAGTGCACGATGCCCTCGAGTCGGCAGCGCAAGCAACCTCATCGGAACCGCAGCCGGGGACGGACAAGGAAAGCAAATCCTGATCGGGGGAGTGCTCCCGCTCACTTTGCGCCCACGCGAACCATCTGCGCTTAGCGGACTTGGCCCGCGAGCATCGGCCCATCGTCACCTGACGCGCTGCGCCTTAGTCGCCGGCCTTCGTGACGGTGGCTTTTGTTTCTTGTGCGCGAGCTGCAGTAAATGAAAGGCCCTGAGAACAGGGCCTTTCAGCGCACCGAAATGCCAGGCGACAGGCGATCGTCAGGCAGCGGCCGCCAGCAATTGCCAGTTCTTCGGCATGATGACCGCATCGATCACATGGACGACGCCATTCGTGGCAACGATGTCGGCCTGCTTGACGTGAGCGCCATTGACGTGCACGCCCGAGGACGATACGGACGCGGTCAGCGGACTACCCTGTAGGGTCATCATATCTCCTGACTTCATGTCCTTTGCCAGCATATGACCAGCGACCACGTGATAGCTCAGCACGGCCTTGAGCTTTGCGGAATCTTTCAGCAGCGCCTCTAGCGCACCAGGCGCAAGCTTTTTGAACGCCTCATCGGTTGGCGCGAATACCGTGAACGGACCTTTCTCCGTCAGCTTGTCGGTTAGACCCGCTGATTTGATGCCAGCGAGCAGCGTGGTGAAAGTGCCCGCTGTGATCGCCGTATCGATGATGTTCCTCGAGGGCGGCGTGTAGTTCGTGCTGCCATATTGGCTCGCAGAAGTGTTGGATGACTGATTCATAGGTTTGGGCCTTAACGTATAGCCAGCAAGAATTCGCTGGCCAACTCAGCTCGTATGCGGCTGGGGGGCCGGAGTATGGACCTCACGTTGAGCATGTGCCGTACGCGATCGAAAGAAATAGTTAAAGTTACAAATGGTTCGTAAAAGTCTTGCAATCAACGCAGAACTCGCGACGACTTCAAATGTTTCCGCCGTCCTGCAGCAGAGCCGGAGCCCGGAATACAAGCGCAAGCGGCGCGTGACCGCGCGCAACAGGCGCTCGCTTCTAACAGCGGGTTGTCGCGAGTCGATTTTGTCTTTATCGATCGCCAACCATTATCTAGGCGATCACGTCCCGCGCACGATGTAAACAATAAAGAGTACGAGGAGAAGGGCCCCAAGAGTGCCACTCATATACATGCAATTCTCCGCTCGCCCACTACGCTGTAGTAAACGCCCATCGCTCGGCGCCGTCGGGGCGCTACCGCACTATCGCGGCAGCAGGGCGATAGCGCGAAACTACGTGCGCGACACGTCGTATGGTCCTGAAATCGCGCGCAATACGAAGAAATCGGGCCGCGTTCGTTGGAGCCGCCTGGCTTCGGCGCATGCATTATTGTCTTAATTCTTCGATGAGAGCGTTGACGGGCAGGTGGATCAGATCAGTATCCGCTCCACTTCATCAAACGCCACGTCGTCATCTCGCCGGTCATACAGAGCTGTAGTTCGTGGCGACTCGTGCGCCGCCATCTGCTGCGCGAGCTCTCGGCGGCCGCCGTTGCGTAGGTACTGCGTAATACCAGTCGCCCTAAAGGTGTGATTGCCGACCCTGGTCTTGATGCCAGCCGCAAATGCCCGTCGCCGGATCATCCGATACACATCGGGTTGCGCGAGGGGATTGGTGTTCAGCTGCCGGGTCCTTCCGCGCGTACTGCGAAATAAATAGCCCTTGAGGTCCTCGCCTATACCTGCCGCGGCAATGTAAGTATCCAAGTAGGCCTCAAGATTGTGGTTACAGGGCATCTCATGCCGCTTGCCGCCTTTCTCGTGCAGTCGGACCCAACCGTGGCGTCCTTGCGTGTAGTAGTCCTCGACCCGCATCTTGATGACCGCACCGACGCGGCCAAAGGTGTAGATCATGGTCGCGATGAGGGCTCGATCGCGAAGTCCCACAACGGTCGAGGCATCTAGGGAATTGAGCAGCGCTCGGGCTTCATCCTGCGCCAGCACCGGTGTCTTGCCTTTTCGGACTGTGTATTTTGGTCCCCGGACAGGTGCGGCGGGATTCGTGGCGAGAACCTGGCCCACGACGAGCCAGTCGAAGAGCATGCGGATCGCCGCCAGGTGCTGCTTGACCGAGGGCTTCGCCAGGCGATTGCAGAGCATTTCAATGTAGGCGGCCACGTGCAGGGGCTCAACATCGAGGATCTCAGTGAGATTCTGCGCCTCACACCACGCGGAGAAGTCTAGAACCGCACGCAGATAAGCCCGCCGGGTATTGGGATTGCGGATATTGGCGGCGAAGTATTCGACGAAGCGTTTGGCGGCTTGCGCCGTCGGCGCGTAGAGCATCGGGACCGCACGATGCAAGCCGAGGCTCGCTGTCCGACTGACCTCCAGGCCGGTAGCCATATATAAGGAGCGCCCTGCTTTAACAATAACGTATGATAACGTCCTTTATCATACACTACAATCGCAGCTTGGATACCGGAGTGCCTTATGGTGCTGGGAAATTCATCCGCGCCTCGATCGCCTTGAACTGCGGTTCTTCACGAATCGGATCGAATTGCCACAGGCATCTCAGGAATGTTAATCCAAAGTCGTGGTTTCGCTCTGCTTTGGCAAGCCATTCTAAGGCTTGAGCTTTATCGCCCAATTGCGCATAGATCTGCGCATACTCAAAAGCTTGCGTGTCCTTTTCACCGTTCATAGCTTTATAAAGTTCCAACTCGCTCTTAGCATCCGCCTGCCTACCTAGAGCGTGGTAGGCGAGAGCCAAACATTCATGCCGGTAGCCTTCGTAGGTTTTGTAGGCTTCTCCAAACCGTGTAACGGGGGCTTCGCACAACTGGCGTGCCTGCTCCGCTTGTCCCAAGGCGAGAAATAGATTGGCTTGCAACCAATCTAGACTGGGTGACGAATCAGGCTTGAGCGCCTGGGCATGTCGCAATGCCACCTGGGCCTCACCGAACTGGCGTGTAAACGATAGGATCCCCGCCTGATGCATATATGACTGGTAATTGTGCGGATCAAGGCCGCTCACGAGGCGCAGGTGCGTCAGCGCGGTTTCAACGTGACCCATTTTGGCGGCGAACGCAGAAAAAAGAAATTGCACGTCGGCGCTCCCGGGTGCCAACGCGACCGCCTTCTCATATTCGGACTCCGCACCGACAAAATCATAGAAACAGAAATTGAGAATTCGAGCGAGCCAAGCGTGCGCCTCCCCAAAATCGGGCGCGAGCGCCACTGCACGCTCCGCAGATGCGCGGGCTTGTTTGGCCAGATTCTCGCGTTGGTCGAGATTTTGGATCGACAAAGTTTGAAGCAAAGTTCCCCGCAACGCGTAGGCAGCAGCATAGTGTGGATCCAATTTGATAGCCTGATCCGCTGCCGCCAAGGCGGTATGCATTGCTTTATCTTCGGGAACCCCTTCATTCTCATCCCACTCGCGATGCGCGCGAAGGTAGGCATCGTAAGCCTCTGGAATCTGCGTGCCGCCGACGGAGAGGCTGTCGGACTCATTTTTGGTGAGCTTGACTCGCAGCTGTCGCGCTACCGCGGTGGCCACTTCGGTCTGGACCTTGAGAATGTCGGTGAACGGTCGGTCATAGGTCTCGGACCACAGATGAAAGCCGGTCACAGTGTTGATTAGTTGCGCCGTGATGCGTACGGTGTTGCCAGAGTGGCGTACGCTGCCCTCCAGGATGGCCCCGACATTGAGCTTGTGCGCGATGGTGGCGGCATCGACATTCTGGCCTTTGAACGAGAATGATGAGGATCTTGCGACCACCTGCAGATCGTTCAGCCGGGAGAGTTCATTGAGCAGCTCTTCGCTGACGCCGTCAGAGAAGTACTCCTCATTTGGATCCCCGCTCATGTTCACGAACGGCATGACAGCGACAGAGCGCGCCGGCGGAGAGAAGACTTGTACAACAGTCTCAGGCTTTTGAACGGCAGCGTGGCTCGTTGCCTGAGGTCTGCCGGGTGCGGCAGGCCCTAGCGATCGCCACAGCAGCGCCCCAGCGATGATCATAAACAGCAGGATGAGGGTAAGCACAGGGATGCGCATGCGCCTGAGTGCTGTTGGCGCAGACTCAATGGCGGGGGCAGGTTTTGAGTCAATGACCTTGGGTGTATCGGTCGAGGCAGATGCCTTATCAAGAGCGGATGGCGGGGCGTCGCTTTTCAGACCGCGCTCGCTTTCCAGTGACAGTTCCGTGACCCTGTCGGTCAACTCGGATACATCCCCTATGATCTGGTAGCCGCGACCCCGAAGCCCCGCTATATAGCGCGGAGCGCGAGGATCCTCGCCCAACGCATCCCGCAGGAGCATCACCCGCTTGCTGACGGTTTCCGGACTGACGATGAGCCCGGGCCAGACTTGGCGCAGCAGCTCGTCCAGGGATACCAGATTGGGCGCCGCCCGGATCAGAGTCAGCAAAAGGTCATAAGAGAGCTTCGGCAGGGCGATAGCAGCACCCGATCGGCTGACCGACTGACGTCCCGTGTCAATGAGCAGGTCGCCGAGCACATATTTCATGGGTGGAGACAATGTATACGATGCGAGGCTTGGTATCCATGTCGTTTTCGCGTGTAATAATCATTATCTTTCAATATGTTACGTGTTAATCGTTGTAATTCACAACGAGTGACTGTGCCTTTGTTCCGGAGCGGCAAGCCCTCTGAGTGGCCCGATACAGGGGGTATAAGCCAGCGGTGTTGCGCGGCGGAAATCTTGTCTTCCCGAACGCTTCCGAAAATCTTCCGCCAAGCTTCGGTCAACTTTCATGCGCGCCGACGTCTCTCTCCCTAACGTGCGGGGGAATACAAGAAGACGGCGTTTTGCAATGGGTATTTAAATGTCGACCGAATCGCCTAAGGCCGAGGTCACTGCCGCTCCGGTTGCAATGAGCTTCTATCGCGACGTTGGCAAAGAAGCGTGTTCGTCCGACGAGAGCGAAGCATTGGCCGGTGTTTATTGTTCACGCAGCCGCTGAGACAGGTCATGACGCGGTCAACCGACACGCAATTTACGCCACGTTCGCTGTTGAATCGCTGTCGCGACGGCTTTCGGGGCGCTGATCGCCGGGACACGCAAGAGCATCCAAGGCATAACAAAAGGGAGAGGGACGTCATGGCGAAGCATTGTGGAAGAACTCTGGGGCAGCTTGGGTTGGGCTTCCTGCTATTGGGATTGCTGTGCACGCTCGGCATGGGCGCAAGGCCAGCAGCCGCGTGGCAGCGAGTCGTCGGCCAACCCGGTACGCCGTGTCCGAATGCCCAGTACACCACCATCACCGCAGCGATCAACGCCGCCAATCCCGGGGACGAGATCGTCATCTGCCCCGCCCTCTACGATGAACAGCTCGTCATTACGAAGCCGCTGAAGCTACGCGGCCTCAGCGTGAACGGCATCGCCCGAGTGCTGATCCAGCCGTCCTCCCTGACTCCGGTTGCGAGTCTCGGGTCCGAAGCCGTGATCGCGGTGCTGAATACTCACGACGTAACCATCGATAACCTGGCTGTCGACGCGAGCAAGAATGCGGTTACCGGCTGTACGCCCGGTCTGGCGGCGATCCACTTCCACGACGCCTCGGGAACGGTGCAAAACAGCGCCATTTTCGGCGCGACAGCGCCCGGTTGCACGACGGCGCTGCCGTTTGGCAATGGCGTCGGCGTGCAGGTGGATGCCGATAAAGCCGGGCCCTTCCATGTGCTGATTTGTGGTAACAGCATCCACGACTTCACCGCTTACGGCGTGCTGGCCGTCGACGCCGGCGTTAAAGCAACCATCACAGACAACAACATTGTCGGCGTCGGACCGAGCGGTGGGGTATTCCAGTTTGGAGTCTTCATCGTCAACGGCGCGGTCGGTGTGATCCAGAACAATCTGATCACGGAAGGCAATTGCGGCACATTGTCGATCACCGCCTGCATATCCCTGCGCAGCGAAGGCATCACGCTGCGCGCAGTGGGTGATTGGACAGTTGTGGAGAACAACTTCATCAGCAAGGCTCAGAGCGGCATCTTCGTCAATGGAGCCAGGCACCTTCGTGTGACCAATAATTTCATTGGGAACATCGATGCCCTCAGTGGCATGGACATTCAAGGCTCGGCGTCCGGATACTTTACCGACAGCCAGATCGATTGGAACACCATATACAATGTGGGGCCGATAGACGCGAACGCCAGCAACAACGAAGAAGGCTGTGGCATCAACGAGTATTCGGCCTCGGGAGTTTCTGGCAATACCATTTCCCACAACACGATCAACGACGCCTATTGCGGCGTAGCCTCTGTCGCGGCCGATCAGGTCAGCTCGACGGTCACGCGTAATACGCTCTATGCGACGCTGGATAGTGATTCGTATCCGAGCACCTTCCCGTCGGCTACAGAGCCGTAACTGCTGACCTATCGCAGCTGTTCTCGCGGACCGCGCTGTGCCCGCCACAGGGATTCTCGTGCATTGCTCAACCTACGAATTGTATCGACGACGGACATTGCTGGTTGCTCAGCATGGCTATGCATCATCACACATGCGGGTTGTTCGCGAGTGGCCCAGCGGCAGATCCGAACGATGTTGAGGGACGTAAACAATGAAATACCGAATTCGCTCGGCTCAGGGTTTTCGAATCATCACGGGGGTTCTCAGTATCGGGTGAAGGTGGACGACTAAAGGTCAAAAGCCAACACCACGATACGTCTCGCAGAGGGTCGGTTCAACAACGCACAACAACGACAGAGGGATGATATGACTGCTCAGAAACTCGCGCCCGTGAGATCAATTCTGTTGGCCGCCTTTCTCAGTGCAGCCGCAGTCAGTGGACCGGCGACAGCCGCGACGACTATCGCTTTTACGAACTTTCGCGCCGCGTGGATATCCACGACTGCATATGGTGCTGGGGCTGTCGTGACTTACAACGGCGCAAGCTACTTCTGCCTGGTCGCCAATACCGGGATCAAACCCAGTAGCAACGCGACCGACTGGGCGATCTTGGATGCTCCCGGCACTCTCGTTGATGCGAACGGAAATACGGCGGAAGGCGCACTTGCACTTGATTTAAATTCTGGGAGTTTCAACACCGCGTTTGGGAATGGCACGCTTCAAGCTAACACGACCGGCGTTTACAACACCGCGTCGGGGTACCAAGCGCTCAGTAGCAACACTACCGGCACTAGTAACACCGCCTCGGGGTATGAGGCACTTGCTGCCAACACGACAGGCTACGTCAATACCGCCGTCGGATGGTCGGCACTCTATAAAAACACGACGGGCTACCAGAACACCGCCTTCGGATACCAGGCACTCTATGGAAACACGACAGGCTATTGGAACAGCGCCACCACCGCGTATACGCTGCTATCTAACACGACCGGCTACGGCAATACCGCCGTCGGATACGCGGCACTCATTGAAAACACGACGGGCAACAACAACATTGCGCTCGGGATCAGCGCTGGGCAAAACCTGACGACGGGCAACAACAATATCGACATCGGGAATCTAGGCATCGCGGCTGAGTCGGGAACGATCCGGATCGGAACCGTGGGTAATCAAACCAATGCCTTCTTCGCCGGCATCAAAACAAATCTCACCTCCGATAGCGCAGCGCTGCCCGTTGTCGTTGACACCGTGACGGGGCAACTCGGAACTGGGTCCTTGGTTATGGGACCCACAGGTCCGCAGGGGCCGCAGGGGCCGCAGGGCCCAGCGGGGCCCGCTGGAGCCAAGGGTGCCACCGGAGCGACGGGAGCAACAGGCGCTACAGGCCCAGTCGGTCCGGCGGGTACAGCGGGCGCGACCGGACCAGCAGGATCAAGCGGCCCAGCCGGACCCGTGGGAGCAACTGGTGCGACCGGTCCCGCGGGTGCGGCGGGCACAAATGGTACCAACGGGGTTGGATTCGCTTATGAGAATACTTGGTCGAGTGCGACGCCGTACACAACTAATAATGTGGTCACCGAGAACGGAACCTCCTACGTCGCGTTGAAAAATAATTCAGCCGTTGATCCGGCCAACGATGTCAGCACCTCGGGCGGTAACTGGGCGATCTTCGCTGCTGCCGGTGCACAAGGACCGGTGGGTGCAACGGGGGCGACGGGCCCGACAGGAGTACAAGGTCCAGCAGGGCCACAGGGACCTAATGGCTTGACGGGTCCGCAGGGTTTAGCCGGCATTACGGGGCCAATTGGTCCGGCTGGCGCAGCGGGTGCAACGGGTCCGGCTGGGGCTCAGGGTACCGCTGGTCCAGTTGGGCCGGCGGGAGCTACCGGTGCAACGGGACCGCAGGGGTTAACTGGCGCGACAGGACCCGCCGGGCCTCAAGGGCCGGCAGGAGCACCGGGCAGCGGCTCGTTCGCAAATTGTGGGGCTGGTGGGTTAGTAGTTGATACTGCGGTCTATTACAACGGTACGTGGACATGCCTGTCACAGCTCCCGCGCTATGTAGCGAATGGCGACGGCACGGTGACAGACAATCAGACCGGATTGATGTGGGAGATGCAAACCAGCACGTG
>JBEKUL010000062.1:3122-21041 GCA_049515055.1 Steroidobacteraceae bacterium | reverse complement strand
CGTGTTCGCGCTCGCCCGCTTCCAGTACCCGGCGGTGCGTGTGCAGGCCCTGGTAGCGCGGCAGCAGCGAGGGGTGGATGTTGAGCATGCGTCCGTTGTGGCGTTGCACGAAGCCTGCTGAGAGTATGCGCATGAACCCTGCCAGCGCGATCAGCTCGGCGCCACAGTACGTGACGGCGGCATCGAGCGCATCCTCAAAGGCCGCTCGCCCCGGGTACTGGCGTGCATCGATCACGCTCGTACGCAGCCCGAGCGCTCGGGCCGCAGCGATGCCCGGCGCATCGGGCCGATCGCTGATGACAGCGCTCAGCTGCGCGCCGATCAGGCCTTCCCGGCAACTGCGCGCGATGGCAAGCATGTTCGAGCCGCGTCCGGATAGCAGTACCGCGAGCCTGAGCTTGCCGGGTGCACTCATCGATCAACGTTCGCCGACAATGACTACGCCGCGATCACCGTGCCGCACCTCACCGAGCAACAGCGCGTGCTCGCCATGCTCGGCGAGCACGCGCATGGCCTCTTCGGCACGCTCAGGCTCGACGATGACGATCATGCCGATGCCGCAATTGAAGGTGCGATGCATTTCGGCCTCCTCTATCGCGCCGGTGCGCGCAAGCCATTCGAACACCGGCTGGCGGGGCCAGGCACGCCGCTCGAGTACCACCTCGAGTCCGGCGCGTAGCGAGCGCGGAATGTTCTCGCTCAGGCCGCCGCCGGTGATGTGCGCGAGCGCATGCACGTTCATGACGCGCATCAGTGCCAGCAGCGATTTGACATAAATCCGTGTCGGTTTCAGCAATTGCTCGAACAGCGATTCGCCGGCCAGCTGCGTGGCAGCGCTCGCCTGCCCTACGGCAATCAATTTGCGGATCAGCGAATAGCCGTTGGAATGCGGACCGGTGGAGGCCAGACCAATGACCGCATCGCCGGGCTGCACACGCGTGCCATCGATGATCGCTTCCTTCTCGACCACGCCCACGCAAAAGCCCGCGAGGTCGTAGTCCTCACCCGCGTACATACCCGGCATCTCCGCGGTCTCGCCGCCGACCAGTGCCGCACCGGCCTGGGCACAACCCTCGACTATCCCCGCGATGACCCGGGTAGCGACATCGACGTTGAGTCTGCCGGTCGCGTAGTAGTCCAGAAAAAACAGCGGCTCCGCCCCCTGCACGATCACGTCGTTCGCGCACATGGCAACCAGGTCAATGCCGATGCTGTCGTGGCGGCCGGTCTCGATCGCGAGTTTCAGCTTGGTGCCCACCCCGTCGGTACCCGACACGAGCACCGGGCGGCGGTAGCGTCCCAGCGGCAATTCAACCATCGCGCCGAAGCCGCCGATGCCCGCCAGCACTTCGGGGCGCATGGTGCGTTGGACCATCGGTTTGATGCGCTCTACCAGCGCCTCGCCCGCATCGATATCGACTCCGGCGTCCCGATAGGTATAGCTGTGGGGCTTGTTCATGATCGAGCGCCAGTCATCGCACCGCCGTGAGCGCGGCGGCCTGTGGAGCACGTTATAGTAGCCGAGGGAGGCCCAAGGCATGCATCGCGCCCGCGAATTTTTCTGCTCCATCGAACGCGGGGCACCATCGCTCGCAGCGCTGTTTGGCTGGGCATGGGTGGCTGCAGCGAGCGCCGCACCGGTGCCCGCGCTGTTCGCCGTCACCGTTGCCGACAGCGACGCGCAGCGCGCCGCGCAGCAGGCCATGCATGTCGTACTCATTCGGCTGCTGGGTACGCGCGAGGCAGCCGACGATCCCGCGCTGGCCCCGCTGATCGACGACGCGCAGCACTACGTGCAGCTCGAGCGCGCCACCACGCAGGGCGCGACCCAGGTGATCTTTGACGACACGGCGCTGCGCGCCGCGGTGGCGATCACGGGCCGCAAAGTCTGGAATCCGGATCGACCGCTGGTCTGGGTCTTGCTGCCAGCCCTCAGCGGCGCGGCTACCGAGCAGCTGCGCACCGAGCTCACGGCCGCAGCGCGACTGCGTGCCCTGCCGATCGCGCTGGTCTCCGCCGACAGCGCCGCTGGCGTTGATAGTCCCGAGACCAATGTGGCGGGCACACTGGCGGCCGCACACCGGGCTGGCGCGGATGCAGCGCTGCTTGCGCAGCCTGCTGCCGATTCCCAGTCTCTGCAATGGACCCTCGTGGCCCCCGGCCTGCAGGGTCACTGGAGCGGCGGGGCTGCGGCGGCGATCGATGAGGCCACGGATGCGCTGGCGCGCGCGTCCATTCAGATCGACAGCGCGCCGCTCACCGACGTCGACTGCCATATTCTCGGTGTCGCGGTGCTGCCGGATCTGACCGCGGTGCTCGGCGCGGTGAGCGCGGCCGCCGGTGTGACTGCGGTCGACATTCGCTCGATCAATGCGGATGAGCTCACGCTGCATCTGAAGGCGCATGGTAGTCGCGCGCAGCTCGCGCACGCGCTGGCCAGCGGCGCGCTGCGAGCCGACGACGCGAACGTGGCGGATACTCTGGACTATCGCTTTCAATCCGGTCACTGAGCAAGCCACGTGCGCCACCTGCCGAACCTGATCTCGTTGCTGCGTATCGCGCTGGTGTGGCCCATTGTGCTGTCCATCGTGGCCGGCGAGTATCCGCGCACGTTGCTGCTGCTGTTCATAGCGGCATTCAGCGATGGTCTGGATGGCTATCTGGCCAAGCGCTACCACTGGACATCCGAGCTGGGCAAGGCGCTCGATCCGCTCGGCGACAAACTGCTGCTGATAGCCGTATTCCTGGTGGCGACCTGGTATGGCCTGATTCCGCGCGCGCTCACGATCGTCGCCGTGGCCCGTGACGTGATGATCGCGCTGGGCGCGCTGATCTACCGCCTCGGCTACGGCCCGCTCAACGGCCGGCCGCTGATCAGCAGCAAGGTCAATACCCTGATGCAATTGCTCTATGTGCTGGCGGTCATGGCGCACGCGGCCTATCGGCTGCCGCCCAGGAGCATTGTCTCGGCGCTGGGTCTGCTGACGCTCGCCACGCTGCTGATCAGCGGCTATCAGTATGCGCGTGAATTCTCGAGCCGCGCGCTGCAGGTCGCGCGCGTCTGAGGCGCGCCGTGTTGCGCTGGCGCGCCTCATGATGCAGCAGCTGCCGCTGGCGATGCGGCTGCGCGAACGGGCAGTCTTCGACAGCTTCGTGCCCGGCCCGAATCTGGAGTCGTACGCGCGGCTGCGCGCGATTGCCGCCGGAACGGACGCTGGGGTCAGCTGGCTCTATGGGCCGGCCGGCGCAGGCAAGAGCCATCTGCTGCAGGCAGTGTGCGCCGAGGCTCAGCGCACCGGTAGCACGAGCGCCTATCTGCCGCTCGCGCGGTTGCGCGAGCACGGCCCCGAGGTGCTCGAAGGTTGGCAGGATGTGCGCGTGATCGCGCTGGATGATCTGGGCAGCGTGGCCGCACAGGCGGCCTGGGAGCAGCAGGTGTTCGGACTTTATCGCGAAGCGCAGGAGCGCGGCGCGGCGCTGATTGCCGCCGCCACGGCGCCCCCCGCGCTGATGCGCTTTTCGCTGCCCGACCTGGCCTCGCGCTTCGCGGCGGCCGCATTGCTGCCGTTGCGGCCCCTGGACGAGACCGAGCAGCGCTCGGCGTTGCGTCTGCGCGCGCGCGCGCGCGGACTGGATTTGCCCGAAAGCACGGCCTTGTACCTGCAGCGGCGCTTTCGCCGCGATCTGAGCACGCTCTACGATTTGCTCGATACGCTCGATGAGGCGGCGCTGCGCACGCAGCGGCGCCTGACCGTGCCGTTCATACGCTCGGTGTTGCTGCCGAAGACGCGTGACGTCTGATGGCAATCGCGAGCTGGGCCACGCGTCGGCCCAGCGCCTGTGCCAGCGCTCGCTCCTCCTCGGTGAGCTCCTGCTGCACTGAGGCCACGTGCGACGGGCCATAGGGCGTGCCGCCGCTGCGCGTGACATTCAGGGCACGCTCGGTGTAGGGCAGACCAACCAACACCATGCCGTGATGAAACAGCGGCAGCATCATCGACAGCAGCGTGCTCTCCTGTCCGCCATGCATGGTCTGGCTGGCTGTGAAGACCCCGGCCGGCTTGCCACACAGCGCCCCGTCGAGCCAGAGCGCCGAGGTCGAATCGATGAAGTACTTGAGCGGGGCGGCCATATTGCCAAATCGCGTCGGGCTGCCCAGCAGCAACCCGTCGGCCCGCCGCAGCTCCTCGAGCCGCGCATAGGGCGGTCCGTGCTCGGGTACCGGCTTGGCCGGGGTCTCGCTGCTCGCGCTAAGCTCCGGAACGGTGCGCAGCGTCGCGCTCGCGTCGGCTACCGATTCGATGCCGCGACAGGCCTGCCGGGCGAGCTCGGCCGTGCTGCCGGAGCGTGAATAATAGAGCACGAGGATTTCCACCATGCCGAGAGTCTAACCGCGGCGCCGGCAGAGCGCCGCGATTGACGGGCCGGCCATGGTCGGGAAATCATTGCGCATGAGCGATGCCCAGCGCGCGACTGAGCGACACATCGTGCGACGTTACCTCGTGTCGGGGCGAGTGCAGGGCGTCTACTATCGCGCGAGCGCGGCAGGGCGCGCTCGTGCCGCGGGTATCAGGGGCTACGCGCGCAATCTGCCGGATGGACGCGTCGAGGTATTGGCATGCGGTAGCGAGGGGGCGCTGCGCGAGTTCATCGACTGGCTGTGGATTGGACCGAGCGCGGCGAGGGTCAGCGATGTGGCCGTCGAGGCGCTCGAAGCTGCGCCCGAGGATTTGCCGCAGGAGTTCAGGAGCGTTTAACGGGTGCGCGGCCCAGATCGTCGGCTCCATTCCAGTAGGTTGTCCAGCGCACGATCACGCGGTCCGGGTACTCGCGATGTCCGATGCTGCCGTTGTAGCGCTCCAGCGCCCGACGCACGTCACGCCCCTCGCTATCGAGGTAGTAGCGCAGGATCGCGCAGCCCATGCGTACATTGGCCTCGGTGCGCGTGAGCTCGTAGCGTCGCATGCCGAGCTGCTCTGGCCAGAACGGCATCACCTGCATGAGCCCCACAGCCCCCGCACTCGAGACTGCCCAGCGATCGAAGCGGCTCTCGACATCGAGCACCGCCATCACCAGTCCGGCCGGCAGCACCGAGGTCCCGCCGCGATGGGTCTCGCAATACACGCTCTGCAGGATCTCGAGGCGCTCGTGCTGATCCTTCACGTAGTGCCGCAACCTCGGTTCCATCAGCGTAAACCAGACCGCCGAATCGAATTTATCCGAAAAGCATTGCGCCTGCTCGATCGCCCGCTGCACGACGCTGCGTAGTTCCGGGTCCTGCTGCGCCAGCTCCGGCGCGCCGCAGCGCGCCGGTGCGACGCCCAGTGCGATGCTCAACAGCGCGAGCCAGAGCAGCGGCTTGCAGTCAGGCATTTCCAAGCTGCAAGCGCGAGCGCATGAAAGCCAACGCATCCTGCTGCGGGAAGTCCTCACTGGCGCCAGCGCGGCGGTGCCGATACTCGAGCGTGCCGGCGGCCAGCCCGCGCTCGCCGATGACGATGCGGTGAGGAATGCCGAGCAGCTCGGCATCGGCGAATTTGATACCGGGACGCGCGTCGCGGTCGTCGTAGAGCACCTCGATCCCGGCGGCGTTGAACTGGGCGTACAGAGCTTCGGCGACGCTGCGCACGGCTGCGGATTTCTCCAGGTTCAGTGGCACCAGGACGACATGAAACGGTGCAATCGGATCCGGCCAGATGATCCCGCGCTCATCGTGATTCTGCTCGATCGCGGCGGCAACGATGCGCGTCACACCTATGCCGTAACAGCCCATCAGCATCGTGATCGAGGCGCCGGCCTCATCCAGCACGGTCGCGTTCATGGCCGCGCTGTATCTTTGTCCGAGCTTGAAGATATGTCCGACTTCGATGCCGCGCACGATGTTGAGCCGGCCGCTGCCAGAGGGGCTCGGGTCGCCCGTGACGACGTTGCGCAAATCCGCCGCGATGGGCTCAGGCAGGTCGCGGCCCCAGTTCACGCCGGTCCAGTGCACATCCTTCTCGTTGGCCCCGCAGACGAAATCAGCCATGACCAACGCCGCGTGATCGGCATAGATGCGCAGGCCGCGCAACTGCAGCGGCCCGATGAATCCCGCCTCGCAACCGCACGCGGCGAGGACCTCGGCCGCACTGGCCATGCGCAGCGGACTGGCGACGCCGGGCAGTTTCTGCGTCTTGAGGGCGTTGAGCTCATGATCTCCCCGCAGTACCAGCGCCACCGGGGGGCCCTCGCTGCCCGCTACGATCAAGGTCTTGAGGCACTGCGAGGGTGCGACCCCTAACAATGCACTGATCTGAGCAATCGAGTGCGCCCCGGGCGTGAGCACCCGTGTGAGTGAGGCCGAGGCAGCGGCTCGGGGCGTGCCTGGCGGCAGGGCTGCGGCCAGCTCGACATTGACCGCAAAATCATCGCTATCCGAGACCGCGATCGCATCCTCGCCTGAATCGGCGAGCACCTGAAACTCCTCCGATGCGCTGCCGCCGATCGCACCGGGGTCGGCCTGCACGGTACGAAAGTTCAGTTGCATGCGCTGCAGGATGCGCACATAGGCCGCGCGCATCGCTGCGTAGCCTTGCGCCAGCGAGTCCTCATCGATATGAAACGAATAGGCATCCTTCATCAGAAATTCGCGCCCGCGCAGCACGCCAAATCGCGGCCTGATCTCGTCGCGGAACTTGAGCTGGATCTGGTAGAAGTTCACCGGCAGCTGCCGATAGCTCTTGAGCTCGCGGCGCGCAATATCGGTGATGACCTCCTCATGCGTCGGGCCGAGGACGAAGCTGCGCTCATGCCGGTCCTTGAGTCGCAACAGTTCGGGGCCATATTCGGACCAGCGGCCTGACTCGTGCCAGAGCTCCGCCGGCTGCAGGGCGCTCAGCAACATCTCGAGGGCGCCCGCACGGTTCATCTCCTCGCGAATGATCTGCTCCACTTTGTGCAGGGTTCGCAAACCGAACGGCAGCCAGTTATAGATGCCGGCGGCCAGACGGCGGATCAGGCCGGCCCGCAACATCAGCTGGTGGCTGGTGACGTCGGCTTCGGACGGGGTTTCCTTCAGGGTTTGAAGCGGATAGCGTGACAGGCGCATTGGTGTCGGCAATCGTAGCAGATGCACTGCGAGCCACTGGTGCCCTGCACCGCAGGCGACCTATGATGCGCCCAGCATGGATCCTGACAGCACGCCCGAACGCCCCCAGCGACGCGGCATCTACCTGCTGCCCAATCTGCTCACGACGGGTTGCCTGTTTTCCGGTTTTTACGCGATCGTCGCGGCCATCGACGGGAACTTCGAGCGCGCCGGTGAGGCCGTCTTTATCGCCATGATTTTCGACGGCCTGGACGGACGCGTAGCGCGCCTCACCAGTACCGAGACGGCCTTTGGTAAGGAATATGACAGCCTGGCTGATATGGTGGCATTCGGCGTCGCGCCGGCGATCGTCTCCTACCAGTGGGGAGTGGCACGCATCGCCGAGTACGGCAAGGACTGGTACCGCTTCGGCTGGCTCGCGGCCTTCTTCTACGCCGTGTGCGCGGCGCTGCGGCTGGCCAAGTTCAACGCGCGCGTGCAGGACAAGCGCTATTTCGAGGGCCTGCCGAGCCCCTCGGCAGCCGCCGTGGTGGCGGCGTTCCTGTGGGCATCGAGCGAATGGCGCGAGCCGGGGCTTCCGGGCCTGATCCTGGCCTTCGCGATCACCGCCGCCGCGGGCGCGCTCATGGTTTGCCGCTTCAGTTATACGAGCTTCAAGAGCATTGATCTGAGCCGGCCGATGCGCTTCGCGTGGCTCGTGGTCGTGGCGCTGGTGTTCATCGTCATCGCCTCGCACCCGCCGGCCGTGCTGCTGACGATATTCGGCGGCTACGCCCTCTGGTCGCCGGTGGTGTGGCTATGGCGCCGCATGCGCCGTTCCCGACGCATCGAGCGCGCCGTGCCCAGGCAGAGCAGCCAATGAGTCGGCGCGAGCAGTATCTGCAGGCCCTCGGCGTGGACATCTGGCAGGCGCGCGCCGCGGCTGCGGGCGGCGCGGCCAGCGCTGCTGCCGATGCCAGTAGTGCCGGCGCTACCAACGATGACGGCGATGTTGCACTGGCATGGCAGAGGCTGCGAGCCGAAGTGGCGAGCTGCACGCGCTGCGAGCTGTGCCGCACGCGCACGCAGACGGTGTTCGGGGTCGGCGACACGCGCGCGCAACTACTCGTGATCGGCGAGGCTCCCGGGGCCGATGAGGATCGCCAGGGCGAGCCCTTCGTGGGCCGCGCCGGGCAATTACTCAACTCGATGCTGCGCGCGGCGGGCAGCCCGCGCGAGAGTGTCTATATCGCCAATGTGCTCAAGTGCCGTCCGCCAGGCAATCGCGATCCGCGGCCCGATGAAGTGGCATCGTGCCTGCCCTATTTGCACCGTCAGGTCGAGTTGTTGCAGCCGCTGCTGATTCTGGCCGTCGGTCGTATTGCCGCCCAGAATCTGCTGGCAACCGACACGCCGATCGGCCGCCTGCGCGGTCAGCTCCACCGCTTTGGGGCGAGCGCTCGCCCGCTGATCGTCACTTATCATCCGGCCTACCTGCTGCGCAGCCCAAGCGAGAAGCGCAAGGCCTGGGTCGATCTGAAATTCGTGCGCACTGAGCTGGCTCGCTTGCGGACCAGCGCGCGCGCTGCAACGATCTGATGTCATGGCAGTCGAAAAGCTAGACGCACTGACTGCCCCGGAGCTTGCGATCCGCAGCATGCTCAGCAGCGACATTCCCGAGGTCGTGCGTCTCGAGCACGCTTCCTACGCCTTTCCCTGGACTGAGGGTATCTTTCGCGACTGCCTGCGCGTTAATTACTTCTGCTGTGTGGTCGAGGTCGGGCGCGCGCTGGTGGGCTATGGCGTCATGAGCGTCGCGGCCGCCGAGGCGCATCTGCTCAACGTCTGCGTCGAAGAGACCTACCGTTGCCGCGGCATCGGCCGGCGCGTGCTCAATCATCTGTTGCGCGAGGCGGCCGCAAATGGCGCGCGCGAGTCTTACCTGGAAGTGCGACCGTCGAATTTTGCGGCCATTCGCCTCTATCAGTCGCTCGGCTTCAGACAGATCGGCCTGCGTCGCGGCTATTACCAGGCCTACGAGGGGCGCGAGGACGCCATCGTGCTCAGGCGCCATATCGATTAGGATTGCGCGCCCGCACTCGTCCGCACTCAACGCTTCAATGACCACGCTCGAACAAGAAATCGCGCGACGGCGTACGTTTGCCATCATCTCCCATCCCGATGCCGGCAAGACGACGTTGACCGAGAAGCTGTTGCTGTTCGGCGGGGCCATCTCGATGGCCGGCGCGGTCAAGGGCCGCAAGGCCGCGCGTCATGCGACTTCCGACTGGATGCGCCTCGAGCAGCAGCGTGGTATTTCGGTGACCAGTTCGGTCATGCAGTTCCCGTATCGGGAGCATGTGGTCAACCTGCTGGATACCCCCGGTCACGAGGACTTTTCCGAGGATACCTACCGCACGTTGACTGCGGTCGATTCCGCGCTGATGGTCATCGATTGCGCCAAGGGTGTCGAGGAGCGCACCGTCAAGCTCATGGAAGTCTGCCGGCTGCGCGATACGCCGATCATGACCTTCATCAATAAACTGGATCGTGACGGCCGCGCGCCCATCGAATTGCTCGATGAGATCGAGCGGGTGCTGAAAATACGGACCGCGCCCGTAACCTGGCCGATCGGCATGGGGCGCGAGCTCAAGGGGATCTATCACCTGCTCGAGGATCGCATTTATCTGTATGAACCCGGCGAGCGCGGCCGCGTCGGCGGCAATCGCGCGATCGAGTCGCTGGATTCGGATGAGGCGCGCGAATTGCTGGGCAGCGAGGCGGGGCTCTTCGAGCGCGAGATCGAGCTGGTGCGCGGTGCGAGCACGCGCTACGAGCGCGAGGCGTATCGCGCCGGACGCCAGACGCCGGTTTTCTTCGGCTCGGCGATCAGCAACTTCGGCGTCGAGGAGCTGTTGCGCGCCTTCGTCAGCGAGGCGCCCGCACCGTTGCCGCGCGCCTGCCGCGAGCGCGTGGTCCAGGCCAGCGAGCCAAACCTGACCGGCTTCGTATTCAAGATCCAGGCCAACATGGATCCCGGCCATCGCGACCGCATAGCCTTTGTGCGTCTGTGCTCGGGGCGCTACGAACGCGGTATGCGCATGCGGCACGTGCGTCTGAAGAAGGACATGAAGGTCGCCGATGCACTGACTTTCATGGCCGCGGATCGCACTCAGGCTGCCGAGGCCTATGCCGGCGACATCATCGGTCTGCACAATCACGGCACCATCAACATCGGCGACAGCTTCAGTGAGGGCGAGCCCTTGCACTTCACCGGCGTACCAAACTTCGCCCCGGAGCTGTTTCGTCGCGCGGTACTCAAGGACCCGCTGCGCATGAAGGCGCTGGGCAAGGGACTCGAGCAATTGTGCGAGGAGGGCGCGACCCAGCTATTCAGACCGTTGCGCAACAATGATCTGATCCTGGGCGCAGTCGGGCCACTGCAGTTCGATGTCGTGGCCTTCAGGCTCCAGGACGAGTACGGCGTGCAATGCGTGTTCGATAATGTCGCGATCCATGCGGCCCGCTGGGTGAGCGCGCTCGATGAGCGCAAGCTCGAGGAGTTTCGCAGCCGCGCCTTCGATCAGCTCGCGCTCGATCACAACGGCGATCTGGTTTATCTGGCCAGCTCGCGCGTGAATCTGCAACTGACGCTCGAGCGCTGGCCCGATATCGGCTTTCAGGACACCCGCGAGCACCAGTCCGAATGAGTCGCCGGTGACCCCAAAACGAGCCTCGCAATGGGCCTGGGCCTTCACGGCGTGGGCCAATCACGCGTTCGCCACGACCGTGCTGGTAGGCCTGTTTCCGATTTTCTTTGATCACTACTGGGCCGACGCGCTGCCCGGCACGACCTCCACTTTCTTTCTCGGGCTGACGAATTCGAGCGCCAGCCTGATCGTGATGCTGCTGGCGCCCTGGCTCGGTGCGCTGGCGGATCGTCGTGGGCGCAAGCTGCGCTGGTTCGGCATCTGTACGGCGATCGGCGCGCTCGCAACCGCGTTGCTTGCCGGGCTCGGGGCCGGCCGCTGGGGATGGGCACTGGCAGTATTCGGGCTCGCCAGCATGGGCTTCTTTGCCGGCTCTTCGTTCCAGGACGCACTGATCATGCAGGTCGCCGAGCCTGGCGAGAGCAATCGAGTCTCGGCGCTGGGCTACGCGCTCGGTTACCTGGGCGGCGGACTGTTGTTCCTCGGCAATGTGCTGATGGTCTTGCATCCCCAGTGGCTGCATCTGGCGAGCGCGGCTGCCGCGACGCGCATTGCCTTCCTCGATGTGGCCTGCTGGTGGGTGCTGTTCACGCTGCCCTTGTTCCGCTATGTGAGTGAGGCAGCGCCGACCGATGAGCTCGCCGGTTGGCGCGAGCTGTGGTCCACCATGCGCACGGTGCTGCGTGACCGTCCGGTGCTCAACTTCCTGCTGGCGTACTGGCTCTACATTGACGGTATCGCGACGGTGCAGCAGATGGCCGTCGATTTTGGCGTCAAACTCGGCTTCTCGACCGCCACACTGATCCAGGCGCTGCTGCTGGTACAGTTCATTGCCTTTCCGTTCGCGCTGTTGTTCGGCCGCCTGGCCGATCGCATCGGCAGCAAGCGCGCCATCTACCTGGGGCTCGCCGTATTCACCGCGGTGACCGTATTCGCCTATTTCATGCGCGCGGAATGGCAGTTCTATGTGCTGGCCGCGGTGGTTGGCACGGTGCAGGGCGGCGTGCAGGCGCTGTCGCGCTCATTTTTCGCGCGCCTCATACCTGCGCAGCGCGCGGGCGAGTATTTCGGCTTCTACAACATGCTGGCGAAGTTTGCCGCGGTGCTCGGCCCGCTGCTCATGGGAGTGGTCGCGATCCTGACCGGAAATCAGCGCTTGTCCATATTGGCGCTGGCGCTGTTTTTCATACTCGGGGCATGGCTGCTCGCGCGCGTGCCGGACGAGGCCACGCTGGCGCAGCGCGGCTCAGGGCTCGAGGCGCAGCGAGAATAACTGCACGGCACGGCGAAAGCGCTGCAGCCGCTCGATGCTGTAGCCCGGCCCATAGCGCATGTGCGCGTAATTGCGCGCGAGGGCTCTCAAGGTCGCGGCGAGCTCGGGGTGCAGGCGCGCGATGCGCTCGCAGTACGCTACCGGACCTTCATAGGGCGCACGCGGGGCGCCGCGCCGTCGCAGTTTGCGCTCCAGGGCGTGCCAGCAACGCCCCAGGCTGTCGCGCTGGCGCGGTGCGCTGTGCCTGCGCTCGCGCCAGGCCAGCAGCGCGAGCCAAAGCGCGCCACCCGCGGCCAACAGCGTCGCGAGCGCCTCCCAGTCGCGGTCCTTCAGGCCGATTGAGATCAGAAGATTCAGCTGCTTGAACGTGTTGAATTCGATGAATTCATCCTGCCACCAGGCGTTCATTGCCTGCCAGGCTTGCACCGTGCTTGATATCCATGCCGGGGCACGCAGGCGTCGACGCGCGCCGCTGGCGCTCGAGAGCGCATCATCGAGCTCGCCGGTGAGGCGCTCGGGCGCAACGACCGCCGTGGGA
Source organism: Steroidobacteraceae bacterium (assembly GCA_049515055.1). GTDB lineage: Bacteria > Pseudomonadota > Gammaproteobacteria > Steroidobacterales > Steroidobacteraceae > FEN-1191. Next base: position 8,454 of record JBEKUL010000062.1, on the reverse strand, counting down.
TCGACTCTGACCCAACCGCTGCCCTCGAGCCACACTTCCGTCCAGGCATGCGCATCGGATTGGCGTACCAGCAGGTACTCGCCAAAGCGATTCCATTCCCCGCCCTGATAGCCGGTCACGACGCGCGCCGGGATGCCCCCCGCGCGCATCAAGGTGGCGAACGCCGAGGCGTAATGGCCGCAGAATCCCTGCCGCGTCTTGAACAGCAGTTCATCGATGGAATCGACGTTGAGCCGCGGCGGGGTGAGGCTGTACTTGAAGCCGCCGTGACGCAGGTAGTCGAGTACCGCATCGATGTAGGCCCGATCATCGCTCGCCGCGGCGCGCAGCGACTGTGCGAGCTCCAGAGTGCGTGGATTGCGCCCGCGCGGCAGCAACAGATCGACGCGGCGCAGCGCGGGTTGCAGCGCCTGGGTATTACGGTGCAGCGGGAAGGACTCGAGCCGATAGCTGATCGCGCTGGTGATGGGCTGCGCGCCGATGAGCTGGTAGTCGAATGTGCTCGCCACCAACGGCACCTGCTGCGGCAAGCCGCGCGGCAGCTCCAGTGCAATCAACACACGATGTTGACTCGGCTCGAGTGTGATCTCGTAGCGATAGCTCTCGCCCGCGAACTCAACGGGCGCAGGCGGGCCGAATGCGCCGCGACTGCGCCGCCACGTATAGCCGTCGAAATCGTGCAACACCGGTCCGCGCCAATAGCGCTGCGCGGGCGGCGGCGGCGGACCGTCGAAGCGCACGTGCAGCGCGGCGTCGTGCGATTCGATCAGCTGTGAGATGCTGCCCGGGCTCATCTGCTCGCCCAGCCCGGTTGCGGCCTCATCATCCCTTGGAATGCTCCAAAGCGAGCCAGGCAGACGCGGAAAGAACAGGAACATCAGGATCGCGAATGGCAGCGCCCACAGCAGGCTGCGCCCCGAGGCGCGCAATAGCGCTACCGGGGCTGCAGCGGCGCTGCCGCTGCCGACCGCATACAGCGCGGTACATAAGAGCCAGAGCTCTGCGGCGTAGAACGGCACACGCCAGAGGTCCTGAGCATCCAGGCAGGCTGCCAGCAGCAGGAACAGCGATGCGCCGATCACGACGAGCCAATCGCGTGCGCCTCGGGTTTCCAGCAGCTTCAACGCCGCCATCGCCACCAGCAGGCTCGCGCCGGCATCCAGACCGTTGAGCGTGCGAAACCCGACCAGCACCGCGAGCGTCAGCACCGCCGCTATCGCCACTCGCATGGTGCGACCGCGCAGCTGTGTCATCGAACTCGGTGCCCAGAGCCGCCAGCCTGCCGCACCCAGCGCCACGGGCATACACCAGGGGGCGACATGCTGCACATTGAGCACCACCGCGCCGAGCACACCGGCCAGCACCCAGCGCTGGGTCGAGGCGGGCAGTGAGGCTTTGGCCGAAGTCGTCGCCGCCGCCGTGGCGCGCTTGTCGCTCATTGCTGGTAGAGCGCCAGGGCTTCCAGGCAGGCGCGACGCTGCGCCAGCCCGTGTGCTGCCGGCACGATCTTGCCAGGCAGTATCAGGGTGTATGTCTCGCCCCGGCGTTCACACTCAAGCACCCATTCGGCGAGCTGTGAGAGCGCGCTCTCCAGGGGCAGGGCACGCAATGACTGCAAGGCGAGCACGCGTTGCGCGCCGGCCGGCGCATCGTAATGCGCCACCAGCAATTGCGCGCCGCGCGCGTAGGCCTTCCAGGCCACGCGGCGCGGCGGATCGCTATCCTGGAAGGGCCGCAGCCATGCCCATTCTTCCTCGCCGCGCAGGCGGCGAGTGCGATCGCTGGTGCGCGGCTCGCCCGCCGGGGGCGGCAGGGGCTGCAGCGACAGCGGTAACGGATAGATGAAGGCCTCGAGCGGCAGATGCAGCCAGGTCCAGGCACGAAACAGTCCCAGCGGCGCATCGCTCGAGAGATGCAGCCGATCGATGCGCTGGCGGCCGCGCGCCAGACCCTGATAGCCCACACGTGCGACGCGGGAGCTGTGCGCCGCGAGCTCAAACCAGCACGGCGCTACCGCGGCAACGCGCAGCCGCAGTGCAAGACGCGCATGCGAGGCAATATTCTCAAAGCCGAGCAACAGCTCGCCCTGGCGCTGCGCGAAGGTCGGTTCCGCCTGAGTGCTGATCAGGCGCAGTCCGCGCAGCATTCGGTGGCACTCATGCATGGACACCAGCGCCACGCCGCACAGCGTGAAGCACAACAACAAGGCCAGGCTGTTGTTGTAGTTCAGACCCGCGATCAGCATGACCACCAGCAGCGCGGCTGCCACTACGCCTGAGCGCGTCGGCAGGATGTAGATGCGACGCGCCTGCAGCGTCAACGGGACCTGATCCTCGCCCTGGCGCGAGCGCGCCCAGGCCGAGACGGCGCGCGCAATGCGCGCGCGCGGCCTAAACTGGAACCGGCGTGGCGCGGATGAGCTCATCGGCGATCTCGGCGCCGCGCTCGGTGGCGTCCCCGTCGTGTGCAACCAGGCGATGAGCGGCGATGGCGGGAAATACGATCTGGATATGTTCGGGCAGTACCAATGACTCCCCGTCGATAAGGGCCCACGCCTGGGCCGCGCGCATCAGGCCCTGGGCAGCGCGCGGCGACAGACCCAGACGCAATTGCGCGCGCGTGCGCGCAACCAGTGCCTGCAGGTAATCCAGCAGCGCGTCCGACACGTGCACCTTGTGCGCGGCGCGCTGCAAAGCCAGCAATTCCGTCGGCCCGAGCACGACCGGGGTTTCCTGCAATAATTCGCGCCGCTCGCCCTGCAGCAGCACGCGCCGCTCGGAGGCCTGATCCGGATAACCCAGGCTCACGCGCATTAGGAAGCGATCGAGCTGCGACTCCGGCAGTCCGTAGGTGCCGATCTGCTCGTGGGGATTCTGTGTCGCTACGACGAAGAAGGGTTCGGGCAGCGCGTAGGTGACCCCATCGATGCTGACCTGACGTTCGGCCATGGCCTCGAGCAGCGCGCTCTGCGCCTTGGGACTCGCCCGATTGATCTCATCGGCGAGCAGCAGCTGCGTGAATACCGGTCCGCGGCGGAACTGGAACTTCTGCGTGCTGCGATCGAAGATCGAGATCCCGACGATATCGGCCGGCAGCATGTCGCTGGTGAACTGCAGGCGCGCCCATTCCAGTCCCAGCACTCGCGCAAGCGTCTGTGCGAGCGTGGTCTTGCCTACGCCCGGCACGTCCTCGAGCAGCAGATGCCCGCGTGCGAGCAGGCACGCCAGGCAAAGCCGCACCTGCGTGCCCTTGCCGAGGATCACGCTCTCGATGGCGGCCAATGTCGCATCCAGTGGTTTCACAGGCCGGCCAATTTACGCACCTGCTCGATCTGTCGGGCCAATGCGCCGCGTGTGCGCTCGAACTGCGCCAGTCGCGAGCGCTCCTGTGCCACGACCTCGGCCGGTGCATTGCGCACAAAGTGCTCATCTTCAAGTTTGCCGCGCGAGCGCAGCAGCTCCTGCTCGAGCTTGTGCGCGCGGCGTTCGAGGCGCAGCAATTCGCTCGCTGGCTCGATCAGGCCGGCCATCGGCACCAGCAGCGAGAGCTCCCCGACGAGCGCCGCCATCGCCGGCGGCGGCGACTCCCCGGCCTGCAGCGCGCTTTGACTGGCCACTCCGGCCAGGTGAGCCAGCAGACTCTGATGGCGTTGGGCGAGCGTCAGATCGCGCTCGCTGGCGTGCTGCAGCAGCAGCGGCAAGCGCACTGCGGGCGCAATGTCCATCTCGCCGCGAATCTGGCGGATGGCCAGCACCACCTGCATGACCCAGCCCATTTCCGCCTCGGCCAGCGCATCGGCAGGGAAGAGCGCGGCGTTCGGCCAGGGCGCGAGCATGATGCTCTCACCGCTCACGCCGGCCAGCGCAGCTATGCGCAACCAGATCTCCTCGGTGATGAAAGGCATCAGCGGATGCAGCAGCCGCAGCAGCGTCTCGAACACCGCCAGCAGGGTGCGCCGCGCAGCATGGCGCGCGGCCGCGTCTCGGGCCTGCAGCACCGGTTTGACGATCTCGAGATACCAGTCGCAGAACTCGCGCCAGGTGAACTCATACAAGGCGCTGGCAGCAAAGTCGTAGCGATGCTCGCGAAATGCCGCGTCCACGGCCTGGATCGTCGCACCCAAGCGCGAGCGGATCCAGCCCGCGCTCGCGCTCGCCTCGGTCGCGGGCTGCGCCGCGGCCTGCGCCGCGGCCTGGCTGGCCGTGCCGGCTTCCAGACCCAATATGAAGCGTGCCGCGTTCCACAGCTTGTTGCAGAAATTGCGATTGCCGGCGACGCGCGCGAGATCGAAACGGATGTCGCGGCTCTGCGTGGCGAGGGATGCGAAGGTGAAGCGCAGCGCGTCGGTACCGTAGGCGGGGATGCCCTCGGGAAACTGCCTGCGGGTCGCCTTCTGGATGCTCGCTGCCAGATGCGGCTGCATCAGTCCGCTGGTGCGCTTGCTCAACAGTGCCGGCAATTCGATGCCGTCGATGATATCGAGCGGATCGATCACATTGCCTTTGGACTTGGACATCTTCTGGCCTTCCGCATCACGAATCAGTCCGTGTATGTAGACTTCGCGAAAGGGCACATCGTCCATGAACCTAAGTCCGAACATGATCATGCGCGCGACCCAGAAGAAGATGATGTCGAAGCCCGTCACCAGCACATTGGTCGGATAGAAGCGGGCCAGGTCATTGCCGCTCGCCGGCCAGCCCAGAGCCGAGAAAGGCCACAGCGCCGAAGAAAACCACGTGTCGAGCACGTCCTCATCCTGACGCAATGGCACATCGCGGCCGTGGCGAGCTCGTGCGCTGGCGGCGGCCTCAGCCGCATTGCGGGCGACGTAAATATAGCCCTGCTCGTCGTACCAGGCCGGAATTCGGTGGCCCCACCAGAGCTGGCGGCTGATGCACCAGTCCTCGATATTGCGCATCCATTGGAAGTAGGTCTTATCCCAGTGCTCGGGCAGGAAACGCAGCTTCGCCGCCTCGACCGCTGCGATGGCCGGTGCGGCCAGCGCGGCCACGCGCACGAACCATTGGTCAGTCAGGTAAGGCTCGATGATGGCTCCGCTGCGATCTCCGCGCGGCGTCATGATTTGCCGCGGCTCGATGCGATCGATCAGCCCTGCCTGCTGTAATTCCTCGACCACGCGCACCCTGGCCTCGACGCGTTCCAGGCCGCGCAAGCGTTGCGGGGCGAGCTCGTTCAGACGCGCATCGGGCGTAAAGATATTGATCAGCGTCAATCCGTGGCGCTGTCCGACCGCATAGTCGTTGAAGTCATGGGCTGGCGTGATCTTGACGCAGCCGCTGCCGAAAGCCGGATCCACGTAGGCGTCGGCACT
>JBEKUL010000062.1:0-3113 GCA_049515055.1 Steroidobacteraceae bacterium | reverse complement strand
GGCAATGATGGGGATCTGGCGGCCGACCAACGGCAGCGTGACGTGCCGGCCAACCAGGTGCCGGTAGCGCTCATCCTCGCCATTCACGGCGACGGCCACATCGCCGAGCAGAGTCTCGGGCCGCGTGGTCGCCACGACCACGTGTCCGCTGCCGTCGCTGAGCGGGTAGCGTATATACCAGAGCTGTCCAGGCTCCTCCTCGACGAGCACCTCCAGGTCCGACAATGCGGTGCGCAGCACCGGATCCCAGTTGACCAGGCGCAGACCACGGTAGATCAGCCCGTCGGCGTGCAGGCGCACAAAGGCTTCGATGACCGCTTGCGATAGGCCCGGGTCCATCGTGAAGCGCTCGCGCGACCAGTCTACTGATGCGCCGAGCCGGCGCAGCTGCTGCGAGATCGCGCCGCCCGATTGCTCCTTCCAGGCCCAGACTCGCTCGAGGAAGGCCGCGCGCGTGAGCTCGGTGCGCCGCTGGCCGGCGGCCTCGAGCTGGCGCTCGACCACCATCTGGGTGGCGATGCCGGCATGATCGGTGCCGTACTGCCACAACGTGGCATCGCCCTGCATACGATGCATGCGCGTGAGCGCATCCATGATCGTGACCTGAAACGCGTGCCCCATATGCAGCGTGCCTGTCACATTCGGGGGCGGGATCACGATGCAGAAGCTGCGCGCTGCCGGGCGTGGCGCGAAATATCCGGCTGCCTCCCATCGCTGATACAGACGCTGTTCGATTTCGGCAGGCGCGTAGACTTTGTCCATCCGGGGGGTAACAGTCGCCTCGAACATCCCGATTATAGGGGCCGCTGCCGCCCTGTATTCAAGGCGAGTCGTCGGCCGTGACGCTGTGCGTCTCGGGCGCAAGGCCCTGTTGCCGGTACTGCCGGAATCGGCTGCGCCCGGCAACGCGGCGCGCCTCATCCTCATCGATGAACTCCGCGATGCCGGCGGCCTGTGCCGCACACACCGGAATCGTACTGCCCAGGTTCAGCAGCAGCTCATAGGGTTGCTCTGGCTGCACGCTGCAGCCGCATAAAACCGGCGTGTCCTGCCACTGCTGCGCTGTGACGTAGATCTCGTGCGGCACGAAACTGCGATCGACGAAGGTCCAGAGCAGCTCATCGAAGCGCTCGAGCTGCGCGGCATCATCGAGCCACACGAATACGCGCTGGCCGGCAAGATAGGCTTTCTCTGCCCTGCGGCACGCGAACTTGAGGCGCTCGCGCCCCTCCGTTCCGGGCAGTACGTAGAAGTCCACGCGCTGGACGATAGCGCTCATGCGTGCGTGGCTCGCGCGGCGTTCAACCGCCCGCGCGCCGGCTCAGAAAGTCTCCCACCAGAGACAATGGTCGCCCCGAGGCGCCCTTGTTGGCTCCCGATGTCCATGCCGTGCCGGCAATGTCCATGTGCGCCCACTTCAGGCCCTGGGTGAACTTGCCAAGAAATGCAGCTGCCGTGATCGCGCCGCCATCGCGACCGGCCACGTTGGCCATATCGGCGAAGTTGCTGCGCAATTGCTCGGCGTAGTCCTCGGTGAGCGGTAATTGCCAGGCGCGATCATCGGTGCGTGTGCCGGCCTCGACCAGCTCACGCGCCAGCTCATCGTCATTGCCCATGACGCCGCTGAAATGGCTGCCCAGAGCAATCACGCACGCCCCGGTCAGTGTCGCGAAATCGACCACGGCCGCCGGCTGGTAGCGGCGCGCAAAGTTCAATGCATCGCACAGGATCAGTCGACCCTCAGCGTCGGTGTTGAGCACCTCGACGGTCTGACCCGAAGCACTCGTGACGATGTCCCCGGGCTTGACGGCGCGCCCGTCGGGCATGTTCTCGCAGGCCGGCACCAGTCCGATCAAGTTGAGCTTGAGCTCGCGGCGAGCGGCGTAGTCGATCGCCGCCAGCACCGTGGCCGCCCCGCACATGTCGAACTTCATCTCATCCATGGCCGGCGGATCCTTGAGCGATATGCCGCCGCTGTCGAAAGTCACGCCCTTGCCCACGAGCACCAGCGGGGCGGTTCCGCGGCGCGCGCCGCGATATTCGAGCACGATGAAGCGCGGCGGCTCTCCGCTGCCGCGGGTGACTGCCAGCAGGCAACCCATCTTCAGCCGGCGGATGCCCGCCAGATCGAACACACGCACCCGCAGGCGCCGGCGGTAAGTGCGCTGCAGCTCACGCGCCTGAGCAGCGAGGTAGCGCGGCGTGCAGACATTGGCCGGCAGATTACTGAGGTTGCGCATCAGGTGCGCGCTCTCGGCGAGCGCGGCGCCGGCGGTGAGCCCATCGCGCACGGCGCCGAGCGCCGTAGTGTCGATCGGTCCGACCAGTATGCGAGCGAGCGCGGGCGGGCGTGGCCGGCGTGCAGATTTCAGGTCGTTGATGCGATAGAGCGCGGCACCCGTGAGCTCGGCGATGGCGCGCCCGAAATAGTAGTCGTTGAGCTCACGGCCTGCGGGCCGCTCGAGCGCCAATGCGGCCGAGACCACGCGTGTGCGGGCCAGAGCATGAATTGCGCTGGTCAGGCTGCGGCGCCAGAGGCGGCGATTGAACTGTGCCCTTTTGCCCAGACCGACCAGCAAGAGCCGCGCGCTCCTGAGCCCGCTGAGCTCCGACAGCAGCAGCGTCTCTCCGGCGCGACCGGAGAAGTCCCCGCGCACGAGCAGGGCATGCAGGCGCCGGCGCAGCGCACGATCCACTACGAGCGCCTCGGGGCCGAGCTCGGCACGCTCGAATACACCGATCACCAGGCAATCGCTGCGCTGTTCGGCGGCCCGCCGGCTGAAAGCTTCGAATCGCATGTTCTAAAATCCTCGAGCGCCAAAATCCGCATAACACTAACGAGCACGCCAGCGCATGACGCACATCGCTATGACTGGCCTCCCCACGTATCCGCTCTGGGCGCATGGCGGCTATGATGTGGTTGAAGTGTAACGCAAGCCAGCCAGAAGTGAGGACCTGTTGCATATCCTGCAGCGCTACCTGCTGCGAGAAATGACCGTCAATTTCATCGGCGTGACGGTCGTGATGTTCGCCATCCTGTTTGTCAATCAGGTCGGAGTCGTGCTGGCGCGCGCCGCCCAGCTGCAATACCAGAGCGGCTTCGTGCTCGAGCT
>JBEKUL010000061.1:0-18121 GCA_049515055.1 Steroidobacteraceae bacterium | reverse complement strand
GAAGTACTCGTGGTCATTGATGATTGTGGCCGAATAAACCCGATTGGGCTCAGGCGTCATGAGTGTCCGGGTCAGATCCTCATGCGAGATGAATTTGAATGCGTCCGGCGCGGTACTGCGAAGGGTCGTCTGTGACATGGCCGGCAGGGCAATCACGAGCGCGGCGAGGAGCAGTTTGGTACGCATAGGGTCACCCTTGGTTTAGTTATCGGACCGCCCTATATTGCATCACGCGGCGCTTTTGGCCGCTCGGATTTTTGTAATACGCCGCCTATCCTGGCCACGAGCGTGCTCGCAAGCACAGATCTTTTCAACCGCCGTCAAGCCTGTCAGGATGCCGCTCCAGCTGCTGTATAACGCCCATGTACTGCCACACCGCACCGGAGTATTTGCCATGAAACGCCTTCTATTGGGTTTGCTTGTATCGGGTTTCGTCGCGCTGCCGGCGATGGCTGCGCTGAAAGCCGGCGATTCGGCACCAGACTTTACTGCACAAGCCTCGCTGGCTGGCAGTGCCTTCACCTATTCACTGCAGAACGCGCTGAAGAAAGGTCCGGTGGTAGTCTATTTCTACCCCTCCGCCTTCACCGGCGGCTGCAATATTCAGGCGCATACCTTCGCGGTCAATTTCGACAAATTTGCCGCTGCCGGGGCCAGCATTATCGGCGTCTCGCTCGATAGCATCGCGCGGCTCAACGATTTCTCGAAGGATCCTAATTACTGCGCGGGGAAATTTCCTACGGCCTCGGATCCGGACGGCAAGATCGCCAAATCCTTTGATTTATCGGTGCGCGACGCACAGCCCGGTGCAAAGGACACGCGTGGCGTGGAGATCGATCACGGCTTTGCCGAGCGCACGACCTTCATCGTGAACAAGAACGGCACTATCGCCGCCACTGTCGGTGGGGTCGCACCGGCTGACAACGTCGACAAAGCGCTGGCGGCCGTCCAGGCGCTTTCCGCAGGGAAGTAAGAGCGGCGAGGCCGGGGCGCATGCCGGCAGCGCCTGACGATCATGAGCAGCAGGAAGTCCCTTCTGATCTGACCTTGCGCGTCAAGGCGCTCGAGTCGCTGCTGGTCGAGAAGGGCCTGGTCGACCCCGCCGCCCTGGATCTGATCGTCGATGCGTATCAGAACAGGATCGGTCCGCGAAACGGCGCGCGCGTGGTGGCTCGTGCGTGGGTGGACGCTGCCTACAAGGCGCGCCTGCTCGCTGATGCCACCAGCGCAATCGCAGAGCTTGGCTTTGCGAGTGGACGGGGTGACGATATCGTCGCTCTCGAAAACGGGCCCAGGGTACACAACCTGGTCGTGTGCACTTTGTGCTCCTGCTACCCATGGTCGCTCCTGGGCTTGCCTCCCGTTTGGTACAAGTCCGCACCCTACCGAGCCCGCGCCGTGATTGAACCTCGCGCTGTGCTGCAGGAGTTTGGCATTGCGCTGTCCAGCGATGTCGAGATACGAGTCTGGGACAGCACGGCCGAGGTCCGCTATATCGTACTGCCCGAGCGGCCCGCCGGCAGCGAGCAACTGAGTGAGGAGGCACTGGCCGCCCTGGTCACGCGAGACGCGATGATCGGTACCTCAACAGTTCGCCTCGACGTGACGGCAGATCTCGGATGAACGGGGTGCACGACATGGGGGGCATGCATGGCATGGGCCCGATCGAGCGCGAGCCCCATGAACCCGTATTTCATGCGTGGTGGGAAGGCAGGGTGTTTGCATTGGTGCGGTCGCTGCGAGCTCGAGGAGGGGCGTGGAATCTGGATGCCTTTCGCCATGAAATCGAGCTACTGCCTGCAGCCGAATACCTGCGCATGTCCTACTACGAACGCTGGTTGGCCTGGCTGATCAGAAAACTCGAGACGAGCGGGCAGGCCACGCAGTCGGAGATCAGCACGGGTCGGCCGCTGCCGGGCGCGCCACGCTCGATACCCTATGTGAGCGCTGCCACCGTCGCAACGTTGGTTCTGACCCCGGGCTGCGCGCGACGCACGCAGGGCGCCGGCGCGAGGTTCAAGGCGGGACAACAGGTGCGCGCTCGCAATATGCATCCGAGCGGGCACACTCGCCTGCCGCGCTATGTACGCGGCAGAATCGGCACCGTCATGCGCGATCGAGGAGTCTTCCTGTTTCCGGACAGCAGGGCCCACAACCTCGGCGAGCAACCGCAGCACCTGTATTTGGTACGTTTTTGCGCGCGCGAGCTTTTCGGCGAGCAGGCATCGGCTCGCGACGCGGTGTTCTTGGACATGTGGGATGACTACCTCGATCGCGCCTGATCCTGCAGTTTTTGCCGAGCCTTGGCAGGCGCAAGCCTTTGCACTCGCGGTGAAGCTATTCGAGCTGGGATACTTCTCCTGGAAGGAATGGGCCGAGGCGCTCGGCAAGCAGCTCAAGACAGCCGCCCGGCGCGGCGAGCCGGATGACGGCTCTCGTTACTACGAGCACTGGGTCGGCGCCCTTGAGCAGCTGCTGCAAGCCAAGGGTCTGCTCGATGCGGCTGCGCTCTGCGAACGCAAGCGCGCCTGGGCCGATGCGTATCGCTACACGCCTCACGGTGAACCCGTCGATCTGCGCTTGACGCGCCGCTAGCGGCAGGGGCAGCTGACGCCATGCCCCATTCAGTCAATTTATTAGCGATCAGATTCGACCTGCGCTGCTCCGAAAATATGAGCGCATTGCCGCGCGAACAATTCGTATGGCGTCATATTGCAAAGCGGCAAATTCGCCTGGCTGGCAAGTCTTGCTACTTGCGCTGAGCGGGAGTGATACTGCCGCGGTCAGTCGATCAGGCGCGGGGGCGCTGAGTCGACATCGGCGCCATCAACATAAATCGGAGAAGCGCGCATGAATGCCCGTATGAATCTTCCTGCCGCTCAAGCGGTGGTGTCCCCTGCTATCCGCGCCTGGTTGTCCAGTCCGCGCCCAATGCTCATCGATGGCAAATGGGTCAAGGCTCAATCCGGCAAGACGTTCGACGTATTCGATCCGGCCACGGGCGACAAGATCGCTGCGGTTGCCGAAGGTGACAAGGCCGATATCGAGCTTGCGGTGAGGGCTGCCCGCCGCGCCCTTGAGGCCGCAGCATGGTCGCGCATGACGGCGTCGCAGCGTGGACGGATCATCCATCGCATCGGCGATCTCATCCTGGAGCATGCGGACGAGCTCGCAACTCTCGAGGCGCTCGACAATGGTAAGCCCAGGCTGGTCGCGAAAGCCGCCGACGTGACCCTGTCGGCCGATATGTTCCACTACATGTCGGGTTGGGCGACCAAGATTGAGGGTAAGACCATTCCCATTTCTGCGCTTGCCGCACCTCCTGGGACGGAATTCGTCTCCATGACGCGCCCCGAGCCGATCGGTGTGGTCGGGCAGATCATCCCATGGAACTTCCCGCTGCTCATGGCGGCCTGGAAGCTGGCCCCGGCGCTCGCGACCGGCTGCACTGTGGTGCTCAAAGTGGCCGAGGAAACGCCGCTGTCGGGCTTGCGTCTGGGCGAGTTGCTGCTCGAAGCCGGAGTGCCGGACGGGGTTGTCAACATCGTTCCTGGCTTCGGCGAGACGGCAGGGGCTGCTTTGGCGGCACATCCCGGCGTCGACAAGGTCGCCTTCACCGGCTCGACCGAGGTTGGCCGGCTTATCGTGCAGGCCGCCTCACGCGACCTTAAGAAAGTCTCGCTTGAGCTGGGCGGCAAGTCGCCGAATATCATTCTCGGCGACGCCGATCTGGAATCAGCCATTGCGGGGGCAACGGCGGCGATATTCTTTAATCACGGACAGTGCTGCAATGCCGGCTCGCGCTTGTTCGTCCAAAAAAGCATCTTCGATAAAGTGGTCGATGGTATTGCCGCGCAAGCCAAGAAAATCAAGCTCGGACATGGCCTGAACGAGGATACCGACATGGGGCCGCTGGTCTCGAAGGTGCAGTATGAGCGCGTGACGGGCTATCTGGCTTCCGGGCGTCGCGAGGGCGCGCGCGCGGTCATTGGCGGCGAAGGCCTGGGCGGCGACGGCTTCTTCGTACCCCCGACCATCCTGGTCGGCACCAATCCCAGCATGCAGGTCGTGCGCGAGGAGATATTCGGACCGGTGCTCGTGGCGACGCCGTTCGATGAGGTCGATGATGCGTTGATCGCCGAGGCTAACAATTCGATCTATGGACTTGCCGCGGGCGTCTGGTCCGGCAACACCGGCAGAGCGCATCAGATCGCGAACAAGCTGCGTGCGGGCACGGTGTGGATAAACTGCTATCACGTCTTCGACGCGGCCCTGCCGTTCGGCGGCTACAAGCAGTCGGGTTGGGGTCGGGAGATGGGCCAGGCGGTGCTGTCGAACTACCTCGAGACCAAGGCCATCACGACGCGCCTGGGCTAGGCTTCAATCGCAGGCGCGCCGCCGCAGGGCGGCGCGCCGTGACGATCAATGCTTGCCCTCAGGGCCGCACGAAGATCGCCGGCGCGGGCGCCACCACAACCGCGCGCGGACCATAGTAACCATAGTAGCCGCGCGCCGGGGCTACCACACAGCCTGCCAGCAGACTGATCGGGATCAGCAATAACATAAGCCGTTTCATTGTCAGCGCTCCTGATTTCATTCCTACCTGCACTCATAACGCAGCAGTCGCGCGTGCGCTGACAGGCCTTCAGCAGGGTCGGTTCACAGCACCTTACCGGGATTCATGATGCCGTTGGGGTCAAGCGCATGTTTGATTGCGCGCATGGCCGCAAGCGCCACCGGCGAGGAATAACGCTGCAGCTCCTCGCGCTTGAGGCGCCCGATGCCATGCTCGGCGCTGATGCTGCCGCGGTAGCTCGCGACCAGATCGTGAATTGCCCGGCGAATGCTCGACTCGCGCGCCAGAAAAGCCTCATTGTGTTTGCGAGCGGCGCAACAAATATTGAAATGCAGGTTGCCGTCGCCCGCATGGCCATAGCACACCAGCAGGCCTTCCGGCACGTTCTCGCCTACCCAGCGCGAAGCCTCATCGATGAAGTCCGGTAGCGAGGCCACCGGCACCGAGATGTCGTGCTTGATGCTCAAACCCTCGTGCCTTTGCGCCTCAGGTACCGTCTCGCGCAGCCGCCAGAAGGCCAGACGTACGCGCTCGCTGGTCGCGAGCGCGGCATCCCGAATCAGCGAGCGTTCCATGGCCTGCTCGAGGATCTGCTCGAGCAGCTCCTCGAGCCCCTCGGTGGCGCCCGAGCTCAACTCGCACAGGGCGTACCAGGCATAAGGCTGCTGCAGCGGATCGCTCACGCCGCCGATATGGCGCATCGTCAGCTCGACGGCAACGCGCGGCAGCAGCTCGAAGGAGCTGAGCCGGTCAGCCCCCGCGGCGCGCAGCAGCGCGAGCAGTGCCAGCGCATCGGCCGGAGAGGCGAGGCCGACCATAGCGGTCGCGCGGCTGCGAATCTTGGGCCACAGCTTGAGCGTGGCGGCGGTGATCACGCCGAGCGTGCCCTCTGATCCGATCAGCAGTGACTTGAGGTCATAACCGGTGTTGTCCTTGCGCAGGGATTTCAGGCCGTGCAGTACGCTGCCATCGGCGAGCACCGCCTCGATGCCGAGCACCAGATCGCGCGTCATACCGTAGCGCAGGACGTTGACTCCGCCGGCATTGGTCGCAAGGTTGCCGCCTATCTGGCAGCTGCCCTCAGCGCCCAGACTCAAAGGAAAATAGCGCTCGGCCCCATCGGCGGCCTGCTGTACCTGCATCAACACGCAGCCAGCCTCCACGGTCATGGAGAAGTTCGCGGCATCGATTTCGCGCACACGATTGAGCCGGCGCAACGACAGCACGAGCTGGCGCCCGGATTCATCGGGCGTGGCCCCGCCGCAATAGCCGGTATTGCCGCCCTGGGGCACTACTGCAATACGCTGCTGATTGCACCAGGTGATCAACGCGGCGACTTGACCGAGCTCGCGTGGCAGCACCACCGCCAGTGCGCGACCGCGATAGAGCCGCCGCTGGTCAATCTCGAAGGCCGCGGTGTCCTCGGGGCGCGTCAGCAGCGCGTCCTCGCCGATCAGGGCGCGCAGCGACTCGTGCTGCGCGCGCGCCCAGGACTCACTCATCCGCGTGCGAGAGCGCTCGCGCGCTGGCGATGGGAGCGCGCCGGCAACGCGGTTTGGTCAGCAACATCTGTACATCGCCGAGCTGGCGCTCCGCAAAGGCGCCTTCGCAGTAGCACAGATAAAACTCCCAGAGTCGCACGAAGCTCTCCGGATAGCCCAGGCGCCGCACCTGCGGCAAATTATCGGAAAAGCGCCGTCGCCATTGCGCGAGGGTGCGCACATAGTGCGGGCCGATATCCTCGAGGTGGAAGATCTTCAGTTCGCTGGCGCGGCAAATCGCCGCCGACAAGGCGGTGATCGAGGGGATGAAGCTCCCCGGGAAGATATAGCGCTGGATGTAATCGACCGACCGCAATACCTCCTCGTAGATCTGGTCCTGAATCGTGATCGCCTGCAGCAGCATGGCGCCCTTGCTGTCGAGCAGGCGGTCGCACTGGCGAAAATAGGTATCCAGGTAGCTCGCGCCGACGGCCTCGATCATTTCGATAGACACCAGCTTGTCGTAGTGGCCTTTCAGGTCGCGATAGTCTTCGAGCAGTACGGTGACGCGATCCTGCAGACCGGCGGCGACAACGCGTTCACTGGCGTACTCGTGCTGTGCTCTGGAAATCGTGGTGGTGGTCACGCGGCAGCCGAAACGCTGGGCAGCGTAGATCGCAAGTCCACCCCAGCCGCTGCCGATCTCCAGCAGATGGTCCGAGCAGCCAAGCGCGAGCTTGCGACAGGCCGCCTCGAACTTGGTCTGCGACGCCTCCAGTAGTGTCGAGTGCTCGTGTTCGAACATACCGCAGGAGTAGGCCATGGTCTCGTCGAGCATGAGGCGGTAGAAATCATTGCCCAGGTCGTAGTGGGCCGCGATATTGCGCGCGCTGCCGTCGCGGCTATTGCGATGCAGGGCGTGAAACAGCTTGCGCAGGGGGCCACTCAGGCGCGCGATTCCCGTCTCCAGTGCGCTGAGCGTGTTGCGATTGAGCACGAGAATACGCACGAGTGCCGTCAGATCATCGCAAGTCCAGTGCCCGTTGATATAGGCCTCGCCGGCACCGACGCTGCCGGCGAGCACGGTGTCGGCGTAGAACTGCCCGCTCGCGACGCGCACGGTTGCGCTCAGCGCGCACGCAGCGCTCTTGTGGCCGAAGCGATAATCGCCATCCGCGTCGATCAGGTGCAGTTCGCCGTGCTCGAGGCGCGACAGATTGCGCAACAGCGCCGCGCGCGCCAGCCGCAGCCAGGGGGCACTGCGCGCGGGCAGCTCGCTGATCGGACTGATGCTGCTGCTCAATGCAGTTGGCGCCGCGGGTTGTCCCGCACGGCGCTGGGCACGGTCTTGAGATCCCAGATCAGACCCAGCCAGGCCATGGACTTCAGCAGATAGTAGGTCAGATCGAATTCCCACCAGTAGAAGCCCTGCCGTGCCGAACCCGGAAAATAATGATGGTTATTGTGCCAGCCTTCGCCCAGCGTCAGGAGGGCCAGCAGCCAGTTGTTACGGCTGGTATCCCCGGTGCGATAGCGCTGCACGCCAAAGACATGGGAGAGCGAATTGATCGTATAGGTCGCGTGCCAGCACAGCACCGTCGAGATAAAAAATCCCCACACCAGCATCTGCGTGGCACTGGTGCCGAGGGCCGGTGCGCTGCGCGCGAGTGCAGCGCCGAGCAGATACATGCCAAGGCCGAATGCGAGCGGCACCAGGATGTCGAAGCGATCCAGCCAGCGCAGCTCCGGAAAGCGCAGCCAGTCGCGCGCGAGCCGCAGATCCGGCGCAAAACCCTTGATGGTCAGAAACCAGCCCATATGAGCGCGCACAAATCCGTGTTGCGAGGGCGAGTGCAGATCCGATGCCAGATCGGAATGGGCGTGGTGGAAGCGGTGATGCGCAGCCCACCACACCGGCCCGCGTTGCACAGCCGAGGCCCCGAGCAGACCGAAAATGAATTGTGCGGCGCGCGAGGTCTTGAAGGCGCGATGCGAAAAATAGCGATGGTAGAAGCCCGTGATCGCGAACATGCGCAGCAGGTAGGCCAGTGCGCCGACCAGCAGCGCGATCGGGCTCACGCCGACCCAGAACGCGCCGAGGCAGGCCAGGTGCATCAGCACGAAGGGCACGATGCGTGCCCAGTCAATGTGATCGGGCGCCTTATCGCGCGCCGTCGCGATGTAGCCGCAACCGCTGTCGAACCAGGACAGGAGCGTGACGCCCATTCTGCCGAGCGTACCCCCCGTGGTTGTGCTCATCGGCTCTCCCCGCCAAGCTTCCATGCTCAACTATCGTTTCGCAGCGTCGATCGGATGCACCCCCCTATAGGAGCAAAACCAGGGGCGCGCGCTCAGCGGGTGATGCTAGGCCGCGCGCAGACGCGCAATGCGCTCCTCGAGCGGGGGATGACTCATGAACAGGCGCTGCCAGCCCGCGCCTTCGCCGCCGGAAATACCGAATGCCTTGAATTGCGCCGGCAGTGGATCATCGTGTGCCTGCGTCAGGCGCTGTAGCGCTGCGATCATCTTGTCGCGCCCTGCCAGATGCGCACCGCCCGCGTCGGCGCGAAATTCGCGCTGGCGCGAATACCACATCACGATCATGCTCGCCAGCAAGCCGAGCACCAGCTGCGTGACCAGCACGGTCGCAAAATAGGCTGCGCCGCGTCCGTCGCTGTCGCGCGAGATCGAGCGATCGACGATGTTGCCGACGATGCGGGACAGAAAGATCACAAACGTATTGACCACACCCTGCAGCAGCGCCAGCGTGACCATGTCGCCATTGGCGACGTGCGTGATCTCATGGCCCAGCACGGCCTGGATCTCACTTTGATTCATCGTGGCCAGGAGCCCCGAGCTCACGGCCACGAGCGCGTTATTGCGCCTCGGGCCGGTGGCGAAGGCGTTGGGTTGCGGGGAGTCGAAGATTCCGACTTCCGGCATCCCGATGCCGGCCTGCTGCGCCAGGCTGCGAACCGTATCGAGCAGCCAGTGCTCGGTCGGGGAGGCGGGCGCGTCTATGACACGGACCCCCATGGTGCGTTTGGCGAGCCATTTGGACAGCGCGAGGGAGATCAGCGAGCCCAGGAAGCCAACGAACGCCGCAAATACCAGCAGGCCGTTCAGACTGCTGCCCTGGGCCGCCAACCAGGCATCCAGGCCCGTGAGCTGCGCCACGATCGAGAGCATCACCAGGATCGCCAGATTGGTCAGTACGAACAGAACAATGCGCTTCATAGTCGGTCAGGCCATCCATTGAAGATTAAGGCGGCGCCGCCGCCCGACCCCGGGCGCGGCATCAGAGCCTTAGATTGTGATCCCGAAAGCGAAATTCAACTGCGGCGACAGGGCGATTAGTCGCAAAAAAACTGCTTGATATTCAGGATTTTAGTAAGCATCCAGCTCGGCGGCGCGCAAAGTGCGGTGCCCTGAGGGCACTAGTTGGGCCGCCGCAAGCCGGCGCGGCCTTCCTCGTCCTCGTCCCAGTCTTCGTCTTCATCTTCGTCCTCTTCGTCCTCATCCTCGCCCCAGCCCTCATCGAGCTCATCGTCCTCTTCTTCTTCCTCTTCAGCCTTGTCGTTGCTGGACCAGCCCTCGGGCTGCTCGATCTTTTCCAGATCCAGTTCCTGCCAGCTGTCAAGATCGAGCTCCTCGAGTTCGCCATCGAGATACTCGATCTCAATCAACTCGGAGTCTTCGTCCACCGACAGCACGCGGAAGCTCTCATTCTCGTCGATGTTCTCGTACCACTGTCCCACGACGGGCTCGTATTCTCTGGCCACCGTATGCAACCCTCGAATGGTTTGGATGCGTATGCACCGCGCCGGATCGAGTTTAGGGCGGCCGCTGCGGTCAGGCAATCGTCCGCGCGCCGTTGCCCTTACAATGGCCTCGTCGGTCATGAGCGCACGCAAAACAATTACCCCAGCGACCCCGCTGAGCCAGGCGCGCCGCGTCGTCGTCAAGGTGGGCTCTGCACTGCTGGTGGATGGGCAAAGCGGGCGCCTCAAGCGCGCCTGGCTCAGGACATTGATCGCGGACCTGTTGCGCCTGCGCCGGCGCGGCCAGCAGGTGATCCTCGTGTCCTCCGGGGCGATCGCGCTGGGACGGCGGCGGCTGCAATTGCCGGCTGGTGCGTTGCGTCTCGAGGAGAGCCAGGCCGCCGCCGCAGTGGGGCAGATCCGTCTCGCGCACGCCTACAAGGACCTGCTCGAGGAGGGCGGCGTGCATGTCGCGCAGGTGCTGCTGACACTGGAGGACAGCGAGCAGCGCACGCGCTACCTCAATGCGCGCGCCACGCTCGAGGCGCTGCTGTCATTGGGCGCAATTCCGGTCATCAACGAGAACGACACGGTGGCCACTGCGGAGATTCGCTACGGCGACAATGACCGTCTGGCCGCGCGCGTGGCGCAGATGGCGAGTGCCGATTGCCTGTTGTTGCTCTCGGATGTCGACGGGCTCTATACCGCCGATCCGCATCGCGATGCGAGTGCACAGCTCATCGAGCGCGTGCCGCAAATCACCCCGGAGATCGAGGCGATGGCCGGGCGCGCTAAGCCAGGTCTGGGCTCCGGCGGGATGGCCACCAAGATTGCGGCCGCTCGCATTGCCGTGAGCGCCGGCTGCCACATGGGCATTGCCTCGGGCCATCAGCCCCACCCGCTGCGGCGCATCGAGGCTGGTGCGCGCTGCACCTGGTTCCTGCCTGCCTCCACGCCATTGGCCGCGCGCAAGCAATGGATCGTCGGCACACGGCGCCCGTCCGGCGCGATCCACATCGATGCCGGCGCACTGCGCGCGTTGCACGGGGGCAAGAGTCTGCTGGCGGCCGGCGTCACCGGCACCATCGGGCGCTTCGACTCGGGCGACACAGTCAGTGTGCTGGCCCCCGATGGCGAGGAAATCGCCCGCGGCATCGCCGCCTATTCGGATTCCGACTCGGCACGCATCATGGGCCGCAAGAGCGGTGAGATCGAGTCGCTGCTGGGTTTTCGCGGACGCGAGGAGTTGATCCACCGCGATGATTTGGTCATTCTCCAGCACAACCGCGTTGCCAGACAGCCCTCTGCCAGCGCGCAGCAGGTTGAGGAGGACTCATGAGCAGTGCCGTCACGTCGATGCCGACACACGCGGGTGAGGCCGATTCGAGCCCGAATGGCGCGAGCGCCGTGCACGAGCTCATGCAGTCTATGGGCCGCGCTGCGCTCGGTGCCGCCGACGTACTGGCGCTGGCATCGACCGACAGCAAGAATCGCGCGCTGCGCGCTGCGGCAGGTGCATTGCGCGCGCGCTCGTCCGCTATTCTCACGGACAATGCCGAGGACCTGCGCGATGCGCAGGCCGCGGGCGCGCTCGCTGCGCTCCTCGACCGGCTCAAGCTCGATGCGCGTCGGATCGAAGCGATAGCGCTCGGCCTGGAGGAAGTCGCCGCGTTGCCCGATCCGATCGGCAGCGTGATCGCCAGCTGGGAGCGCCCCAATGGGCTGCAGATAGCGCGCGTGCGCATGCCGCTGGGCGTCATCGGCATCATTTATGAAAGCCGGCCGAACGTGACAGCCGATGCCGGCGCGTTGTGTCTCAAATCCGGTAACGCCGCAATCCTGCGTGCGGGCTCTGAAAGCCGACGCTCCAGCGCGGCGATTCACGCTTGTCTGTTGCAGGGCCTGCAGGCCGCCGGGCTGCCCGCGGCAGCCGTGCAGCTCGTGCCCACGAGCGATCGTGCGGCGGTGGGGGAGATGCTCGGGGCAATGCAGGAGTTTATCGACGTGCTGGTGCCACGAGGCGGCAAGAGCCTGGTGGCGCGCGTACAGGCGCAGGCCCGGGTGCCGGTCATCGGTCATCTCGAGGGTAACTGCCACGTCTATGTGGATCGCGACGCCGAGCTCGCGATGGCCCGGCGCATCGTGCTCAACGCCAAGATGCGGCGCACCGGCATTTGCGGCGCGGCCGAGACTCTGCTGATCGATCGCGCGTGCATGGCAACACATCTGGGGCCGCTGCTCGCGGACCTGCTGGCGGCCGGCTGCGAGGTGCGCGGTGACCTCGCCGCGCAGGCGAGCGACGCGCGCGTCAAGCCGGCGAGCGAATCCGACTGGTCTACCGAGTACCTCGACGCGATCATCGCCGTGCGCGTGCTGGATGGCGTCGATGAGGCCATCGAGCACATCGCGCGCTACGGCTCAAATCATACCGATGCGATTGTCACCGCGAACCAGGCGACCGCCGAGCGCTTTCTCGCCCGCGTCGACAGCGCCATCGTTTTGCATAACGCCTCGACGCAGTTCGCCGACGGCGCGGAGTTCGGCATGGGCGCCGAGATCGGCATTTCCACGGATCGATTCCATGCCCGTGGACCCGTGGGTGTGGAGCAGCTCACCACTTACAACTACCGCGTACGCGGCACGGGACAGATCCGGCCCTGAGCTGTCTTGACGTTTCAGACATGCTCGTGCGCGAGCACGTCTCCCACGCTCGGGGCTGCCGCGCAGCGCTCGCAGTTCACCCAGCCCGAGTCCCCGTCGGCGTAGTACTCCTTCTTCCAGATCGGTAGGCGATGCTTGACCTGATCGATGATGTAGCGACACGCATCGAAGGCCTCGCCGCGATGCGCCGCGCTCACGCCGACCCAGACCGCGAGCTCACCGATCTGCAATTGCCCGACACGATGTGCGCAGCAGGCGCGCTCGAGCCCGAAGCGTGCGCGCGCCTCGGCCAGGATACGCGCGCCTTCGCGCAGCGCCAGCGGGGCAAAGGCTTCGTACTCGAGGCGCCGTACAACGCGACCCTCGTTGTGATCGCGCACCGCGCCCTCGAAGCTCACATAGCCGCCGCAGCTCGGGTGCGCCAGTGCTTCACGCAGCCGCTGCGGCTCCAGTGGCGCCTCGTGCAGGCTGAACGGACTCATCCGCCAGCCACCGGTGGCAGGAACACGACGGTATCGCCCTCGGCCAGCGGCTGGCTCCAGTCGCCGAACTCATCGTTCACGGCCACGCGCAGGCTCTCGGGCGCGAGCTGCAGGCCGCGCTGGGCGCGCAGCTCCTCATAGAGCTCCTGCGGGGTGCGTGCCGCCGACTCCACCATTTCAGCGTTGCGGCCAGCCTGCTCGCGCAGCAATGCAAAGTAGCGCACATTGAGCCGCCGGCGCTCGCGCAGGGCCGCGCTGGCGGCGGCGTACTCTGCGCTCGTGTTGACGTTGTCGAGTGCGCGCGGGTCGGGCAGCTCGATCAGTGCAACATCGCTGCGGCGCATCCAGGCACGCGGGCAGCGCTCGCCGGCTTTGATCCAGGCCTCAATCGCATCGCGGCTCGCCGGCTCGTAGATTGCGCACAAGGGTTCAGGCAGGCCGTCGCTGCGGCTGCGAAAGGCCGTCGCCAGTCGCGCGCTCGCGCGGTGCAAGATCAGATACTCCAGAGTGCTCTCGCCGAGAAACGGCAGGTCGCAGGCCAGTACCAGCCAGGCGTTTGCCGGATGAGTCGCGAGCGCGGCCTGAATGCCGCCCAGTGGTCCCAGATCGGGCGTGAGGTCTGCAATCCTCTCGTAGGCGTGATGATCGGGTATCTGCGCCTGTTCGCGCCGCACCGAAACGAACGCGCGCGTCACATGAGGCGCGAGCAAATCCATGGCGCGCACCAGTTGCGGCTTGCCGGCATACTCCAGGCCGGCTTTGTCGCGCCCCATGCGCGTAGCGCGGCCGCCTGCGAGTACCAGTCCATACAACGGCGCGCTGCTCATGTCGGGGCCTCGGCCGCCGCAGCGCGGCCGCTCACCCCGCCGCGTTTCGAAAGCAGGCGCACGCGCTCGATCCGGATATCGTGCGAGAGCGCCTTGCACATATCGTAGATCGTCAACGCAGCGATCGTGGCGCCCGTCAGCGCCTCCATCTCCACCCCGGTCTTGTGATGGACCGCGACGCGGCAGCGCACCGTCACGAGGGCGGCACCCGACTTTCCCGGCTCGAGATGAATATCGAGCTGGCATTGCTCGATCGCGAGCGGGTGGCAGAACGGAATCAGCTCGGAGGTGCGTTTGGCGGCCATGACGCCGGCCAGGATGGCCGTATCGAATACCGGGCCCTTCCTGGTGCGATGGCCGCTGCGTGCGAGCGCGCGCGCAACCGGCGCGGGCAGATGCACCAGCGCCTCGGCCTGGGCGATGCGATGCGTCACGGGCTTGGCGCCGACATCGACCATCGTGGGCCGAGCGCGCGCGTCCAGATGGGTAAGCGCGGCGGTGCGGGCGACGGAGGAGCGGGCCATGGTCAGTTCAGCCGCCGACGTGATTCATCTCGACATGCTGCACGCCGCGAGCGCGCAACTGGTCGCGCAGTTCGCTGTAGCGGTCGGCGCGCCGTTGCCAGATCGCACTGATCAGGGCACCGAGCTCGGCGTCGCTGGCCCCGCCGCGTAACGGCGCGCGCAGGTCCGCGCCCTCGGCGGCAAACAGGCAGGTGTAGAGCTTGCCGTCGGAAGACAGACGCGCGCGGGTGCAGTCGCCGCAAAAAGGCTGAGTCACTGACGCAATGAAGCCGATCTCTCCGGCACCATCCAGATAGGCGTAGCGTTGTGCGACCTCGCCGGCATAACTCGGCTCGAGCGCACGCAACGGCCAGCGCGCGCTCACGCGCCCGAGCAGCTCCTGCGCGCTCACCACTCGTGTGCGATCCCAGTGATTGCGATTGCCAACGTCCATATATTCGATGAAGCGCACGATGATGCCCGTGCCGCGAAAATGCTCGAGCAGGTCCAGTACCGTGTGATCATTGACGTCGCGCTGAACGACGGTATTGATCTTGAGCGGATCGAGGCCGGCGCGCTGCGCCGCGCCGATACCGTTGAGCACGTCCCCGACAGTGCCATAGCCACCCGACATGTGCGCGAATATGGCCGGATCCAGGCTATCGAGGCTCACGGTGACGCGCTTGAGTCCAGCCGCGCGCAGCGACGCTGCCTGCTGCGCCAGCAGGACGCCATTCGTGGTAAGCGCGATATCCGGTGCTCCGGGCAACGTGGTCAGGTCGCCGATCAGATCGGGAAGCCCGGAGCGCAACAGCGGCTCACCGCCGGTGATGCGTACCTTGACCACGCCGAGCTCGATAAACACACGCGTGAGGCGCAGGAGCTCTTCGAAGCTGAGCCGCTCGCGCGATTTGAGGAAATGGTATTGCTCGTGGAACTGCTCGCTGGGCATGCAATACGGACAGCGGAAATTGCAGCGGTCGGTCACCGACAGACGCAGATCGCGCAATGGCCGCTGCAGGCTGTCGACGAGACGGGCTTGCCGGGGGCGCAGCGGATGCAGGGTTGCCGTGCTCATGGACTGTAAGGCTACCAGATCGTGCCCGTTCACCAGCGATAGAGCCGGCCCACGTAGCCCCTGGCAAAATCGGCTGGTCCGGCAGGCAGCTCGATGAAGCCATCCGTGAGCGCGAGGGCGGCAAAATCGCCCGAACCATTGGTGGGACAGGGCGTAGCCCAGGGCCGGCCCCAGTCATCGTGTGCGACGCGAACCGGCACGAAGCCGGCCAACTTCTCGGACCATTGAATGGGTGCACCCAGCGCCACGCGCTCGCTTGGCGCCTGTGGCACGCCCATGGCCCGATACAGTGCGGGCACGACGTAGCGCGCCAGACAAACCAGCGTCGAGACGGGGTTGCCCGGCAGGGCAAATACGCAGCGGCCCTCATTGGAGGTGCCGAACCACATCGGTTTGCCGGGTCTTTGCGCGATGCCGTGCAGCACGCGGCGCACGCCGATCTCCTCGAGCACCTGCGGCACCAGATCGAACTGGCCCATGGATACCCCGCCCGACAGAATCAGCACCTCGTGCGTGCTCAGGTGCAGCCGCAGGCGATCGCGCATCAAGGCAGCATCATCGGGCAGATGATCCTCGGCGACGCGGTGGAACCCGCGCTGGCGCAGCGCGGCGCTTACTGCATAGGCGTTGGAGCGCCGGATCTGGTGCGGGGCAATCGGATCACCGGGCTCAACGAGCTCGTTGCCCGTGGAGGCAACGAGTACCGCGGGCTGACTGCTCACGCGTATGCGCGCCATGCCGGCTGAGGCCGCCACGGCAATCTCCGGCGCACGCAGCAGCGTGCCGCTCGTCAGCAGCAACGAGCCCTGGGAGCGATCGCTCGCGCGCCGATGCACGTTCTGCCACGGCGCCAGGCTCAGGCCGTCGCTGAGTGCAACATGGTCGTTCTCGCGACGCAGCGCTTCAATGGGCACAACCGTATCGCAGCCCCCCGGAAGCACCGCGCCGGTCATGACTTCAATGCAATACGCGGCCGAGGTGAGCGCGGCGGGCGGCTCGCCGGCAGCCTGAACCGACTGCACTCTGAAGCGCCGCTGGCCACCGGCAGCGGCGCTTGAGGCAAACGCAGCGCCGTCCATCGTCACGCGATCGAATGGCGGCTGGTCGCGCTCGGCGTAGATGTTCTCGCGCAGCACCGCGCCGGCACACTGCCCGATTGGCAGCGATTCGACCGGCAGGCGCAGCAGGTGCTCGCCAATCAGTGCTTCAGCGGATTGCGGATCGAGCATGCTTGCATGGTACATCGGGCTGCGCCCCGCAGCCGCGCAGCGCGGTGGTGCCGGGCAGCCGATCATGACACCATCCGGTCGCGCAGCGCCCGTAGCTCAGTTGGATAGAGCATCAGGCTTCGAACCTGAGGGTCGGGAGTTCGAATCTCTCCGGGCGCGCCAAACAATCAATGACTTACCACTGATCGGCCATGCTCAATTGGCTAAACGTAGCGAAAACGCAGCGTTCTTTAGAAGCCGTCAGAAAATAGAGAAGCAGGAGCCGCCAAGCGACTAGGCGGCTCCTGGTTTTCAGCTCATCTCGAGACGCTAACGAGGGCTACGGCGACGCCGAAGGGGAGCCTCGCTCTCTCAACCGAGCGGCAGTCAGGACTCCCCTGCCTTTAATTGCGGCCTGCACCGACTGAAGTGACCCGCATCGTTCGGCGAACTCGGGATTGGGCATCGGTGCACTAATGCTGGTGCCACCGTACCAGCTCAGATCTGGCCTGCCGTATTGCGCGTCCTTGCCAAAGTCTTCGATTGTCTGTGGCGATGCGTTCCCGAAGTCCCACGCGCACGACGATGTCCCCTGCCAACCTTGGGCGAGGGCGAGTGAGCCGAACGCCTCAAAGCTGTACGGGCTGAGCGACCAGAACGGGTAGAAGTTGGATCCGGTGAGCGGCAGAACACAGCCGTCGCCAGTCAAGGTGTTGCACAGGTACGCCGACCCGTTAGCGTCGGTCTCGAACTGCACCTTCGGGTAAGGCTGGCCGTGGGCATCGAAGGGCCCCATGACCTCGAAGTAGGTTGGATGGCCTAATGAGCCGTCCGGCCACGCGTTTGGTTGGTACGAGACACCGTCGAAATCAAGATCCCCGTTTTGGTAGCGGTTGGCGAAACATTGATTATTGGCTGAAAATTCCGCTGTCTCAACACCGTTGATGCTGACATAGCGTGTTCCCTCCGGAAAGCACCAGCCGTCGGCGAACTCGCACAAAGCGCCACTTGCGGGGTTATTGGTTGGGCAAGGCTGTGGGCCAGCAGGGCCTTGTGTTTCGGCGTTCTGGCAAAGGCCTGTGGTGGGGTCGCAAGGGCCCGCTCCCACCTGCCTGCGTCCCTCCGACCCTCCCACGCAGGTATCGAATGTCTGGTTGTCGGTAAAGGATTGGCCGTCGCCGTAAGAGAAGGAAGTCGGGTCCTGGTTGATCAGTTTCTGGCAGATCTCGGAGTGACCGATCTCCTCTTCCATCAGGACGCCACCCTCGAGCGCCGCCCAGGGGACCCGGTTATTGATCGACGCAGTATCGTACTCGGCGTGGAAATTGAAGGGCGTGCCGGCACAATTGCTCATCGAGGTGGTCATAAAACCGTTTGCGGCGCTGGCTGTCATGTACCCGGTCTGACCGCTAGTCAAGTCTCGAATAGTCGCATTCAATCCCTCCGGTGTATCCCTGATCGAGACAACGAGCACATCGCCGGGGTTGATCAGGAGGGTGTGCCGGTTTGGCGTGTAGGTGTTTACATTGGACAGTTGCGGGCCT